>JAHDCS010000025.1 GCA_020629755.1 Flavobacteriales bacterium | reverse complement strand
AGTTTATATTTTTTGTTCTTTTGTAAGAAAAAAAAGGTAAAAACAGAGAAATTAAATGTTTAAAACATGTCTATAGATGACTTAAAAAAAAGATTGTTTAAAAAAGGATTTTAAACTATTAAATAAAAAGAGGGATGAATAAAAAAAATATTTTTAGAAAAAATGAACATCAAAAGACGATATGTTAACAAGAAATACACATAGCTGTATATTGCTTTTAGGATCTAATCTTTTTCAAAAAAAGAATAATATTTTTAAGGCCAAAAGGATGATCCAAAAACAAGTAGGAGGCATTATAAAGCAAGGAGTCATGAAAGAAACCATCCCTGAAGAATTTGATTCAAAGCATAATTTCATCAATCAATTTATTCTTGTATGCACCAAACACTCTCCAAAAGAGCTTCTTAGTTTAACGCAACAGATCGAAAAAAAAATCGGACGAGAAACAAAAACTAAACACAAAACATATACAGACAGAATAATAGATATAGACATTATAACCTATGATAATCTTTTGATAGAAACAAAAGATTTAATGATCCCTCATCCTCAAATAAAAACCAGAAAACAAATAAAAGAATTGTATCAGCAATTTATTAATTAGCCACCCAAAGAGACACACACTCAGAATGCTTAAAGTAGAAATGAGGATCTTCAACATAATTTCCGCCTAGCGGTTGTTCTAAATTCCAAAGTGTCGCGTGTCCAGAGGCATCAGACCAAAGGCTTCCGGTTTCAAAAATAATAATACCCTTATAGCCTAAAAAAGAAGTAATGTTCGTGTCTATAATTTGAGCGGGCCCATATGTGTTTTCTAAATACGTTTTTAATCCTTGTACTCTGAAAATATACTTATAACCATTTTCTCCTGAAGAAGTGGTGTCTTTCATATATGGAATGTGCTCTCCTGATTTATTTAATACATAACTTACCCTTGAAGCACAAGAGTTTTGAAAAATACCACTATCAACATTGAGTTTATAATATCCACCCACCATCTCTGAAAAATGAGCATCTGTAACGCCGCCATTAAGTAAATGAGGGCCATATTGTGGGTAAAAATTATATAAAGTAGTAAACCCGGGCAAGGCACTCTGATACTTTACTAAAGTTGCTGTGTCAATATTATATGCGTCAATTAACGACAGTTTAGTGGGCTCAATTGGCAATTTTTCTTCTTTCTTACAACCACTGTAAGACAGCAATAAGAAAACAAAAGCAAATGCTATTGCTTTTAAATATGGTTTCATGTTCAAGTTTTTACAAATTTCTGAACCTAATACATACAAGTCAAGTTTTATGTGTAATTTTCGGTCTTAAAAATAATTATGAGTATAAATTCTGCTTTAGAAAAACGTTATGCCACTAAAGGATTTGATTCGTCTTTTAAAATAAACAATTCTGATAAAGATGCACTTTTACAATCTATATGTTTAACTGCTACCAGTTTTGGTCTTCAGCCGTTTAAACTGTTGTATATCGAAGATCAAGCAACAAAAGAAGCGCTTTTTACCCACTCTTTTAATCAAGCACAGGTCTCACAGTGCAGTGCGCTGCTTGTTTTTGCGATTGAAACAAAAGTTGATGAAGGCTTTATTGATAAATACATCCAGAATATTGCGCAAACAAGAGGCATAGAAACGCAAGCACTTGAAGGCTATAAAAACATGCAAAAAAACTTTTTAATTGATGCCTTTGATCAAAATAAACGAAACATATGGGCAACCAATCAGGCTTATATTGCCTTAGGCACGGCACTTGCTCAAGCGTCTGTTTTAGGTCTTGATGCTTGTCCGATGGAAGGATTTGATCGCGCAGGTTATGATAAAACTCTAGGGTTACAGAATAAACATCTTAGTTCGGTAGTGGTATTAGCGGTTGGTAAACGCAGCGAAGAAGACCAAACACAGCATTATAAAAAAGTGCGTCGCCCTATTGATCAGATGGTGATATATGGGTAATTAATGCATTTAATTTTTTAATCGCATTTTCTTGATTAAGTACACGCTTAATTTTCAAATACCCCTTGTTTGCATAGTCTTTACGTAGATTTTTGTTGTTTAATATACATGAAAGCCCTTCTGCAAGCGCTTCTGGATTTTTAGAAGGTACGACAATGCCATTTTCTTTATGATCTATTAACTCTACATTACCCGGAATATCGGTTATTACACATGGTATTTTTAAGGACATAGCCTCAATGACAGACTTAGTGATTGATTCGCCATAAATAGAAGGTAAAACAAAACAATCTGCTGATTTTACAATAGCGAGTGCATTTTCTCTAAAGCCAAGAAAATGAACGTTTTTATCGGCACCAATTTTTTTAATCAAAGCTTTATTTTTAGGCGTATCCATATTTTTACCGACTAAAACAAGATGATAATCTACATCTTTTAGAAAACGCAAGGCATTTAATAAATACACAACACCCTTCATTTTTCTATTGTTGGCTACTGTAATAAATAAAAAGGCATCATCTGCCACACCAATCTCTTTTCGAATATCAAAAGGGTCAGTATTTTCGTACCACAAGACATCGTGTCCTTTATTAATAGTAATGGTCTTATTGTTCACAAAAACCATTTGTTTTTTAAGGTACTCTTCTACACCGAAAGAGTTACACCAAATCAAATCAACGCGGGGGTGTAAATGTTTAAGATACGCACTAGGATCATACCAAGATAAATGACCTGCAAATCCTCGATACAAGATAATTTTTACTTTAGAATGCTTTAAGGCAGATAGCCCACAAGAAATGGCTTCGCTATTAAATAAGAATACAATTTTAATTTGCCGTGTTTTAACATAATCTTGAATTTTTTTTATGGCAATTTTGTCTTTTTTTTTGGGGGGATGAAAATCCTCTACGTGCACACCTGCCTTTAAAAAAGCGCCTCGATGTGCATTATTTTTACCACTGATTACGTGGACATCATGTGATTTTGCTAAACCAACAAACAAAAAAGCTTCGGGTCTAGTAGAATGAAAATCTTTGTAATTACTTATAACAAGTATTTTGGCCATTTAGTGAAAGATAAACGTTTATAAACGATTAATAAACGCTTATCACAGACTTATTTTAGAAATTTGACTTTAAGACAACCCACAACTTATAAACAAACAGCCTTAAGTGCATGTTTATTATTATATTAGTAAACGAAGTATTATGAAACTAAAAATAGGAGAGAAGGCCCCCGAATTTAAAAGTGTAGATCAAAACAACAAGAGTGTTTCTTTATCGGATTATAGAGGTAAGAAAGTAATTCTTTATTTTTATCCAAAAGATCTCACACCAGGATGTACAGATCAGTCTTGTAATTTGAGAGATAATTATACAGACCTACAATCAGAGGGCTTTGAAGTAATTGGCGTAAGCGCTGATGATGTAAACAAGCATCAAAAATTTATAGACAAACACAATTTACCTTTCACACTATTGGCAGATACTCAAAAAGAAGTTTGTACCCTTTATGGTGTTTGGGGTGAGAAAAAATTTATGGGAAGAACCTTTATGGGGATTAACAGAACTACGTTTATTATAGATGAAAACGGAATTATTTCACACATTATTGAAAAAGTAAAAACCAAAACACATACCGAGCAAATTAAAGAAACCTTAAGCGCCCACGTATAATTTAAATCAATCACTATGGCTACAGATGTTGCACAAGAAAAGTTAAAAGCATTACAATTAACATTAGATAAACTCGATAAAACTTACGGAAAAGGTTCTGTAATGAAGCTTGGAGATTCACCAGTTGAAAACGTAGAGGTAATCTCAACGGGTTCTCTTACTTTAGATCTAGCCTTAGGAATTAGTGGATTTCCTAAAGGGAGAATAGTCGAGATTTACGGACCAGAGTCTTCTGGAAAAACAACCTTAGCGATTCATGCCATTGCAGAATGTCAAAAATCTGGAGGTATTGCAGCCATTGTAGATGCAGAGCATGCCTTTGATCAGTTTTATGCTAAAAATTTAGGTGTAGATACAGACAATCTTTTGATTTCTCAACCCGACAATGGAGAGCAAGCCTTAGAGATAGCGGATAACTTAATTCGTTCTGGCGCCATTGATTTATTGGTTATTGATTCAGTAGCAGCCTTAACCCCAAGAGCTGAAATAGAAGGCGAAATGGGAGACTCTGTTATGGGCCTTCAGGCAAGACTAATGTCGCAAGCGTTAAGAAAACTTACAGGCACTATTCATAAAACCAATTGTTGTGTAATCTTTATAAATCAGCTCAGAGAAAAGATTGGGGTAATGTTTGGTAACCCAGAAACCACAACAGGAGGTAATGCCTTAAAGTTTTATTCTTCTATTCGAATAGACATTAGACGCTCTACTCAAATAAAAAATGGAGATCAGGTTATTGGAAACAGAACCAAAGTAAAGGTGGTTAAAAATAAAGTAGCGCCACCTTTTAAGCGCGCTGAATTTGATATAATGTATGGCAAAGGAATTTCAAAAACCGGTGAAATTATTGATTTGGCAGTAGAATTAGGCATCGTACAAAAAAGCGGATCTTGGTTTAGTTATAACAACGACAAGTTGGGTCAAGGAAAAGAAGCGGTTAAGACATTATTATCAGACAACATAGAGTTAGCAGAAGAATTAGAGACTAAAATTAAGGAGGCCTTAACTCAAAATTAAGACAAATCTATAATGTTTATAAAACCAGTTAGGTTAATACACCCCATTGTGCTTTTGTGCTTTGGGGTTGTTTTTTTTAATACAGGATGCTCATCCCCCCCAAAAAAAACAGAAGAAAAAACACAAGAAACACTTTCTGATCAGACAAGTTCAATTGATCAGTGGAATCAAAAAATAAAAAAAGACCCGGCTAATATAGATCTGTATTTTCAAAGAGCTAAAACATACTTAGAAAACAAGAACAAAGAAGAGGCAATAGAAGACATTAACAGAGCCTTGAGTTTAGATTCTACAAGAGCAGAGTATTTTATCTTCAGGGCAAACATCCATTATAGCAATTTAGATACTCGAAAAGCCAGAGAAGATCTTCAAAAGGCCATAGATTTAGAACCCGAAAACATAGAAGCGCGCTTAAAACTGGCTGAAATATTAATGATGCTAGAAAAGTACACAGAAGCCCTTACAAAAGTAGATGAGGTGTTAAAAATAAATGTATTTCATCCTATGGCGTATTTTCAAAAAGGCATGATCTACAAGTACGCTTCAGATACCCTAAGGGCTATTTCGAGTTTTCAGACTAGTGTAGAGCAAAACCCCAACTTATATAAAGCATATTTACAGCTTGGGAATTTAACCAAAAATACGCCTCAATTAGCCATAGAGTATTACAATAACGCGATTAATATTAATCCAAGTAAAGAAGCCTTGTATCATAAAGCGTATTATTTGCAAGAATTAAATAGGCCTAAAAAAGCCATGCAGGGCTATGATCTAATTTTAAAAATTGATCCGCAAGATTATCATGCTAATTTCAATAAAGCGTATTTGTATTTTGAATACTTTAATAAACCAGACTCGGCATTAATGTTTTACAACACATTACTCACCTCTTATCAAAACGATCATAAACTATGGTATAACACCGGGCTTTGTTATGAAGATTTAAGAGAAAACAAAAAGGCAATTAACGCTTATCAAAAGGCGCTTCAAGTGCTTCCTGATTACACACCTGCAGCTCAAAGACTTTCTGCATTAAAGTGAAAACACTTTTTTCACGCATAAACGCTAGACACCTCTTACATGTTCTTTTTGGATATGTGCTTTTACAATTTTCTTGGTGGGCCTATTTAATTTATAGCACCCAAAAAAAACTCTATCCAGACAAAAATGCGTTATATATGGTTTTAGGAGAGGGTATGGTGTTTTTGCTACTATTAATCATTGGGGTTTATTTTATTCATCGGTATTTAAAAAAACAAGAGCAAGAAAAAAAATTACAAGCCGACCTGCTTTTATCGGTTACCCATGAACTAAAAACCCCATTAACAGCCGTTAATCTTTCTTTACAATCGATTAAAAAAACGGCAACAAATCAAAAGATGATTACTAGTGGTTTAAGACAATCAAAAAAAATGGGATATTTAATTGATAATCTTATTAATGCTTCATCTTTAGAATCAACAAAATATGCGATACATTTTGAGGCGGTTGACGCTTCTGAATTACTTAAAAAAACTATAATAGAATTGTTAGAGTTCTATCCATCCTTAAAAGAAAAAATAGAGGTGAAAGTTACCTCAGACATTATTTTAAAAACCGATCGTTATGCCCTGTTTTTTATTTTTAAAAATATAATTGAAAATGCCTTAAAATACGCGAAAGAACACACACAAATTCACATTACATTTCAGTCAGAAAATAATCAAGGGGTATTAAAAGTTAAAAACACTATAGATCCACAAACGACAATACAACTAAATTCAAACAAGAACGATATGTATCAAAAATTTTTGCGTTTTAACAGTCATAAAACCGGAATGGGTTTAGGGCTTTATTTGGTTAAAGAGTTTTCAAAGCTAATTAACACCAATGTTAGCCACAGCATTAGTGATGATAAAATCACTTTTATATTAATTTTGCCTTTGTAAAAATGACAAAAGCAGCGCTAATTATTTTGGATGGATGGGGGATAGGGGATGGCTCAAAATCAGATGCTATTTGTAAAGCGAATACTCCTTTTTTTGATTGTCTTATAAAACACTATCCAAATACAACACTTAAAACCTATGGACATCACGTGGGTTTGCCGGATCGTCAAATGGGAAATTCTGAAGTTGGGCATTTAAACATTGGTGCTGGACGAGTAGTAAACCAAGAACTTTTACGCATCAATACATGCATTGAAGACAAGCGATTTTTTAAAATTGAAAAACTCAATTCCATATTTCAAAAAGCAATAAAAAACAATAAAACCATTCATTTAATAGGTTTACTTTCTGATGGTGGAGTGCATAGCCATATCGATCATTTATTTGCTTTAATTGATCTACTTAATGAATTAGGTGCTCAAAAAGTAAGCATTCATCCCTTTTTAGATGGCAGAGATACCGATCCGAAATCAGGGCTTGGCTTTTTGGAGCGTTTAGAAGAAAAGATTAAGCATACACCTTTTGTAATTTCTACGCTTATGGGCCGGTATTATGCAATGGACAGAGACAAGCGTTGGGAGAGAACAACAATAGCGTATCAGGCTCTCATTAATGGGGTAGGAGAGAATGTAAATAACATAAAAAAAGCGCTTTTAAAGAAGTACGAAAACCAAGAAAGTGATGAATTTATAAAACCCATTATTTTACAAGCAGACAAACAAGACAATCATAGAATTCAAGACAAGGATGCGGTTATTTTTTTCAATTTTAGAACAGATAGGCCTCGTCAAATCACTACATTATTAACTCAAAAAAATACTAAAGACACACAAAAATTAGACTTAGACTTTATCACATTTACCATGTACGATGAGCGGTTTAAAAATATTGATGTATTGTTTGAAAAAGAAACACTATCCAATACCTTAGGAGAGGTAATAGCGAATAAAAACTTGAGCCAACTTAGGGCTGCTGAAACTGAGAAATATCCTCATGTTACTTTCTTTTTTTCTGGAGGAATAGAAACGTCGTTTAAAAACGAAGAGCGCATTTTAGTGCCTTCTCCAAAGGTCACAACTTATGATTTAGCACCCAGAATGAGTGCAGATGAATTAACACAAAAAACCATCTTAAAAATCAAGGAAAAAGCCCCAGATTTTATATGTTTAAATTATGCCAATCCAGACATGGTTGGGCACACAGGGGTATATAAAGCAATTATTGAAGCGATTGAATGTGTAGATGAAAATTTAAAAAAATTAGTAAACACCCTCAAAGAACAGGCCTATGAAATTTTAATTATTGCCGATCATGGCAATGCTGATTTTACAATAAATTCAGATGGTTCGCCTAATACTGCACATACGACAAACCTTGTGCCTGCAGTATTAGTTTCTGATACTTACAAAGAGATAAAAAATGGAAACCTAGCAAATATTGCACCCACCATTTTAAAATTAATGGAGATAGAAAAACCATCCGAAATCACAGCAGATAGTTTAATCTAATGAAAAGAAAAGTTGGCAAATTTATTTTCATAGGGGTTATTGTGGCCTTTGGTTTATTTCTTAGTCTACTGGTCTATTTAAAAATAACCCATACGCCTATTTTAGAAGGCGAGGTCGGGTATAATATTTCATATAATATCAATCAAAAACTAGACGTGTATCATCCCACCAAAAAAAAATACTCAAAAAACCCATTTATTATCTACATACATGGCGGGGCATGGGTGGTAGGCAGAAAAGAGTCTATTAATTTTTACCGATTAAATCCAAGTATTGATGAATTAAGAGATCAAGGGTTTACAATTATTTCTCCGTCTTATACATTAGGCCAAAAAGACAAACCTCCTTTTCCAGAATGTTTAAATGACATACAAGATGCGCTAAATTTTGTATTTACGTATTCAGACTCTTTACAAATAGATACCACACGGTTTTGTTTAATGGGTGAATCTGCGGGTGCTCATTTAGCACTTTTAAAAAGTATTGATTTTATTGATCAAGGAAAACGCCCTAAATGCGTGATAGATATTTTTGGCCCTACACATTTAAGCTGTCTTTATGACCAGCAAAAATTTATTTTAGATACATTATACCAGTATCGAAAAAACCTCCCAAAATTTATTTCTGAACCCCTAGATTTTACCACGTATGTGTTTGATTTTGATCTAGAAAAAGACACCATTCAACGCGATAGTTTCTTTATTGAACATTCGCCATCTTTAAGGGTACAAAAAAACTTTATACCTACGCTTATTATTCATGGAGATGCTGATCGGCTGGTGCCTATATACCAGTCGGTAGATTTTAAATACCGATTAGATAGTTTAAATATTGAAAATGAGTTGTTGATTATGCCAAATACAGACCATGCATTTTTAGGGATTTCAGATTCTACCAAGATAAATACCCAAACTAAAATAGTAGAGTTTGTATTGCATAATTTTGAAAAGAATTTATAGAATAAGGGAGTTATTTTTTGAATATCTCTAGCGCTTTTTTCACTAGTAATTTTTCATCTAAAGAGTAAGGGATAAAAACATCAGGCCTAATGCCATAACCCACAAACTCTTCACCATTTGATAGATAATCTTTTTTAGCACACACTTGAAATCCACCCATGCCTGGTAAAGCGAACCCGACAGGATTTCCGGTTGTTCCAGCAGTAGGTCTTCCAATAAGAATTCCTAAATTGGCACTTTTAAAAGCGGATGTAAAATCTTCAGCAGCAGAATATGTTTTTTCACTTATTAAAACAATTACTTCTCCAGAAAAACGTTTTGTTTTTTCTACAGGCTGAATGACTTCTCCTTGATTGTCTTGCCATTGCTTGGGATAATTCCAAGAGGCATAAGCTGGAATATACATGGGGGATTTCCACCGAGAACCTTCAAAAGGTATTTCAGCAAAATAAGAGAGAATATAATGAGCATGATCACTATTCCCCCCACTATTATTTGATACATCAAGAATTATTTTTTTAAAGGGCTTAATCAGTGCATAAACACTATCAAATTTTTCTTGAAATTAATCGCCCCAAAAACGAGTAATTTTTAAATAAGCGACAGAGTCTTTGAAGATTTTAAAATCAAAGATAGGGCTGTGATTAAAAGGGCTTTTCAGTGTTCTGGAGACAGTAAATATTTTTTGATCACAACGTATTGTAAGCGATTTGTTTTGAGCACCTACTAATAAATGGTAATCATAAACCTGAACATTCTTATCTTGACTAGTTGAATAAAAAACATAAGGCTCAATGTTTTCTTTGGCGTATTTATGAACATCAATCCCGTTAATTTCTTGGATTTCTAATCCTCTTTTTAATCCTTCTTTTTTAAGCACATCACTATTCACTTTTGTAATGATTACTTTATTATTGATTAGTGCTGTTTTTATTGGGGGGTATAACTCTAATTCTTCTCGAAGTTGCCATGGTACAACTACTCGGGTATGTCCATCATTAAGTAAAGAACAAAAACGTTGCAATTCTTTGTAATACGCATAGGTAGAGTTTGTTGCTAAAACTTTTGGGATATAAGCTTTATAAGTGCTGTCCCAATCTAAGTCTTTTACTTGATCAAAAAACACAAAATTTTTATCTGCTTCTTTCCAGACTAGTGACAGCCCGAAGAGCTTGTCAGTATCAGATAAATTTTTTGGCACGTTTTGAGAAAAACTCCCAATAAATGGTAGAAAAATAAAAAAAAGACTACACCAATTTTTGTTCATCTAACCAATCTAACGCAAATTGCCATAATTTTTTCTTTTTTGAGCTAAAAAATGACATATGTCCAATGTTTTAAAACCATGTTCTTCTGGGTTTAAATTATCGTATAGATATGTCTTTAATCATAATTCTAAATAGTCTAAGACAGAAAAGCCCCTCTATTTCTTTTTAATTAACACAATAATATCCGATATATGTGTCCAAACCACAACAGGCACGATAGTTGCAGGCAATAATATAAACGGAAAATAATTGATGCCTCTATTAGGTTGCTCAAAGCCAAACATTTGAAACGGAAGTTCAGCCGACAGAATACCATTTATTAAGATGAACAGGATAAACCCAAGGCCAATCCAATTCCATACAAGTAACCCCTTTTTATTTAACCATCCCATTGAATAAGCTAAAAGCATTAGGGGAGCGGTAATCCCCATAAGTATATCGTAATTTCTTCCTTCAAAAGTCATGAGCTCAGGCACCATTTTAATAGTAAATAATCCAAATAAAACAAATTCAACCGGAATACGTACAATGTGTAAAAGAGTGCTTAATTTTTGATTTCTGTTTTGGCGTAACCACGCATGATTTTTGGGCATTAAACCATAAATAATAAACAAAGTACCTGGCCCTAAAACCAAAGCATATCTAGGCGGAAAACCATCTGTTATTTCATAAAATCCCATCAAGGCTAAAACAGAGTGTAAAACAGACCAAAAGAAAATGCAAAGCGTGAGCTTTAAGGCTTTATTATTTGACAAATAAAACAACAGAAGCGTTATAAAAAACGCTACAAGAAAAAGAAGAGACATCCAGATTGGGGCATTTTGAATCATATTACCAGAATTTTTTTAGGGCATTTTGTTTAATGTTTTAACCATTCACATATATAACAATAATAAATCTTAAAACACGCTTGATTTTTCACTCTCAAAAAACACCTCAATACTCTGGGGTTTATCTTGTGGAGAAAAACGTTTAATAGGTGTGCCGTCAGCTCCAATTAAAAACTTTGTAAAGTTCCATTTAATAGCATTACCTAGAGTACCAGGTAAAGCGTCTTTTAGAAATTTATATAAAGGGTGGGTGTCTTTTCCATTGACCTTTATTTTATCAAAAATTTTAAAACTTACCCCATAATTGACTAGGCAAAATTCTTCAATCGCTTTACCTTCTAAGGGCTCTTGTTTTAAAAATTGATTACACGGAAAGCCTATAATTTCAAAGCCCTTGTCTTTGTATTTTTTATATAGCGCTTCAAGACCTTCTAATTGAGGGGTTAATCCGCATTTTGAGGCCGTGTTCACCACCAACACTACTTTACCTTTGTATTGGCTCATTTTGATTTCATTGCCAGAGATGTCTTTGGCTGAATAGTCATAAAAACGTGTATTATTCATTGTCTGCGAATTGTTGCAGGGCAATACCAGCAGCGACGCTAACATTAAGAGAACCGGTTTTACCATAACCATTAATTTTTAGTGATATATCTGAGAGTTTAATAAGGTCTTTATCGATGCCTGTTTCTTCGTTTCCTAGAATCAAAGCTAAGGGTTTTTTCAGACTAGGCCCCGTAATTGATTTACTGGCCTTTTCAGTAATAGAGGCTACAGTTATGCCGTTTTGTTTTAAAAAATTAACTGTGTTTTTTAAATCACCTTCTTTGCAAATACGTACATTAAAAACCGCTCCGGCTGAAGTTTTAATAGAATCGTAGTTAACCGCAGAAGCGCCTTTAAATGGTATAATTACGGCGTCTACCCCAAAGAATTCAGCAGAACGCAATATGGCGCCAAAATTTCTGACATCACTCACTCTGTCCAAAATTAAAAAAAACGGAGATCGCCCATTTTCGTAAACATCTGCAATTGTATGTCCTAAATTATAGAACGTTACAGGTGCCACAAATGCAATCACTCCTTGATGAGGTTTGTGGGTATATTTTCTAAGTTTTTCTTCGGGCACCTCTACATAGTAAATGTCTCTTTTTCGTAATTCGGCTTTAAGCTCAGAGATTAGCTCGGTGCGCATCCCTTTTTTTAAGAATACCTTATCGATTTGTTTTTGGCTTTCTAGAGCTTCTTTTAAAGGGTGGATGCCTATTAAAACCGATGATTTTTTAGTATAGTCCATTTGAGAGCATTACAAGTGTACACGCGTCTATAACGTCTATGTTTTCTTTTTTTAGGAGGGATGAAAATTCTGTATTTTCAGTGCCCGGATTAAAGATAACACGCTTTGGCTTTAAAGCAATAATATCTTGGTAATAGTTTTTTTGGATGGATGGATTTATATAAAGGGTAACCGTGTTTATTTTCTTATTTAATGGTATAGTGGTTCTGATTTTTTCTTTAAAAAGCATTTCTTCTTTTTTGCCTACTAAAAATATGCCATGGCCTTTTTCTAATAATTTTTGAGCGGCTTTATAACTGTACCGCTCAGGGTTTGTAGAAGCACCAATAATCAGGGTTGTTTTTCGCATTATATAGGGTCGTTATAATCTAAGTCTTTACCAAAAGTTTCTTCAAGACCTTTTAAGGCAAAAAACGCAATACTTAGCACAAGAATCCCCAATAAAAGAGCGCTATTTTTAAGCGCAGCACTAGCATGGAACCATCCTTTAAATACATTATACACAATGATTAAAACAGGCAAACTTCCCCGCACAAAATTAGGGACAGTGGTGGTTACCGTAGAGCGAATATTGGTGCCGAATTGCTCTGAAGCCATCGTTACAAATATAGCCCAATAGCCTGAAGAAAAACCTAAGAAAAAACATATAGCATAAAAGATGCGCGTATCCGATATAGGCAAATACATATACATAAGCATCCCGATAAAAGACAATATTAAAAACAGGTAAACCACCTTTTTTCTTGAACGCAATAATTGACTAATAAGCCCTGAAGAGAAATCTCCTAAGGTTAATCCCGCATAATACAATACTACAGCCGAGCCTGCACTAATACCCATTAAACCCATACTTTCTGCAAATTCAGGCGAAAAGGTAATCAAAATACCAGCAAAATACCAAATGGGCACTCCAATCAAAATGCAGTTTAAATATTTAAAAAACCGCTTCTTTTTAAACAATGAAAAGAAATTGCCTTTTTGAGTCTTAGACTGTTTCATTTTTTTAAACATAGACGATTCAAATACCCCGAGTCTTAACAAAAGCAAAGCTAAACCCATGGCTCCACCCACATAATAAGCCATGCGCCATTCAAATTGTTTGGCGATAAATCCACCCACTACACCACCTAATACACCAAAGGTTGTGACAGCCATAGTGCCATACCCTCTATTTTCTTTACTCATTGTTTCACTTACAAGTGTAATACCAGCCCCGAGTTCTCCAGCCAAGCCAATGCCAGCAACAAACCGCCAGAGGTAATAACCCTCAACCGATTGAATCATCCCATTGGCAATATTAGCTACCGAATACATAATAATAGACCCAAATAAAACAGATAATCTTCCGCGTTTATCGCCTAATATCCCCCAGAGAATCCCCCCTAAAAGCATTCCAAACATTTGCACACTTATGAGTTGTTCGCCAATAGTTAAAATTTGGTCTTTGTTTAAACCCAGATCGGCCAAAGAGGCTTTGCGAACCACAGAAAACAGGATTAAATCATAGATATCTACAAAATACCCTAGAGCTGCTACAACAATTAATACGATTTCTTTACGCGAGATGTTCAAAAATAGATTTTGACAAATTTACAAAGAATAAAACCAAACAGTTTCTTAAAACGGATTCGAGAAATCTGGATTTGTAATAAAACTAGAATCGGTAAACGTAAGCAAAAAGGCTTTTAAAGCTGCAATTTGCTGATTGTCTAATAAAAGCCCTCCTTGATCAGCCTTTTTCATTAGCGGATCTATAGTTGGTGAATGCACTAATCCAAAATTATAATGGTCTAAAACCTCATCAAGGCTATTAAAACGACCATCGTGCATGTAAGGAGCAGTAAGCGCTATGTTTCTAAGCGTAGGGGCTCTGAATTTACCATCGTCTAAACTGTTATTTGTTACCAAACTGCGTCCAAAATCAGTAAAACTAGCATCAAGCCCATTGTTGTGAAAATTATCATTAGTTGTTAAAGGGATGTCATGGCAATGAAAACAATCGGCTTGTTCAGTCGTATATAAATCAAAGCCTTGAAGTTCTAATGGGCTTAATTGAGTAAGGTCAATTACATTTTGGGCAAACACCTTATCAATTTTAGCATCAGCAGAGATAAGGGTTCTTACAAATTGAGAGAGCGCCATAGCGGCCCTATTAGAATCTATTACGGTATCGCCAAAAGCAGCGTAAAATTCAAAAGGGTAGGTGGGGTGGTTTTTGAGTCTTTGCTCAGCATCTGCCCAAGGCAGGTGCATTTCTATGGGGTTAGGCACTGGTTCTAGGCCTTGCTCTTCAAGGCTTTGCGCCCGACCATCCCAGGTGAGTTCTTGCGTCCAGGCTAGATTAATCAAAGCCATACTGTTTCTGTTGCCGTTTACTCCATCAATCCCTGGGCTGGTGGCTAATCCATCCGAAAAAGCAAAGGCTTGTTTATGGCAAGAGGCACAACTTTGCGAACTATCGCCTGATAAAATAGGATCATAAAAGAGTTTTCTGCCTAGCGCAACACCATCAACCGTTAAAGGATTATCTGGGTTTTGTAAGGGGGGCGGAAAATGGGGCGGATAATTGATTTGATAGGGCTGTGGATCATACTCAAAAGAAGCCAAATTCGGATCGGGGTCTTTTTCACAAGAAGTCAGAATGCTTATAATAAAAAGAAAAGAGAGTGTTTTTAAACTGGACATAATTACATACAAAGATAAATCAAAGTAGAGCTAAAAACATTATTTTAGTACAAACCAGGTTTTGAAAATTTTACTCATACAAACTGCTTTTATAGGGGATGTTATTTTAGCCACCTCTATGGTTGAAAATATAGCACAAGAACACCCTAATGCGTCTATAGATGTATTGGTAAGAAAAGGAAATGAAAGCTTACTTAACCATAATCCACACATCAATAATGTTTTAGTATTAAATAAAAAGAAAAAGAAGTTTTTAAACACTTTTAAGATAATTAAACACATTAGAAAAGAAAGGTATGATTACCTTATTAATGCTCAGCGCTTTTTTACAACAGGCCTTATTTCCGCCTTGTCAGCGGCGAAACACAAGAGAGGATATTCGCAAAATCCCTTGTCGTTTTTTTACCACATCTCTGTGTCTCATAGCGTGTTTGAAGGCACACACGAAATTGAAAGAAATCATAAGCTTTTAAAAGGCATTTGCAAACAAGCAGTATTAAAACCTAAACTTTATCCCTCCAAAAAAGACTTAGAATGGTCTTTCTCTAAAGCATCTAAACCCTATTATTGCATAGCGCCAGCGTCTGTTTGGTTTACTAAGCAATATCCTAAAAAGGGCTGGATTAATCTGATTAATAGGTTAGATAAAAAGGCAATTGTTTATGTGTTAGGGGGGATGTCAGATAAGGTGTTATGTGAAGAGATTCTAAAAAGCGTAACGCATCCGAATGTTGAGGTTTTAGCCGGAAAACTTAGTTTTTTAGAATCGGCCTCTCTTATGAAAAAGGCAAAGATGAATTATGTGAACGACTCTGCCCCTTTGCATATAGCGTCTGCTATGAACGCCCCAGTAAAAGCTATTTTTTGTTCTACCATACCTTCTTTTGGATTTGGCCCATTGTCAGAACAAAGTGAGGTGATACAAACAAAAGAACATTTAGAGTGCAGACCATGTGGTATTCACGGGAAAAAAGCCTGCCCCAAAGGGCATTTTAAGTGTGGGGAGGTTATTCTGTGAATAGAATCATTACTTTTGAATAATATACATGCTCAGCCCAAATGACACAACCCGCTACCAAAAAAATATTCTCTTAGAACAAATAGGAGAAAAAGGGCAGTTGCGTTTAAAAAACGCTAAGGTTTTAGTGATTGGCGCAGGCGGATTAGGCACACCTGTTCTACAGTATTTAACCGCTGCTGGGGTGGGCTACATTGGTATAGCTGATAATGACACTATTGATCTTTCTAATCTTCAACGTCAAGTGATGTACTCTACAGATGAGGTTGGGCAATCTAAAACCACGATCATTAAACAAAAGCTTGAAAAGTTAAATCCACAGGTCTGTATTCAAACTTTTGATAGTTTCATTACTCAAGACAATATAGAAGAGACTTTTAAATCCTTTGATCTGATAATAGATGGGTCCGATAATTTTACCACCCGTTATTTAGTAAACCAGTATTGCGTTAAATTACATAAACCTTTGGTGTATGGCTCAATTTATAAATTTGAAGGACAGCTCGCTGTGTTTAACCTTTCTTTAGAGAACAACATCCGCTCGTGTAATTTATTAGATGTATTCCCTGAGCGCCCTTCTTTACAAGACACCCCAGACTGTTCTACCGGAGGGGTAATTGGCGCATTGGCAGGCACCATCGGATCTATGATGGCTTTAGAGGCTATTAAAATAATCACTCAGTCAGGCACGCCACTCTACAATAAACTTTTGATTTTCAACGCGCTTGAAAACACCTTTACTACATTAAACATTTTGCCTAGTCAAAACACAAAAACCTCATCCCTCCAAACACAAAAAATAGAAATTTTAGCTACAGAATTACAAAACATTTCAAAAATCAAATCACATATTATAGATGTGCGTTCTAAAAAAGAATACGCTGAAAAAAACTTGGGATTTGTTAATATTCCGCTAGAAGACTTAGACGCACATTTTCACATCCTCCCTAAAGACAAAACAATTTATTTGCACTGCGCCTCTGGGCAAAGAAGTTTAAAGGCAGCTTTACTTTTAAATAAGAAAGGCTATAAGGCGTATAGTATATTTGGTGGTTTGTCGGCCATCGAAAAGTCGAGATTTACACTTTAAGCCCAGCCTTTTCTCTTACTCTTTTAAGTACGTTATTGGCAATTAACTTTGCTTTTTCAGCACCTCTCTCTAATTCTTCTTCTATCTCTTGTTTATTAGACATAAGGTCAAAATACCGCTCACGCTCATTTTTAAAACGCTCTAAAATACAATTTAAAAGCGCTGTTTTGGCATGCCCATATCCATAACCACCTGACAAATAATTCTGGCGCATTTCACTTATTTGACTTGGCTTTGCAAGCAAATCATACAATTTAAACACCAGACAAGAATCAGGGTCTTTAGGTTCTTCTAAGCCTTTAGAGTCGGTTTTAATTTTCATGATTTGTTTTTTCAAGGCCTTTTCTTCTTGAAAAATAACAATGGTATTACCGTAAGACTTACTCATTTTTTGACCATCCACACCGGGCACACTCATCACTTTTTCATCAATCATGGGCTCAGGCACTACTAGTGTTTCTCCCCATGCTTGGTTAACGCTAGAGGCCATATCACGTGTCATTTCAATATGCTGTTTCTGATCTTTACCTACAGGCACAATCTGCGCGTCATATAATAAAATATCTGCGGCCATCAAAACCGGATAGGTAAACAGACCCGCATTGACATTAGATAACCGGTCTGCCTTGTCTTTGAAAGAGTGTGCGTTGGCCAACATAGGGTAGGGGGTAAAACAATTTAAATACCACATCAATTCCGTTACCTGCGGAACATCACTTTGTCTATAAAAAATAGTTTTAGAGGTATCTAAACCAAGAGCCAACCACGCTGCCGCAGTAGCATAAGTGTTCTGAGTAATAAGCTTGGGGTCTTTTAATGCTGTGTAGGTATGTAGATTGGCAATAAATAAAAGCGATTCGTTTTTATCATCTTTGGATAGCTCAATAGCGGGCAAAATAGCACCCAACACATTTCCTAAATGTGGTACCCCAGTACTTTGTATGCCTGTTAAGATTCTTGCCATTTCACAAAGGTAAAAAACAGGCGATCACTACAAAATAGATTCACCCCTATTCTTCAGAGAGTTCAAGCCAGAGCATTTCTTTTTCTTCAATCTGCGCCTTTATTTTATCGAGTTCTTCTGATTTTTGCATCAATTCACCAGTGGGTAATGTAGGATCTAACATTTGTGTTTCAACCTCTTTTTTTTGCGTTTCTAACTTTTTTAGACTCTTTTCAAGGCTTCTAATTTTCTTGTGTTTTTCAAAATTTTGCGTGTTAGATTTTTTTTGGGGGGATAAGGGTTGCTCTGCCGATTTTTTAGGGGGATTTGTTTTTGATGTGGTGTAATCAGAATAATTACCCGGGAAATCTTTAATGATGCCATCTCCTTCTAAAACAAACAAGTGATCAACCAGTCTGTCCATAAAATAGCGGTCATGTGACACAATAATTAAACAGCCTTTAAAACTAGAAAGGTAGTTTTCTAAAATACCTAAAGTAACAATATCTAGATCGTTAGTGGGCTCATCTAAAATTAAAAAATTAGGGTTATCCATTAAAATACCTAAAAGATACAAGCGCTTTCTTTCACCCCCACTTAAGGTAGAAATGCGCTGCTGTTGCTGTTCGCGTGAAAACAAAAAGTTTTCTAAGAGTTGTTCGGCCCATAATTTTTGACCCTTTTCTAAAGGGATATACTCTGCGATATCTCTAATGTATTCAATTACTCTTTTCGAACCATCTACTTGTAATCCGGTCTGTTTATAATAGCCTATTTTGATTGTTTCACCATGGATTACTTTGCCTTTATCAGGGAGGATGGTTTGGGTAATTATTTTTAAAAGAGTAGATTTTCCAGCGCCGTTTACCCCCACGATACCCAACCTATCAAAACGCTTGAATTTATAATCAAAACCTTTTAAAATGAGTTTATTATCATACGCTTTATGAAGGTTTATCAGCTCAATTATTTTAGAACCCAATCGGGTCTCTTTAATGTTAATACTTAAAGTATTTTCTGTTTTATAATTTTTAACTGCCGTTTTAATAGTGTAAAACCGATCGGTTCTGTCTTTTGATTTTGTGCCTCTAGCCTTTGGTTGACGTCTTACCCAATCCAATTCTTTTTTATAACGTTGTTTGAGTTTTTGATGTACAACTTGCATATTATTTAAGCGTTCTTCTTTTTTTTGCACAAAATCTAAATATCCACCAGAATAAGAAAAGAGATCACCATGATCTAATTCAATTATCTTTTTACAGACGTGTTCCATGAAATAACGGTCATGGGTAACCACAAATAGGGTTTTATTTTCATTGTTAAAATAATCTTCAAGCCACTCAATCATGTGTACATCTAAATGATTGGTGGGTTCGTCTAAAATCATTAAATCTGGCTGAGTGATTAAAATTTTAGTAAAAGCGATGCGTTTTTGTTCGCCACCCGAAAGCACCCCAATTTTTTTGGTTAAATCCGTAAGGTTAAACTTAAAGAGAATTTCTTTGACTTTTGCCTCTAATTGCCAGGCGTCTAATTCGTCTATTTTTGTAGAGGCAATTAGCGTAGCGTCTGCATTGTTTTCTAAGAGGGCTTTATTGTAATCACTTATGGCTTTTAAAGGCGGATAATCAGAAGAGAATATTTCTTCTAAAATACTGTGTGAAGCATTAAGTTTAGGTTCTTGAGGTAAAAACCCAATGGTAGCTTGTTTTGAAAACTCAATTTTAGCACTCTCAGATTCAGATGTTTCAAGACCAGCCAGCACTTTTAAAAGGGTAGTTTTACCACTGCCATTTTTAGCAATTAACCCAATTTTATCTCCTTTGTTAATGGTTAAATTAAGATCTTCAAATAAAACCTTATTTCCATAGGTTTTAGTGATATTTTCAAGTTTTAAGAGGGGGATAATTATGAAAATATTTGATTATTTCTTAAAAAACACGCAGGGTTTAATTTTGGGTCTTTATACAGTTTAAAGGGGTAGTGTTATAATTTTTTTTAAATAAGTATTAATTTTCATACGGATACCAATTAAAAATAATTCACTCATATAGTTATAAAAGTGTGAGGATTTAAAAATTTGGAATTATTTCACTGAAAACTGCTTAACTATATTACTATTTTTAGATGATATTCTCATTAGATATATACCTTCAGATAAATGAGAAATACTAAATTCTTCTTTTAATTCTTTTGATGTGAAATGATTTAAATATAATACTTTACCTGACAGGTCTAAAATTTCAATTTTTTTATCATCACTTTCATTAAATACTCCAACAATATTTAGAATACCTCTACTTGGATTTGGATACAGAAAGAAGTTATTAATTTTTTTATTAAAAGTATTACTATTTGTTAATAAATTACTTTTTCCAAAATTTATATACATCGCCCAAGTTCCATTTAAAGAAAAATTACTAAACTGGTTTATTATACTATCTGTAGAAACAAAAGAGGTATTTTCTGTTGTTGTTAATTGGTCAAACATCACAGATGCGACACCATCAACTTTATCTTCATGAAGAAGAAAATATTTTCCGGGTGTTAACATAATGCCACCATCAGGAAAATTAAAAATCTTTTCAGGCATTCCCCCAGGATTAGTTGTTTGATTATATACCCCTGTATCTTGAGTGTTTATATTCACAGGGTTTGATGTAGCAATTATATTGCTTAATGAATCTAAAATATGCACTCTAGTTTGTTGCCCTTCTGTGCCACTTTCAAAGTATATAAATGCAGATGCTGAAGTAACAGTATCGGCATTGATAACCTCAAACGCATAGGTTGTGTGCACATGAGAGTAAGGTAGGGCGTTCCAATATCCTCCCCAAAAAGATCCCATGACAGAATCAGTAATAGACCACTGGATAGTGTCATGATTATTTAACAGATCTTCATCGTTGCCAGAATTAGAAGCGTCTAAAGAAAAAGCGATATTAAGCATTTCAGGCGCGATGATATTTGTAGATGAAAAATTAAAAGAAACGTGAGCGGTATCGCTATAGCTCATAGTCACTGGGGTGGTATAATAGTCCATAAATAGTCCGTTGTTAATATTAACACTACAAACTGGATTATTTAAAACTTCAATTAGATTATTCTGTATAACTGCTTTTAGAGAGTAAATTTCTTGTAATTGTGAAATTGGTGTTATTGCAAGTTCAGGTTGAGGAAATTGTCTAACCCCGGTTATTTGAGCATCTAGCCCTTGAAGCACGCCTACTTTAATATCATCAATCATCCAGGCATAATCCCATGAACCTTGATAACGAAAGCGAATCCTTACATCGCTTTGATTGTCTGCTATCGGAGACAAAAATACAGTTACAAGTTCTGGGTTATTAGTACTTTCACTCAGCCCTAAATTTTCATGAAAAGAAGAATCAGCTATCACCCAAGTATTACCCCCGTCAGGGCTAACCTCTACAGATGGTTTACTAGTTGCCCATCGTGTATAATAGGATTCAAAAAGCAAAGCCACATTAGATTTTCCAACACAATTTATAGGTGTAGATAATTCTAAAACAGCATTTTGAATAGCATTGCTTGACCCAAGAACATCAGAGTCAAATAAAGCAAAATTACCTCCAGAAGTAGATACAATAGTACCAAAATATGAAGAGTGATATCCAGTCGGACCACTGGGACCAACCACCCAATTTCCTAAATTAGGAACACTTGAATTAGTTGTTATCCACTCTGTTGAATCATCAAAAGTATTTGTGTAAAAAACATCTAGCGATTTTTGATTTAACATAAAATCATCTGATTTTATGTACTTTTGGTACCCTTTTTTAACCCTAAAAGAACCTATAGTATTTTTTTTATACACTTGAGCATTCAAAGAAAAAAAGAACAAGGTGAAAATAATAAAACTATATGTCGTTTGCATTTTTTATAAATTTGGGCAAAAATAGGCAAAATTTTTTTTAATAGATAGAATTATTCGGGGC
This sequence comes from Flavobacteriales bacterium, assembly GCA_020629755.1. Taxonomy (GTDB): domain Bacteria; phylum Bacteroidota; class Bacteroidia; order Flavobacteriales_G; family JALEGO01; genus JAHDHZ01. The sequence continues at coordinate 12,961 of JAHDCS010000025.1, read as the reverse complement.
TCTGCCCCGGGGTTGTTCATTTGAAGACGGCGTAGACATTCGATATATTCAAGAGTTTTTAGGCCATAAGTCTATAAAAACAACGCAAATATATACTCATGTTTCTAATAGAAAAAAAGAGGACATCAAAAGCCCGTTAGATAATTTAATATAGGCCTAAATTTAAGGTTTTGAAAAGAACTCCTCTATTGTAAACCCCATAATCCTTATAGAGCTTAAATGTTCTAAAACTTAAATAGTTTCTGAATCTAAAACGTTTAGAACAGGATTGGTTTCGTTTTATAAAAAACAATCTTTAGCTACCTTTGAAATCAACATCCACCCGAAACATTGACCCTTAAAACACAACATACAAAAAACATTAAAAAGATTGCCAAACGCTTGGGGTTTGAGTTTTGCGGCATTTCTAAAGCCTCGTTTTTAGAAGAAGAAGAACCCCGTCTTACCGATTGGCTTACAAATAAACACCATGGTAAAATGCATTATATGGAAAACCACTTTGACAAACGGCTCGACCCTAGAAAACTGGTTGACGGCACAAAGTCGGTAGTGAGCTTAATGTATAATTATTATACCGAACAAAAACAAGAAGATAAACGCGCTCCCAAAATATCAAAGTATGCTTATGGCGAAGATTACCACTTTGTGATCAAGGAAAAATTAGCGCATTTTATGGCAGAGATTCAAAGCACGATCGGAGAGGTGGCTGGTCGTTATTTTGTAGATTCAGCTCCTGTATTAGAGAAAGCTTGGGCGAAAAAGAGTGGCGTAGGGTGGCTAGGCAAAAACACCAACATCATAAGCCCAAAATCGGGGTCCTTTTTCTTTTTGGCAGAACTTCTTTTAGATCTAGATTTAGAAGAAGACGGGCCCATTAAAGATTATTGTGGCACGTGTACAGCGTGCATAGACGCCTGCCCTACAAAAGCCATTGAACCCTATAAAGTACATGGAGACAAATGCATTTCGTATTTTACCATTGAACTGAAAGACCAGATAGATGCGCAGTTTAAAGGCACGTTTGACAACTGGATGTTTGGCTGTGATGTTTGTCAAGATGTGTGTCCTTGGAACAGGTTTTCGAAACCCCATAATGAAGAAAAATTTATGCCCAAAAAAGAGCTTTTGACCTATTCAAAAAAAGAGTGGTCAGAGCTTACAAAAGAAAGCTTTAATATGCTCTTTAAAAAATCCGCAGTAAAACGCACTAAGTATTCAGGACTTATGCGCAATATTGCCTTTTTAAATTCAACAATTGACACATAAAAACTTAGCGCACATTGCCCTTTTCTCAGTGAGTTGCATTTATGGCGCCACTTTTGTGATTGCCAAAAAAGTAATGCCCGAGTTTTTATCGGCTTTTGGCTTTTTATTTTACCGCATTGGGGCAGCAACACTTTTTTTCTGGATTATATCAGCGTTGCTTCGAGAAAAAACACTTGCTCCCAAAAAAGACATGATGCGTCTTATGATTTGTGGAATTTTTGGCGCCTCTATTAATATGATGCTTTTTTTTAAAGGCCTTACACTTACCCGCCCAATAAATGCCTCAATTTTAATGATGGGTGCACCGATCATGGTTCTTGTACTCTCGGCTGTTTTGCTCGGTGAAAAAATCACAAATCGAAAAGCGCTTGGTGTTTTTTTGGGGCTTTTCGGAAGCGTTATTATTTTGGTATTTAAGTCTGACTTTTCATTTGCAAAAGAGACTTTTTTAGGAGACTTCATGATTTTTTTAAATGCAGCCTCTTATGGATTATACTTAGTGCTTGTAAAACCATTAATTAAAAAATACAGCGGATTTTTTGTAGCCAAATGGGTGTTTTTATTTGGGTGGATAAGCTCTAGTTTTTTTACGTTTTCAGAAGCCTTACAAGTTAATTTTTCAGTGATTCCGCCTGTGATTTATGCCTATATTTTTTACATTATATTTTTCTCATCTATCCTCTCTTATTTTTTAAATCTTTTTGCCGTTAAACACGTTGGGCCATCAGTAGTGAGTATGTATATTTATGCGCAACCCTTGGTGGCTAGTATTTTTTCAATTTCTATCGGGATGGATGTATTTTCTATTGAGAAAATCATAGGGGCTGCCCCTATTTTTATAGGGGTGTATTTAGTGAGCATAGAGAAGACATCCGTTCAAATCAAAAATTAAAGTAATCTACTTTAGGTATCTTTGGGGGGATATTTCTTATAAATCGGCTAATATAAAAAGATGAGTAAAACACATTCAATGACCGGATATGGCATTAGTGAAAAAAAAATAGGCCCTACAAATTATAAAATTGAAGTGCGCTCACTCAACAGTGCTCGTCAGGCAGAAATTAACGTAAAAGCCTCTCAAAATTTAAAATATTTAGAAATCCCGCTTAGAGACCTTATTAAAAACACATTAGTTAGAGGAAAAATTGAGCTAAGTATTTCAGAAAGCATAGATCCTAAAGAACAAAAACCCTTTAACACCTCTGTAGTAGAGAGCTATATTAAAGCGTTGAAAAAAGTTCAAAAAAAAGAAATGCTATCCCCCCATACCGACTTACTTGCTATTGCGCTTCGGCTGCCGGATTCTACATCCCCCCAAAAAAATAAATTTAACCAAACCCAAGAAAAACAGTTTTTAACACTGGTAAAAAAAACACTTGATAAACTTATTGACTATAGAATAACAGAAGGAAAAAAACTTGAAAAAGACCTTTTAAAAAACATTAACCAAATTCAAAAAGATCTTTTAAAAGTGCAAAAAGAAGATCAAAAAAGACTTGTAAAAATTAAACAACGCATTACTGAAAAAATAGCACAAGCAAATGCACCTAGTATAGATCAAAACAGGCTAGAACAAGAGCTGATTTATTATTCTGAAAAAATAGACATTAATGAAGAAATCATTCGACTTAACGCCCACTTACCACTCTTTATTCAAACCCTTAAAAAGAATCAAATCAAAGGCAAAAAATTGAATTTTATTTCACAAGAGATAGGCAGAGAAATAAACACAATCGGATCAAAAGCGCAGGATGCCGCAATACAAAAAACGGTCGTTGACATGAAAGAGGCGCTAGAGAAAATAAAAGAGCAATTAGCGAATGTCTTGTAGTTAATTTAAGGTAAATTTGAAAATAAAAAACATGAAAAACAGTATTACACTTTCTTTTTTGGCTTTTTCTTTAACTGTGTTTTCACAAAACACGGACAAAGAATACGAATCATTAGTATACAAACTTTTAGATCAATCTGGTAGCTCAGTTATTGCAACACAACTTATGGATCAAATGATTGACACCTACAAATCGTCTAATACAAATGTGCCAGATGAATTTTGGGAGAGTTTTAAAAATCAGTTTGATATACAGTCACTGCAATCAAAGCTTATTCCGGTGTATGCAAAACATTATACAAAAGACGATTTAAAAGAGATTATAAAATTTTATAAGTCAGATTTAGGTAAAAAGATAATAGAAAAAACACCGTTGATTTCACAAGAGTCATATGATATAGGAGCGGGCTGGGGAAAAGAAATTACAGAAAAAGTAATTGAAAAAATGAAAGCAGCCGGATATTGAGTAGCCAAAAAAATACCGGCAAGTGTGTTATTATTTCTGCGCCTTCAGGCGCCGGAAAAACAACAATTGTTCATGCGCTTTTAAAAAAAGAAATAGGCCTTTCGTTTTCTGTATCAGCCACAAGTAGAGAAAAAAGACTGGGTGAAGCTGAGGGTGTAGACTATTATTTTTTATCGCCCGAGGCCTTTAAAACCAAAATTGACAATGGTGAATTTATTGAATGGGAAGAAGTATATCCCAAACAATTTTATGGCACCCTAAGAAATGAAATTCAGCGCATTTGGAACAAACAAAAGCATGTTGTTTTTGATGTAGATGTGGTAGGCGGATTAAACCTAAAAGAACAATTTAAAGAATCTGCCTTGGCCATTTTTATAAAACCCCCTTCTGTAAAAGAGCTAGAAAAAAGATTACAATCTAGAGCCTCTGAATCAGAAGAAAAAATTAAAATGCGTATCGCAAAAGCACATAGTGAACTAGAGTTAGAAAAAAAATTTGATGCCGTTGTGTTAAATAAAGACTTAGATAAAGCCATTGCGCAAACAAAAACACTCATTGAAGCATTTTTAGCGTCTTAAATTAACCCCATATTTTCTAATGCACAATTTAGCTCTATAATACCCAATCAATAGACTTAAGACCTTTTGATAAAAGATAGTTATTTGTTTTTGAGAAATGCTTGCAATTAAAAAAAGCTCCCCTGGCAAGAGGCGAGGGGTGAGCGGCTTCTAACACCAGATGTTTCTTTTTATTGATTAAGGACGCTTTCGATTTTGCAAAATTACCCCAAAGCATGAACACTATATTCTCTTTTCTTTCGCTAAGTACATGAATAACCGTGTCGGTAAAACGCTCCCATCCTAATTTTCTGTGAGACCCTGCCTTTTTGTGCTCAACGGTAAGTATGGCATTTAAAAGCAAAACACCTTGTTGTGCCCAAGGGCTTAAGTCACCATGACTAGGAATTTCAAACTCAATATCTTGGTGCATTTCTTTATAAATATTTTTTAAAGAAGGGGGTGTTTTAATTTTTTTAGGGACACTAAAACTAAGTCCCATGGCCTCGCCTGGATTGTGATACGGGTCTTGGCCTAGTATAACAACTTTAACGCTATCAAAATGACAGGAATTAAACGCATTAAAAATCAGTTTTCCGGGCGGATAAATTTTTTGACCCAAAAGGATTTCTTGTTTGATTTTTTGAGTTAAAGAAAGAAAATACGCTTTGGTAAATTCTTGTTCTAAGACAGCATACCAAGAAGGGTGTATGTTTATTTTTTGAGGCATAAAAAAAGGGCAGCCGAAGGCTGCCCTTTAAAGGTATAGATTAAAATTTTAAATCTTATTTTTTAGACACAAGCTTTGTGTAAGATCCTTTATTTGAAACAATTTCAACTTGGTATATACCAGTAGCTAATGTTTCAAGGTTAATGTTTAACTGATTAGTATTTACTGCATAAGAATCAATAAATCTACCAGACACATCTTTTAAGTTAACTGTTTTAACATCTAACTCTCCAAAAGAAAGGGTAATTAAATCTGTTGTGGGGTTAGGGTATACATTTATGTTATCAAGTGAAGAATTCTTAACACCTGTAGGGTCAACACCAGGAACAACTGAAATGTTATCTATTATAATATAAAACTGATCAGCAGCACTATATCCGTGAAAACCTAAATTGTAATCACCGTCTGCTGGGGCAGTAAAAACAACAGATTTATAAGCACCATCAGCATAAACAGGTCCTGTAATTGATGTATCAAAAACAACAGCATTTTGAAGATCTGTAATATTAGAAGAAGACGCAATAGATAAAGAAAAATCTTCAACATATGAGGTACTAGACGCATAGTTAAACCCAACGCTTATAACATCTCCAGAACTTAAAGAAAAAGAAGGGCTAATTAACCAATCGTTCATATTTTGAGTGCTGTTATAACTAATACGCATTGCTTTATTAGAGTTATCAATTGAAGAGACCACCCATGTAATGCTATCGTTATTCTGATCTACAGACATCCAATCACAAGCAGAAGCAGAATTGAAATCTTCTGAGTAAGGCAAAGACACTGAGCTAGGTGAATTGTTCGGATCGCAAGGTGTAAATAAATCTTCGCCTATAATAGCTTCACTTGTATCACCTGCCGCACACAAGCCGTAAATGTAAACATCATAACTAGTTAAAGAGGATAATCCTGTTACTGTGTATGAAGTATCCATAACATTAGCTGTTGTTCCAGAACCTTGTGTAAACCCAGCTTCACCCCATTCAACTAACCACTCCGTTTCAGATGGTCCAGCTACCCATTCTAGATCAATAGAATTAGAATTTATAGATAAAATACTACCGCTTACTGGTCCAGGACAAGATTCTAAAGTTTCAAAAGAGCCTCCAATTGTTGGGGCGCTTGACCCGTCTACACCACAATTAGCCGTCACTGTAAAATCATAGACAGTTTCTGGGCTTAATCCAGTCAATACCACAGAATTTGAAGTAGAAGAACTGATAAGTCCAGTACCAAATGCAAACCCGGTTGTATCGTATTCTACGATGTAATCAACCGCATTTACTGGGCCATCCCAAGAAATTTCAGCGCTAAACCCATCTATTGCATTAGCAGTTACAGAGGTTGGATTAGGGCACGGAGGGATTGAGTCAACAGATACAGCATCTACATACCATTCATCTGCAAAATCACCTACATACACAAAAGCCAAATAGATATTTTGGCCAGCATAAGATGATAAATCTAAAGTAACTTCTTCATAAGCGCCTGATGTTGGAGGCAATATTTCAGATACTTCAGTAAAAGAAGACGGATTGGTATCAGTTGTAGAGATCCAAACACCATGGTAAACGTAAAAGCTAGAAGAATAAGCTTCATCTTGATAAAAAGATAGCTGCTGATTACCAGGTAAAGAAGTTAGCATTGGTGTAATTAAAAAAGAGGTATCATGACCACTAACATCATCAAATAAAGCAGCAGTAGTTCCCTCGAAAGATTCACCTGGGTCAGAGGCTAATAATACATCAATAGTATCTGAAGTATAAATCCATCCAGCAGGCGGAACCCCGTTTTCAAATCCTTCATTTAATACTTGAGAAGAACCTAGAAAGCTCAAAAATGAACCAAATGCAAAAAGTAATAATTTTTTCATAGTCTTTAATTTTCTGCAAATTATCATTTAAATCAACACCATGCAAGTAAAGCCTTATTTTTGTTTTATTAATTATCAATATAAAATGGCACAACCTTTAGCTGAACGCATGCGCCCTAGATCTTTAAAAGACTATGTAGGGCAACAACACCTTTTAGGTAAAAAAGGGGCATTAGCCAAACAAATAAAAGAAAAGGCAATAAGTTCTATGATTCTTTGGGGGCCTCCCGGTTGTGGAAAAACAACCCTTGCGCATTTAATAGCCAAAGAAATAGATAGAGCATTTTATGCCATTAGCGCTGTTGATGCTTCGGTTAAACAACTTAGAGAAATTATTGCATCGGCAAATAAAAATAATTTGTTTCAACCAGAAAGCGCACCTATTCTTTTTATAGATGAAATACACCGTTTTAATAAAGCGCAGCAAGATGCGCTTTTACACGCTGTAGAAAAAGGGCAAATTATACTCATTGGCGCTACAACCGAAAACCCATCTTTTGAGGTAAACTCCGCATTATTATCAAGAGCCCAGGTTTATATTTTACATGCGTTAAAAGAAGAAGATCTAGAAAAGATTCTATTACATGCTATTAAAAAAGATGAGGGTTTAAAGAAAAAAACATTTGAGATAAAACAAACACAAAGCCTGTTTTCACTCGCGATGAATGATGCTAGAAAACTATTAAATATAATTGACCTCTTAGCGCAAACATCATTAAAAAAAGTACTCATTGACAACACAAATGTAGAATCTATTGTGGGTCAAAATTTACCTGCATACGACAAAAACTCAGACCAGCACTACAATATTATATCAGCATTTATTAAATCTATTAGAGGAAGCGACCCTAATGCATCGCTGTATTGGTTGGCCAGAATGATTCAAGCGGGCGAAGACCCTAAGTTTATAGCACGACGCCTTATTATATTAGCCAGCGAAGATATAGGTCTTGCAAATCCAACTGCGCTTGTAATTGCTAATAATTGCTTTAGAGCAATTGAAGTGATTGGTATGCCCGAGGGGCGGATCATACTTTCACAAACGGTACTTTATTTAGCAACATCTGCAAAATCAAACAGTGCATACCAGGCCATAAATACCGCGATGGATTTAGCAAAAAAATACCCCAATAAACCTGTGCCGCTTCATTTAAGAAACGCCCCCACAAAGCTTATGAAAAACTTAGGCTATGCTCAAAACTATAAGTATGCGCATGCGTATTCAAACCACCATGTAGACCAAGAGTTTTTTCCTGATGCATTATCTAAAACACAGATTTATACACCCTCTGATAATCAAAGAGAAAATCAAATAAAAGAGTATCTTCGTTTATGTTGGAACAATCGGTATGAATATTAGAATCTATTGTTTTTTTCTGGTTGTATTTTTTTTGGGGGGATGTAAAAAGATTAAACCACCAAATACTGGAGCAGATTTTCTTGTGCCTATTGCTTATGCTGACCTTTGTTTAAAGGATTTAAAAATTGATCAAAACACCATATTTAACAACAATCAAAACGGGGTATTTTCATTGCTTTTTAATGACACAATAGCGTCTTTAAATCTTGATACACTTTCAAATCTAGCAGAAGTGTTGTATGCAGACACCTTTGCTTTAGGCTTTTCTGGGGTTGCATTTAATCCTTCTCAAACCTTGTTTAATCAACAATCTGAATTAGTTTATGCCAATTTGCAACACCAAATAAAACACATTACCCTTAAAAACGGCCTTTTAGAATTAGAGATAGAAAATCATTTTAAAGAGCCATTATCCATAGAAATAACGCTAAAAAACAGTGCTTTATTTGGCCAAGAAATACAAATATTACAAGACGTTCTTCCGTTTGATCAAAACGGGACACAAGTGTTTTCAAAAGATTTATCTGGCGCCTTTATCGACTTAACGGGGTTAAACCAATTAACCACCAATAAAATTTTAATTGAGTATAAAATAAAAATCAGTGACAACGCCAATACCTTTATTGTTCAAGCTGACGACGACATCCGTATTAACCTGAAGATAAAAAACATTGAACCCTCTTTTGTGGAAGGGTATTTTTCATCTTTAACAGAACAGATAAAAGACACCTCTAACATAGAAATACTAAACAATATTTCAGCAGATGCTTTTTTATTTGATCAAATCCAATCAGAGCTTATTATTGAAAATAATGTGGGCGCAGACGCAAGTGTTCAAATACACCAAATACTAGCCAATAATTCAGAATCCGCCTTGGCGCTCAATGCACCATTTATAAATCAATCTTTGAACTTGAATCGGGCGCATCAAATAGAAGAGTCTATTTATCCCTCCGAAAAAACAATAGAACTAAACTCAAATAATTCTAATATTACGAGCATTATAAATCTAATTCCGTACAACATATTTGTAGATGTAGACTTTACTATTTTGCCTATCGATCAGGGTTTAGGCGTACAACCAAATTTTATAAATACCTCAAAGGGGCTAAATGTTTTTTTAAAAACAGACGTGCCTCTTTTGGTTACTATTGAAAATTTTGAGTTTACAGATACGCTTTCTTTTGATAAAGAGTTGTTAAATAATCAAATAGAGGCACTTGATAGCACGATGCTCTTTATGAGTTATGAAAATAATTTTTTGATTGATTTTCAGGTGTCGCTTTATTTTTTAGATCAGTCGCATCAAATCATTGATAGTCTAACCCCGCAAATAAACATCCCCCCAAATAACGAAAACATACAGTCTTTTAGCATTAGCGAAACCAACCAACAAAACCTTCTCAACGCAGAATCTTTTTTAGTGAAAGCCGTAGCTAATCCCTCCGAAAATAACAGCCAAATTCAAATTACAGAAGAGCAAAAATTAAACCTTCAGTTTTCTTTAAAAACAAAGTATGCGTTTTAGTCTTTTCTTTATTTGCGTATTTAATTATTGTTTAATTGAGGCTCAAATCAATGCTGATCATTTTTTAATTACAGATTCAACACAAAAAATAAAGATTGCTTTACACAATGAAATTCTGATTAATTCTACTGGTTATAATAACAAACTTCTGTATGCTACATTTAATCATAGAGTATTATCAGAAAAAGACAAACAACACTTGATTAAAAAACCTTTAAAACAGCACAAAATAGGAGGGATGTCAAATCAGTCCTTGTATATAGGACTAAACACAAAACAATCAGCTCTGTTTTTTTCCGTGCAAGACAAATGGTTGCTTTCGTCAATTCTTTCAAATGATTTATACACCCTTTCTATTATGGGTAACAGTTATTTTGAAAATCAGTTGGCTAATCTTGGCAACACATCGGCGTATATGCTACACTATAATAGTTTTGGCTTAGGCGCAACACTCTTTAAAAAACAAGATTTTTATATAGCCTTACAAGCTAAGTTTGTTTTGGCCTCTCAATTTTATGCTTTAGACTTAAGTGAAGGCGATCTTTTTACAGCACCTTATGGGGCCTTTATTGACATTAGCACAGTGTCTGAAGAGAGAGCCTCTTTTTCAAAAAATTATATAGCCGCGAATGGCAAAGGAGGGGGGATTGATCTTTTCTTATCTAAAGAGTTACAATTTTTATCTTCTTTAGATAGCACACCTGCTGTTTTTAAATTTAATCTAGAAGATCTAGGGTTTATTTGGTTTAATACAAACGCGAACCACTATAAAAATGACACAACGGTTTCAAACATTAGAGGATATAATGTTTTAGGTGACGCTTCTTTTTCTATTGCAGATTCATTATGGCCTAGAATAGATACTTTAGAAACCACCACAAGTATTTTTATGCCCATATTATTTTCTACTTCATTCGAAAAAAGCATTCAAAAACACGGCTTTAAAACAAGCCTTATTTTTTTAAACAACCAGGCCTTTTCGCCTAAAGTTAATCTGATATACAGGTATAAGGTGTCTGAAAAAATAAGTGCATTCGCAACCGGGTCTTTTGGAGGATTTGGCAAACCAATGATAGGTTCTGGTGTATCATTTTCTAGTCAAAACATTCTAGTATCCTTACAAATACCATCTTTATTTTCTCAAATAAACCGACGGTATTCGGCGGCTAATCATGGGGTTTTTAATTTGTCTTTGTCTTTTTGAAAACGCTTAGTCCCTTCGATAATTAATACAAACTCGCCTTTAATTTTTTTAGATTCAAAATATTCAATACAATCTGAGGCGCTGCCTCTAATTACTTCTTGATAGAGCTTGGTGAGCTCTCTTGCGACTACAATTGTTCTTTCTTCTTCTGCGTGAGCTGCAAACCAAGATAATGTTTTTAATAATTTATGGGGGGATTCATACAGAACACTAGTATATGTTTGCGAGATAAGTTCAAGTAGTTTTTTTTCTCTTCCTTTTTTTGGGGGGATAAAACCAAAGAAGGTAAATCGGTCAGAGGGTAAACCAGAGATCACTAACCCATTGATTAAAGCGCTTGCGCCAGGTAATACATCTACAGGTAAATTGTGATCAATGGACTGTTTTACAATTAAATACCCTGGATCAGATATACCAGGCATTCCTGCATCGCTTACCAAACCTATTTTTTGGTGTAACTCTAAGGCTCGAATGATTTCATTTACTTTATTGTGTTCATTATGTTGGTGATAAGATTTTAGTGGCGTTGAAATACTGTAATGGGTAAATAGCTTTTTTGTTTGTCTGGTGTCTTCTGCATACACAAGATCCATGTCTTTGAGATACCTAAGAGATCTTAAGGTAATATCCTCAAGGTTTCCAATAGGGGTTGGGATTACATATAATCCAGGCTTAATTAGATCCATCTAATTCATTAGAAAAAATAACTAGCAGTTTAAAAAGATCTTCGTATTCTGTTAAAGGCAGTGTTTCTTCTTTGTCAAAAACATCATGATAGGCTTTTATCCCCCCTAAGGTATAAATGAAAAAACTAGGCACTCCTTTTTTGTGGAAAGGATAGTGGTCAGAATTAGCTGCTTCTCCTCTGGTTTTAACCTGTTTTAATAAATTTTTATTACGTGTATTTATGTCGCTTATAGCGTCGAATTCTTGTTGATAAACTGATCCGTTTACAATTTGAATTCCATCATCACCCGTACCTAAAATATCTAAGTTTATTAAAAACCGGATTTTACTCAATGAAAACAAAGGGTGTTCGGTGTAATATTTTGAACCCAGCAATCCTGTTTCTTCTCCGCCAAATGCTATAAATGCAATAGAGTACCTAGGTTTATGTTCCATAAAATAACGGGCCAATGTAAGAATCATTGACACCCCACTAGCGTTGTCATTAGCGCCCGGGAAATAGGTCTCTAAACCCATCATACCCAAGTGATCATAATGTGCAGAAAAGACAATAAAAGAGTCTGGTTTTTCGCTTCCGGGAATGTATCCTATGATATTTTCTGCTTTTACATTTTCTTTTAACTCTGCATCAATAATTAAATGAACATCACCAGCAATTAATGGGATTTTAGAAGACAACACTTCTACAACAGGCGCCTGTGCTTGTTTAGAAGCATAACTATGTGTGAGTTTTTCTCTTGAAATAATTACGCCAGATGCGCCAAATACATTTTCAAGAACACGTTTGTGTACTTCTTTTGGGTTGTCACTGTTTTTAATTAAGGCCTCATCTACAATTACAAATTTGTCTTTGTATTTTTTAGAGGGCTTTTTGGGTATTTTTTTAATTCTAACAGCATCATGCGATTGATTATATGTAGGGCAGGTTGCATGTACAATAAAGTGTGTGCCAACCTCTAGTTTTTGTTTGCCAAAATACAAGGCAGCGTGATCAGGAAATGTATTTACAGCCGGAATGGTGAAAAACTGCTCGTGGGAATTTCCAAATTTTTTTAGTCCAATATTTCTAAATTCATTTTCTAGAAATTGAGCGGCTAATAAATGCCCATTCTTAACATAACCCCGCCCATATAATTTTTCAGAGCTTAATTTTTTAATGACTTTACGTGCATACTTAGTATGCCCAACCTCTTTCTCTTGTGCGGATCCAATTATAAATAGATGGATAAATAAAAAAAGTACACCTGTTCTCATAGCATGACATTTTAATTCATGCTATTTGTACGAGACTTTAGAGAATCAGGTTACATCCTTACGATTTTAAATTCTGTTCTACGATTAAGTTGGTGTTCTTCTTCAGAGCACTGCACGCCGTTTTTACAGCGGTTAACCAGTTTGGTTTCACCGTATCCTTTTCCGTAGATTCTAGAGGGTTCGTCTATGCGTTCTTTAATGTATT
>JAHDCS010000024.1:2313-35445 GCA_020629755.1 Flavobacteriales bacterium | reverse complement strand
AAATTTTCATCGTGCGCTCAAAAGTGCGCTGGCCTGCCAAGAATGGCGGGCGTGGGCTGAAGGTGAATAGAAAATGTGGCTTTGCAGAGCTCTGGCCTTGTGAGCTACATTTTCTAGAGGTGGGCAGATAGCTTCATTCTTGGCTTGAATTTTCGTTCTTTTCTTCAAGGAAAAGGACAAAAAATAAGGATAGAAGAAAATAACTTAAAAAAAATAGGGTAACTCCAAAAATATCTAACCTAAATCAATATAAAGCTTAAATCACTCTGATTTTCTCACCAATTTTAAGGCGTTTTTTACGCGAAATTCTATTGAGTTTGCATATCTCAGAAACGCTCACTCCATAGCAGTTGCCAATCTTAATGAGATAATCGCCTTTATGTACCGTATGAAAGACTGCTCCTTTAGGGTAACAGATAAAGCGTTTTTTATATTTTTTAATGATAAGTTCATCGTGTTTGAGCATGCCCGTGGTAAAATCAATAAATATTTCTGGGTCAATGGCTCGTCCTAAAAAACGGGTTTCAAAATGCAAATGACTGCCTGTTGAATGGCCTGAACTCCCGCCTAAACCTATCAGATCTCCAGCATTTACCCAATCGCCAGATTTTACTTTAATTCTATGCAAATGTGCATAAATGGTTTCAAGGCCATTGTTATGTCTTATAATAACAGCCCTTCCGAACCCCCCATACACCTTTGCCACTCTGACTTCTCCATCAAAGGCGGCTCTAAGAGTATCCCAGACTTCTAAATCAACATCTATCCCTTTATGAGGCCTGCCATCACGCCATCCAAAGGGAGATGTCACTACCCCCATGTACGGATGGGTATAGTCAGACAAATACAACTCAAAGGTCGTGTCTGCACTCAACAAATTAAACACCGAATCATACGGATTGGCATGCTCGGTTTCCCAGGTGTGATAAAGTTGATCAGACGCATGCGTTGCATGAACTGATTCTTTTAAAGAAGCAATATCATCATTCTTGTAAAACTTTTCATACAAACAGGCATGTAACACATTTAAATAATCAAAAGGAACTTCTTCTAATTCTAAAAGAGAATCTACCAAAAAATGAATTTCCTCTCTACTCTCTGGAATATAAAATGACAAGCTGTCTGAGTAAAGGTTCTTTTCACTTGCAGAGCCCGAAAAATTATTATCAGGAAAGTAAAAAGAAATAAGCATCACAAAAACACTCATCGCTAACACTATATGTATAGACTTTTTTCTCAAAACTGACGCACAATTGTACTGCCCACACGAACCATGGTAGATCCGCACTGAATGGCTATATGATAATCAGAACTCATCCCCATTGATAATGCACAAAAGGCTTCGCTAAAATACGGTTTTACTTTTAAAAACATATTTTGAACCTCTAAAAATTCATTTTTTATTTGATTTTGATCTTCGCAAAACGAGGCCATCGCCATAAGTCCTTTGATCTGAATATTAGAATATTTTGCGCTCTGAATCTCTTGACATTTCTCTTCAAAATCTTGAAGACTAAAGCCATGCTTAGACGATTCTTGAGCCACATGAATTTGAAGCAGAACATTTTGTATGCGCTGATCTTGCAAGGCTCTTTTGTTGATTTCGTCTAGCAATTCTAATCGATCAACGCTGTGAATCAATTCAGGCATTGGTAAGAGTTTCTTGACTTTTTTGCGTTGTAAATGCCCAATAAAATGCCAGCGAATATCTTTTGGCAAACGCTTATATTTTTCTGTTAAAACCTCAACACGGTTTTCACCAAAATCACGGTGTCCTGCATTGTAAAGAATTTGAATTTGCTCTGCAGAAATGGTTTTAGTTACTACAATAAGCTTGACCTTAGCATTCAGCTCAGCCTTCACCTTTTGGTAAGCCTTAAGCATCAATGGCTTACTCATACTCATAGATAAATAATGAACTGCGAAGCTTAGGTAAAATATATGTGCTTTTAGGCGGAAGGGTTTTATGCTCGTCGCTAAGATCCATAACATCTTTAAACCGTACCACAGGCATATAAAAAAGCGCATGTGTAAACTGTGCATCTAAAAATAAGGCCTCAATTTGTTTTTGATCACTTACATAAGAAATGGCTTTAGTATTTCTCAAATCTTTGATCTTTAATGCTTTATAAAAAAACATCTCTGATAAATATGAAACGGGCAGCTGCGTGTTATTTTTTGGGGGGATGAGTGTATAGTATTTCTGCTTGTAGTATAGCTGAACTTGCGGAGCGTCATTAATTATTTTATTTTGAGGGATAAGCGTATAAATGTTTTTGAGAATCTCTATTAAATCTACTTTACTAGACCACTCTAAAACGCGATGAAACCCACGATTAACCAATTGTTTTTCAGACAACAGAAAAGAGAGACAATATCTATATTTATGATCACTTTTGGCTGTGTATAAATCTAAAGAGGAGGCCAATCGGTGATGACCATCGGCAATATAAAAGCTTTGGGTATTTTTAAAAAGTGTTTGAATTTTTTGTATGCTTTCAGGCGCATCAACTCTCCAGGCGCGATGCAGTACCTGATTATGCGTGTAAAAATCATACAGAGGCAACTGGGTTTTAAGCTGATCATAAAAACGTTCTAAATCAACTAGAGGCTTGTGGGTAAGCAGTACTGGCTCAGCATGGATAGCCGTTTGATCTAAATAATTTTTAAACATTTCGCGCCGTTTCTCTATGGTTTGCTCATGTTTTTTGATTCGATTGTCTTTGTATTCTTCTAAATCAATTAAGCTAACCAGTCCGGTAAAAAAACCTGCCGCACTAGATTGTTCGTATAGATAAAAACTAGCCGTTTGTTCTTTTAACAAATGTTCTTTTTTAAAAAGCTGAAAGTGCTCCCTGACTGCTTTGTATTTCTGCTTAAAAGAACCATTGGCTTTTTGGGCTGCTGAAGCTAATACATGCATAAATGAAAACGGATTGTTTTCTAATTTGTCTTTAAGTTGCACTTCAGAATATGAAATGTATGAACGGGTGGTAACCAAATGCACCTTATTCTCTTGTGCTCTTAATGCTTTAAATGGAAATACCTTGGCCACTTTATAATAGAGTTTATTTAAGCATCAGCTACATTAAACGCATCAATGATTGATACAATTTCATCGCCAATGCGTTTTTGGGCTTCAATGGTAGATGCCCCTATATGTGGCGTACAAAAAATCTTAGGGTGTTTCAATAAAGCTGAATTTACATGGGGTTCATTCTCAAACACATCTAAAGCAGCACCTGCTATGTGTGCTTTGTCTAGTGCATCTAGTAAGGCAAATTCATCAACTACTCCTCCCCTAGCAGCATTTAATAAAAAGGCAGACGATTTCATCTTACTTAACACATTGGCATCTATTAATGGCTTATCGCCCTTTGGGACGTGCAATGAAATAAAGTCAGAAGAAGAAAAAAGCACGTCTTGCTCGACCAGAGATACCATAGCTTTAAGCGAATGACCTGTGATGTTTAGTGGCACTTCGATTTTGGTTTCTTTAATAAACGGATCGTGTGCGTGAACCTGCATGCCCATGCCAAGTGCATAACTGGCCAGCGTGCGCCCTATCCTCCCAAACCCTACAATCCCTAAAGTTTTAGAAGACAACTCCATCCCCTTAGCTGCTTTTTTTAAAGATTTAAATTCTTGATGTCCCTTAGAAGGCATTTTTTCTGAGAGCATGCTCATTTTCCGAGCTAAAGTAAACATGGCCGCCATCCCCCATTCAGCTACCGCCTGAGAAGAAGCTGCTGGTGTGTTGTTAACTTGAATACCACAGCTTTCAGCCGCTTGTAAATCAATGTTGTCTAGCCCTACACCAGCCCGAATGACAAGTTTTAAATATTTTGCTTCACGCAGAACCTTTTCGGTTACTTTTGTAGCACTTCTGATGATCAACACCGCGTACTGCTCAGCATTAAGTGTTTCGATCAGCTGATCGGCTTCTACTTTTTGAGTAGAGACCATAAAGCCTTTCGCTTCTAAGGCTTCTTTAGCCGAATTATCTATACCATCGTTCGCTAATATTTTATCCATGGCTTTGTTCTAAAAACGTCATAATCTCTACTAGGGCCTGCACACTCTTTAAAGGCAAGGCATTATAAAGTGACGCTCTAAAGCCACCCACCGAGCGATGACCTTTGATGCCCACAATATTTGCCTGTTTACATAAGTCTAAAAAAGTGTTTTCTAAACCCTCTTGGCTTAAGGTAAAGGTCACGTTCATTTTAGAGCGGTCTTTGTGTTCTACATTTCCTGTAAATAAGCTATTTCTGTCAATTTCAGCATACAAAAGATCTGCTTTTTCAGCATTTCTTTTTTCAGCGGCCTCAACCCCTCCATTGTCTTTGAGCCATCTTAAATTAAGCATAGACACATAGATCGGAAACACCGGAGGCGTGTTAAAAGCCGATTTTTTTTCGATCTGCAAACTTAAATCAAGCATTGAAGGCAAATCTCTGATGTCTTTGTCTAGATGATTTTGATTTACTATATACAGCGTGGTGCCCGCTGGCCCCATATTTTTTTGAGCCCCTGCATAAATCAAACTGAATTTAGATCCGTCAATGGGTCTTGAGAAAATATCTGATGACATATCACAAATTTGTTTGGTTTTGAGCGCTTGAAAATCTTGAAATTGCGTACCATAAATGGTGTTATTTGACGTAATATGCAGATAATCCAATCCCTCCAAATCAGAAGGAATAGATGGAATGTGTTTGTACTGATTATCTTTTGAAGACGCCACAACCTCTATAGGCGCAATCCGTTTTGCTTCTTTTATCGCTTTAGACGACCATGTGCCTGTATCTATATATCCTGCTCTTGTTTTCAGAAAATTTAAGGCTGATATATAAAAACCCGTGGAGGCTCCGCCCGACAAAAACAACACTTTAAAGTCGTCATTAAGACCTAATAGTTCTTTCACAAGGTTCTGAGCTTCTTGCATGATCTCAACAAAATGCTCACCACGATGCGACATTTCTAAAAGCGAAAGCCCCGTGTCTTTATACTCAACCACTGCTTTAGACGCCTCTAAAAAAACGCCTTTTGGAAGGATGGAAGGGCCTGCTGAGAAGTTGTGTACCATAGCGTTATTCTTTTTATTATTTAGCCAAACAATTCACGTTCGATCAGTTCACAGATTATATGTCCAATCAGAATATGGCATTCTTGAATTCTTGGCGTATCTTCAGACGGGACCTTAATACAAAGGTCTGCCAATTCACTAATCTTAGAATTTTTTTGACCTGTTAGCGCTATGGTATGCATCCCCATTTTTTTGCCTTTTACAAAGGCCTTTACAATATTTTTAGAATTACCAGAGGTTGAGAGTCCAAACAATACATCTCCTTCTTTGCCTTTCGCTTCTACTAGTCTTGCAAAAATCTCATCATAGCCGTAGTCATTAGCCACGGCTGTTAAATAAGACGTGTTCACATGCAGCGCTTCGGCATTAAGCGGTGGGCGATCTATATAAAAGCGCCCCGATAATTCGGCAGCGATATGTTGCGCATCAGCAGCCGAACCTCCATTGCCACAGAAGAGGAGTTGGCCTTTGTTTTTTAGGGCCAAACATGAACACTCTACAGCCTTATTAATCTTTTTTAATAGTTCGGTATCAGAGTAAAGTGCTGATTTAGTGCCTATTGAACTTTGAATGATGTTTTCGCTCGAGCATGGTTTAGAACAAGATTACATAAAAGCGAATTGAATTCAAAGAGTTCTTTTCAAAACTTATTTATAATAGTTTTTGGTAATGCCCTTGGCTTGCTTAGCGCCAAACAAAATTTGCAAGCACGCATTAATTAAACCACAGCCATAGGCAAAAACTTGTATAAACAAAGTAAGAACAGACAAACATGAAATCTTTATGCTTTTATACATAAAAAAGGATTGCATGAACGCCAACAAAGCTACTGCTAATCCTACCAAAAGCCCCAAATACAACACCTTATTTGCAAACACAAAAAAGAAGCTTAAAAGCAAAATTACACATCCCCCCAAAACAATAAAAGCCGGCAAAAGATGCACGGGCTTGAGCATATTTTTATGCAACAATTGTAAATTAATCCGCGTGACACCCCAATTGTGAATTTGTTTAAAAAACTTCCAAAAACTGGTTCTGCGTTTGTGATACACAAAGGCATCGTTAATTAAACCTACCTTAAAACCTGCTTTGTAAATACGTGCCGAAAAGTCCATATCTTGGCCATGTCTCAAATCGTTCATCCCTCCTATTTCTTCATACACTTTTCTGTGAATACCCATATTAAAGCTTCTTGGGTAAAACTTTGTGACGCTTTTTTTAGAACCACGTGTACCTCCTGTACCTAAAAAAGACGTCATGGAATAATTGATCGCTTTGAGCAAATCAGAAAACGATTCATGATAGGTATCTGGCCCTCCGAAAGCATCAAATTTATTTTGTTCTAACGCATCATCTATTTTACGGATGTAATCTTCGGGCAAAATAACATCAGAATCAATAAAAATAAAATACTCCCCTTTGGCCTTAGACATTCCATTATTACGTGCTGCACCTGGACCTTTGTTCTTTTGTTTAAAATATCGAATAGGAAAATCTGCAGAAAAGGATGTAATAAAGTGTTCAGTCAGATCTGTAGAACCATCATCCACTACTATAACCTCCAATAAATTTCTATTTAAAAGCGCATTGAGTGAAGCAAATAGCTCTTTGAGTTCTTCGAGCCTGTTGTAGGTGGCAATGATTAAGGAGAATTTGACGTCCATCGGATCCAAAAGTATGCGATTTAAAACAATTTTAGCATATTTGTGCTCTTAAATGCAAACAAGGCACCAGAATAGAAAGCAATATTTTGAAGAACAAGCATTCACTACAAAAAAATACGTGATTCCTTATATAGAAAATGGAGATTTTAAAATAAATAAAAACACTTCAATTCTTGAAATAGGTTGCGCAGAAGGTGGTAACATGAAGCCTTTTCTTGATTTAGAATGTAAAGTTACAGGCATTGATCTAAATGAAAACTCACTTAAAAAAGCAGAAAACTTTTTTTTAGATCATCCTCAAAAAAATAACCTTAGATTGATTCTCAAAGATATCTATAAGGCTGATCAAAATACTTTTGGACAATTTGATGTCATTATTTTAAGAGACGTTATTGAACATATTCCTAATCAAGAAAAATTTATGGAGCATGTTAAAATTTTTATGCACAATAAGACTAGACTTTTTATTGGCTTTCCTCCTTGGCAAATGCCTTTTGGCGGGCATCAACAAGCGTGTAGAAATAAAATAGTATCGAAACTACCCTACATTCATTTATTCCCAAAATTTATTTATGGATGGATTTTAAAGCTATTTGGTGAATCTCAAGCTACTATTAATTCTAGATTTGAGATTAAAGACACAGGTATAACTATTGATAGATTAGATAAGATTGTGAATAATTTAAATTTTAAGATTTTAAATAAAACACCATATCTTATTAACCCAAACTATGAAATAAAATTTAAAATGGCTCCAAAAAAACAATTTAGTTTAATCAACAAAATACCTTATTTCAAGAATTATGTAACAACCTGTTGTTACTTTCTTTTATCTAAGTCATAATGTTATGAAAAAATATTCAATACATATTTTTATTATTATCGGTTTTTTAGCTCTTTCAAGTGCTCTTTTCCCAGATGCTTTTAAAGACAAAACCGTTTACCAGCCTGATATGATTCAAAGCACAGGCAAAGAAAACGAATGTAAAAATCATTATGAAAAAACAGGAGAAGTTAGCCTTTGGACCAATTCACTATTTTCAGGCATGCCTGCTTTTTATGTTTTTGCTCCATATAACGGAAACTTACTTTATGAAGTAGAGAAAATTTTACACATAGGCATTGAAAAACCAGTTGGCATTTTCTTTGTAAGTATGCTTTGCGCATATATTATGTTTCTCAGCTTAGGCATTGCCCCTTTATTTAGCGCATTAGGAAGTGTTTCTTGCGCGCTGATGACTAACAATTTTGTAATATTTGAAGCAGGGCATACCAGTAAATTCATAGCTATCTCATACTTCCCTTTGGTCACAGCTGGATTAATTCTTACTTTCAGAGACCGTATGTTTTTAGGCTCGTCAATTTTTGGTTTAGCCCTTGGCTTGTCTATAAGAAGCTCTCATATTCAGATGGTCTATTATTTAGGTATTTGTTTATCGATACTTTTTCTTTTCTATTCGTGTGCATTACTAAAAGAAAAAAAGACAAAAAAGTTATTAAAAATATGTGCATTTCTTGTTTTTGGAACTGTTTTGGCAATCGGATCAAATGCTTCAAGATTATGGTCATCTTATGAATATATGAAATACACCATGCGAGGGCCAGCTATACTTGAAACTGAATCAACAAATAGCAAAAAGGGGCTTACTAAAGATTATGTCTTTCAGTGGAGTCAGGATGTAGGTGAAATTGCGACTTTTTTAATTCCTGGTTTTTATGGAGGTAGTTCACAAGAACCTATTAATTATAAAAAAAGTGCGTTTGCAAAAGACTTGTTGGCTCGTGGAGCCTCTAAGAAAGATCTTAAAACTGCCCCTTTATATTGGGGCACTTTGCCAAGCACCTCTGGCCCTACTTATCTTGGAGCCATCACACTACTATTGTTTATACTTGGTATTTTTTCTGTGAAAGGCCCCTTAAAATGGTGGGTTCTAAGTTCTAGTATTTTGATTACTTTGCTTTCTTTTGGAAAAAACCTAGCTTGGTTTAATGACTTTTTTTATCATTATTTTCCGATGTATAGCAAATTCAGGGCTGTGAATTCAATAATAGCCGTTTTACAATTAACTGTTCCTTTTCTAGCCATTTTAGGTTTATCTTCTTTTCTTAAACTAAACGAAAACTTACAAAAAAAACATCTTAAATATTCTTTTTTAATTACAGGGGGGATTTGTCTTTTTTTTGCTTTACTTGGTGGAGAGTTTTCAGATTTTTCAGCCCAATCAGATCAAATGTATGCCAAATACGGTTATAATCTTGATGCTCTATTAGAAGACAGAGCAAGCTTATTAAAAAGTGATGCTTTTCGCTCTTTAATTTTTATTATTTTAGCAGGCATATTACTTTGGTTATCAATTACAAAAAAAATCAAACCAAATAGATATATTTTACCTCTGAGTCTACTCGTATTAATGATCTTTGATTTGGCTCCTGTAGGAAAACGGTACTTAAACTCTGAAAATTTTGTGAAGAAAAAAAAATACATGACCCAATTTAAAAAACCAAGACCTGTAGATTCTCAAATTCTCCAGGATACAGACTTACACTACCGGATTTTAGATTTAAGCATCAATACCTTTAATAGTAATATTGCCTCTCGTTCTTTAAAAGCGATTGGAGGATACCACGCTGCTAAATTAAGACGTTATCAAGACATCATTGACCATCATATTTCAAAAAACAATATAGCGGTTTTAAATATGTTAAACACTAAATATTTTATTCAAAAAAATGAACAAACCGGGCAAGAATTCTATTCTAAAAATCCAAATCACTATGGTAATGCTTGGTTCGTAAATAATATTAAACCTGTTCAAAACGACAATGAAGAAATTGAAGCTTTAAATAATAAAGACATGTTAAAAACAGCTTATGTTCATGAAGAGTATAAAGACTATACAGCTGGGATAAATAGCATGGACTCAAGTGCATCTATCAAATTAAAAGAATACTACCCAGATAAATTAATATACTCGAGCACATCAAAAACTAATCAATTTGCTGTGTTTTCAGAAGTTTGGTATGAAAGTGGCAAAAAAGGATGGCAGGCATATATCGATGGAAAACCAGTAGAACATATTAGAACGAACTATATTTTACGGGGAATGAAAATTCCAGCTGGAGAACATGAGATTATGTTTGAGTTTAAGCCTTATTATTATGAGACTGGTGACAAAATATCTTTATTCTGTTCTTCATTAATGCTTTTGTATTTATTCTTTAACCTGTTTTTTGAGAAAGAAAAGCTTTTAAATGATTCCTGAAGTATCTATTGTAATTGTTAATTACAATACTTTTGAGTTGACATCAAAATGTATAGAATCAATCTATTTAAATACCACAGATGTAAATTATGAGATAATTTTAGTAGATAATTGTTCATCAGAATGTGACCCAAATAAATTTATTAGGAAATATCCTGCTATTACTTTAGTAATAAATGATGAAAATGGTGGTTTTGCCAAAGGTAATAATATTGGAATTAAGCAAGCCTCTGGAAAATTCATTTTACTTTTAAACAGCGACACCAAACTTATTAATAATGCTATATCAATCTGTTTAAATAAGATTTCTAATGATCAAGAAATTGGTGTAATAACATGTCAATTAATTAATCCTGGCAACAAAATTCAAAAAAATTGTAGAAGATTCAGAACTATTTCATGGGAGCTATTAGAAATTTTTCCAATATTTTGGGTGTTTCCAAAAAACAAAAGAGAAGAGCTAATGCTACATCATTATTTTGACCATCAAAGAGAAATAGAATGTGATTGGGTGTCAGGAGCATTTTTAATGTTTCCTAGAAGATTATTAAAAAAATTTCCTAATGACAAATTACATGAAGATTTCTTTATGTATTGTGAGGATATCTTGTGGTGTTGGTTCATTAAGAAAAAATTAAATAAAAGAATTATTTTCACCCCCATAGGAAAAGTATTTCATGAACACCATGGCAGTGAAATTTCAGAGAGAAAAAAAATGAAAATATGGGGAAATCTTATTAAAAATAATTTGTTACTATTTGAAAAGACTGAAAATAAATCAACTAAAAAGTTTATTCTTAAATCTTTATTCTATTTTAAACAAAAAACATTTTACTTTTTATCTTATATTAAAACTAGTTTTATGAGAAAATTCACATAACTCCATTATTTTTTTGACAAGGTTATCAATCTGATAATTTCTATCTAGGCTTGACATAAGTATTTTTTGTTCTGAATTTGAACATTCAACTATATAGTTTTCTTTATGCATATAAAGTAAATACTCATAAAAATCTTTTTTCACATCTTCATGAGACTTTTTTTGGAATAAATCAATTGCCATTGATATATCTTCCAAATTTTCTATTTGAAAAACTGAATTACAAGGCAAATAATATGCCTCTCCAAAACAAATAACCGGAATTCCTACCTTAAGAGCTTCTATACCAACTGTTCCTGTAAGGGAAGCCACTATTTTTGAATTATTAATAAGTTCTTTAGATGAAACATCTAAAGAAATAAATTCTACATTAGATAATTTTTGAACTGACTTATAAAAAAATTCAGATCTAAAATTAGAGTTAGGTGCTTTTTTTAAATTGAATTGATTAGGATGCTCTTTTACATATAACTTCCAATCTTTAGGAATCATTTTAGAAATCATTTGAATAACTAATATTTGATTCTGATAATCTCCCCCCATGGGTATGCTGGTTTTTTCAGGTTGCATATGGAGTGCAAAAAATATATAGGGGACTTTTATATCAGGCTGATTAGATATTTTATTATAATATTTATTCTGATTGACTAACTTAAACAATGAT
The DNA here is from genome assembly GCA_020629755.1 of Flavobacteriales bacterium. Taxonomy (GTDB): domain Bacteria; phylum Bacteroidota; class Bacteroidia; order Flavobacteriales_G; family JALEGO01; genus JAHDHZ01. Next base: position 23,885 of record JAHDCS010000024.1, on the reverse strand, counting down.
TTTGTAAGGCTAATTCTGTAAAACAAATGATTTTTAATGTTGTTTAAAGAGTTAAAGTGAAGTAGTATTTTTGGAAAAAAAAATGGAAATAATCCTTGAATTAGATTAGTAGCTATTTTTAAATTTAATCTAAATATCAATTTCATTCTTTGGGCAATATTGTTGCTATAAATTGGTTTATTCCCTTTTTTTATATAGTTTTTTATGTACTCTCCTTCTGTTATTAAATCACATTTTATCATTTCAGGAAGCCTCTCAAATACATCTTCACTCATTTTAAATGGAAGATAATTCTGAGGAATTTTTTTAAACAATCTATGATCAAAAAAAAGAGAATAATTAGATAAGAAATGGTACTCTTGTCTGATAATTTTAATGTTATAATACTTCGCTAACTCGTATATTAAAATACTTGGAAATGTGTGAGGTGTGTCAAAACAAATTAGATGAGTAGGTTTCAAATCATTTATTAGTTCATTAAAATAATTTAACAACACCATATATATATCTTTTCTTTGATGTACCCCAATCGGAGTGGTAGCTGATCTATCTGTAAGAGTTAAAAATAGATTTTCAACATATCTAAATTTTTTTATCGTTTCTGGAAATACTCCCCAATTAAAGGCTTCTAGATTAACTATTTTATCTGTAAATATTAAATCATCAGAAGTATTATACTTTATTTTTCTTTCAATAAAAAAATCAATTATCTTATTTATTTTTGTATTATCGCCATAAAAACTCTTATCCGTGCCTGAAGTAAAGTATACTAATTCACAAGAATTTCTTAAAATTAGTTGCTCAACTACCTCAAACTGGTATAATTGTATTAAGTCTATTGCAAAAAGCCTCATTGTTAGTTAATCTAAGACATTAGCTTTAATAAATGACACTTCCTCAAATGAAGAAGAATGAGCAAAAATCTTATATCCTGAAGCTTCAAGTTTTTCTACAATATTTTTAGACTTAGGATCATCTTCACCAAAAAATCTATCATGAAATTCGATCAATAATTGGTCAAATTTGATATTTGAGCTAAGAATTTGATCCAGCACACTATATTCTGAACCTTCAATATCCATTTTAAGAACATCTATTTTATTATGACCTAACATTCTGCAAATTGAGGACAGCCGTTTTAGTTTTACTTTAACTGTTTTGTTTTTATCAGTATTGTGATTATTAACAGCGCTTCCAGAAATAGCTCTTTCATTTAAAGGTAAATAAAAATCCTGTTCACAATCTTCGACCCCTATTCCATATTCATGGAAAATAAATTTTTCATTCTTTATGTTTTTAACCCATTCAATAGATTTAGGCGTAGGGTCAAAACCATAAACCTTGCATTTAATTTTTTTAATTACCTCTAGGTCAAAACTTATATCTCTTCCTATTCCAAAAGAATAAACGACAGAATTTTCATCCAATATCGCATCATTGAGATAGAAACCTCCATAGCTAGATCCGAACCAAGAAGAATAACAGCTAATTTGCTTATTTAAATGTTTAACAAAGGATTCATCTGTAATGAACAAAAGATATAATTTCCTAAAAAGAAACTTTATATTTACTTTAATTGATCGAACAAAATCATAAGCTTTATAAACTATTTTCATCTTGAAGTTATAAAATTAATTAAATCATTTAGCCTATAATTAAGCTCTTTTGAAATTTTAATTTTATAAACAAAAAAAAGATAAAAAAAAGAAAATAATAACGATGAAGTAGTTGATCTTAAAAATAAGTTTTTGTCTTCAAAAAAATACCTCTCAGTTAGAAAGACTATTATCAGTGGTAAGACAAGATAAGTAAGTTTATATGAAAAAGGATGTATTTTATATTTAATATTTATAAATAACACCTTTAAAACATTATAAATAAAAACTGAACATGCTGTTGCAATTCCGGCTCCAATTATTCCCCACAAAGAGATAAAATAAAAATTTGACACTAAAGCGGCCAGACCTAAAATAAAAACAAACAAAATATTATACTTATAGAATGGTGAAAACGTAATTATTGACGTGTTTATACTTGTTGCCATGTCAGTCATCTTAGATAACGTTAAAATAACAAACAATATTTTGTATGGAATTAAGTCTTTTCCATTTGTCATAATACTTAAAATAAAATCTAAGTTTAACCAAATAATAGAAAAAATAAACACTCCCACTAAAATTAAATTTACAGCTGTGCTTTTATAGAGTTGCTCAATCTCAAATAACTTATCAGATTCAAAATGTTTTGACACTATTGGATTTGCTATGTAATTAATTGCATTCAAAGGTATGTCCATTAAGGTATTTAAAAATAAAAACGGGGTGTATAATCCCACAGCCAAAGAAGAAAGCAAGTTTCCTATCATTACCTTGTCAAGGTTAATAGACAAAGAAGACCCAATATGACTAAATGAATTATACAACATGTAGTTATTCATTTTAGATTTCAAATTAGTCTTAAATAATTTAGATGCCTCTTTTTCTTGAATGTCAAATGCATTTATTTTTTTTAAATAAATGATTAAGCATAACATTATGATGCCGTATAAAAAAATTAGGGCTAAGATTATTTGACCTTTATGAAAAAAATCGTAAACGCTTAATAAAAATATTAGAGGAATAAATATTTTAACAAAAAACTTAGTAAAAATATCAGGCACAACAATTCTTTTCATATTTGAGCAATGAATTCTAAATATTGAAATAAAAACCATTATAACTGATAGTATATAGATAGTTGGAAGTTCAGTTCTTGATTCTATTATATTATATTTTAACATAAAAAATACCAATGGAATAATAACTAGACTCAATATAATGACTCTTCTTAAAGCTATCATTAATAATAGTCTAATAAATCCTGTAGAGTTATGTTTTTCAAAATACGGATAGTACTTATTAACTATACTTTGAACTCCCATTGATAAAAAAGGAACTAATAAAGACGCTGAAGCAATAAAAAGCTGTATATCACCATACATTTCCCAATTTAAAGGGTATATAAATAAAGTACTTACTGCACCTATTATGACACCAGAATAATTAATTAAGCTGTTCTTAAAGCTTTGTCTAAAAACAATACCCATTTAATTTGTCATATAATTTTTTCTATCAAATCCTCATCCCTCCTACTCGAACTCCTACTCACTAGTTCCCCTAAAAATCCAGCCAAAAATAATTGAAATCCAATTATCATTGCTGTTAAAGCAATGAAAAATTCAGCTCTGTCAGCGATTAATCTTGCCGAAGTATTGACGAATAATTTATCAATAATCATCCACCCAACTATACAAAAACTTATGGCAAACATCGCCATCCCCCACACGCCAAACACATGCATGGGACGTTTGCCGAATTTTGAGATAAATAAAATAGAGAGTAAGTCAAGTGGGCCGTAAATAAATCTTGAAAGGCCAAATTTGGTATGTCCGTATTTTCGTGCCCTGTGTTGCACAACTTTTTCACCAATATGTCTAAAGCCTGCTCTTGAAGCCATCACAGGAATGTATCTGTGCATTTCGCCATAGACTTCAATAGATTTTACTAGTTCATTTTTATAGGCTTTTAATCCGCAATTAAAATCATGTAATTTAATGCCTGACATCACACGAGTTGCCCAATTGTATAGCTTTGTAGGAATGGTTTTAGTAATAGGATCGTGCCGTTTCTTCTTCCAACCAGAGACCAAATCATAGCCTTCTTTAACAATCATCTCATACATCTTAGGCAGCTCATCTGGAGAATCTTGCAAATCTGCATCCATAGTAAAAACAACTTTACCAGAAGCGAGCTTAAACCCTTCATTAAGGGCGGCAGATTTGCCATAATTTCGTCTGAATTTTATGGCTTTAACTAAGTCAGGATGCTCTTTTTTAAGAGCCTGAATCACAGACCAAGAGCCGTCTTTAGAGCCATCGTCAATAAAAATTACTTCATATGAAAAACCTTGCAACGCACTTTTTATCCACCCAAATAACTCTTTAAGAGATTCTTCTTCATTTAAAAGAGGAATAACAATACTTATTTGTAAATCACCGTCCACCTGGGCACAAATTTAGAGATAAAAAACGGGAAGAGTTCTTTTCAAAACCTCATATTTTTGTTCCTATTAAGGCGTTTTTTTGACAAAATACCACAGCATACTAGTGTATGTGAGGATTTTTGGATAAAAAACAACGAAAATAGGGGCAAAAAGAGGAGATAAGTATTCCTAAAAGCGGAATGAAATTTTGAATTTTAGTTTTGAAAAGAACTCGGGAATTTATTCGAATGTATAACGATCGCCGAATTTCCAATCTTTTTGCGCTTTAGTGCCTAAAATTTTGTCTAAATGTTTAGGATGTGTGCCAAACCCTGGACGAACACTTCGAATATTTTTTTCAGTAAACGCCTCTCCTTTTTGAATATCTTTTGCAATGTATAAACTTCTTGAAAATTGTTTGCCTTTTTTTTGTTTGTCTGTCAATTCATAAGAAGGTTGGCCAATGCACGACTCTGCTTCTCTTACAGCTTTAACCATCTGTGTAAATTCATTCTGGTCTAAAGAAAATTCGGCATCAGGGCCGCCAATTGATTTATCTAAAATAAAATGCTTTTCAATGACCTGGGCCCCAAGAACAGTGGCGGCCACTGGCAAAGTAATACCGAGTGTATGGTCTGACAAGCCAACTTTTACATTGAAATCTTTTTTAAACTGGTCTAGCATACACAAATTCGCTTCATTAATGGGGGCCGGATACGCGGAGGTACATTTAAGCAGCGTAATATCTGTAACACCTTCTGCTCTAATGGTCTTTAAGGCTAAATCAATATCATCATACGCTGCGATACCCGTAGATAAAATAATAGGCTTTTGCTTAGAGGCTATATATTTAATAAGCGGGATATCTGTAATTTCAAAGGAGGCTATTTTGTAAATAGGGTTATTGAGCTCATCTAAAAAGTCAACAGCCGTTTTATCAAAAGGAGTTGAAAAACATATTAAACCTTCTTTTTCAGCTTCTTCAAACAGCTGCTCATGCCACTCCCAAGGCGTGTAAGCTGTTTTATACAAATCATAAAGCGATTGCCCATCCCACAGAGTGCCTCCTTTGACCATGAAGTCATCTCTCTGAGAATCTAGGGTCATAGTATCAGGCGTATACGTTTGTAATTTAATAGCATCAGCACCCGCCTTTTTTGCCGCTTTAATCGTTTTTATAGCCGTCTCTATTTTACCTCCGTGATTGGCTGAGAGTTCGGCAATAATATAAACTTTATTTTTTTGAAGCATAATTATTAATTTTAGAAGAAATCACCACATCAATAAATTTCTCATTAAATAGACAATGTTCTTTAAGTACTGCTTCTTTATAAAAACCACTAGTTTTAATTGCATCATAGAGATGAGGTCTAACATCAAAAGCATAAATAAAAACCTTATGTAATTGCAAGTCTTGAAAGGCTACCCTTTGTATCATTTTTAAGAAACAATTCCAATGAAAAGAAAAAAAATCATTTTCTAGTTTAGTTTCCATTATAAAAGAAATTTCAGCGTTTTTATCTGTCCAATTAATATGGACTAAACCACCATATCCAATACAGTTGTCCTGTTCTAAATATGAAAAAAGAATTTGATCAGGATTATCTTGATCAAAGGTTTTAAGCACAATTTCTTTAAAATATTTATCCTGATTAGATTTAGTCAAAAGCTCATTTTGTCTTAAATGATACATTTGCTCATTTCTCCATTTCATTATTTTATACCTATCCTGATATCTGAGAGGAGAAATTTTATAGCTTCCTGTTTCAACTAAACTTTGATTTAGAATTTTATATTTGAGAGGAAAAATCACCTTAGTAATAATTTTTCTTTAAGAATTTCCTTTGATTCATCAAAATCAATATACTTCAATTCAAGTACGTGGTTCGGGCATTTAACAAACAATTTATTTACCAAAGGTAAGTTTTTCAAAATCGTGCCATCTGGCATGTCGCTATCAAAGCCTATATTTGATTTTACAGCAGATATAAATGTAATTTTATACCCTTCAAGAAAACTAAAAGCACCTGGATATGGTGGCGATTGAGCTCTAATCCAGTTAATAATCCTATTAGCGTGCCATGACCAATTAATCAATCCATCTTGAGGTGTTCGCTTTCCGAAATAAGTTGCGTTCTCGTGATTTTGTACTTTAAAACCCTCGATGGGTTTTAAAACGAGCTTTTCTAAAAGGTTTTTTAAAAGTTTTGGATATAATACAGAAAACTTTTTAAGAATACTTGCTCCAGTATCATAGGTATAAATCTCTACCTTTTCTTGACATATAATAGGCCCAGAATCAACTTCTTTTTCAATAAGATGTACAGTAACTCCTGAATATTTTTCTCCGTTAATAATAGCCCAAACATGTGGCGTTCTTCCGCGATATTTAGGCAAAAGTGAGCCATGAAAATTAACAGCACATATTTTCGCAGATTTAATTAAAGTCTCAGGAATTAAATAAAGGTAATTTAATGAAATAATCACATCTACCTCTAACTTTTTTACCTCATTGGAAGCTCTTTCTTTTCTTGGATTCCCAATATATGTACTAATTCCGTTTTTTTTACATATTCTTAAAATCGAAATTGAACTCTTATCTGTAAAAACTTTAGAAATCTTATAGTTATTATTAATTAGCCACTCTAAACAAAGAAACCCAAGACCTCCACTAGCAAGAATGCATAATCTATAGTTCATGATTACAAAAAGTACTATATTTTAATTCTGCTAATTCCCAATCTTCAATTACATCAATATCTTGCACAAGATTTGATTCTAAAATTACAAAGCCCGTATATTGAGGGATTAATGTTTTTTTCTCACTCACTACCTTTTGCTTGATCCAATAAAATTGCCCGGCATCATGGTAGGCGGTTTCTAAATCTTGGCTTCTGGTTTTTTCATGCTCTGGATAAAAACACCTCACACGTTCATTTTCAAGCCTAAAAGCTCTTTGAATCGGAAAATCAAAAGGCACAATCGGCACAACACTATCAAATTCCTTTAACTTTTTATGCCCTTTGTGCAGTAAATCAGGTGTTACAAACGGAGCACAAGGGTAAATGCAACAAATAGCATCAAATTCTTCACCTCTAGACTTATACTCAGAAATAACTTCTAATAAAACTTCTACTGTTGTTGCAAAATCGTCTGCCGTTTTTTCGCTACGCATAAAGGGCACTTCAGCCCCATACTGTTTGGATATCTGAGCAATTTCCTGATCCTCAGTAGAAACCATTACCCTATCAAAAAGTTTTGAATTTAAAGCTGCCTGAATTGAGTACGCAATAATCGGCTTGCCTAAAAACGCTTTAATGTTTTTTCTGGGGATGCGCTTGCTTCCGCCGCGAGCGGGTATAATAGCAATGTTTTTCATCAATTCACCAACTCTTTCTCTTCAAAATGAGTGACCAATTCTTTAAGTTCAATTGGTGAGAGCCATGCCTCATTTTTTCCGGATTGGTAATGAAAGCCCTCATTTACCTTTTGCGCCTTTTGTTCAGAGATAAAAGAACCTAAATCCCACACCGGATTGATAGGCAGAATAACATAATAATCCCCTAAATCATAAGTGTTATAAGAGTCAGAAGGCGTAATCATTTCTTCATGAATTTTTTCTCCAGGCCTCAACCCAATAATATTGAGTTTGGCTTCAGGGGCAACAGCTTTGGCTAAATCCACAAGCTTAAAGGAAGGTATTTTTGGTACAAATATCTCTCCTCCCCAAGCCCTTTGCAAAGCATGAAAAACCATATCCACTCCTTGATCAAGTGAAATGTTAAACCGAGTCATTTTTTCGTGTGTAATCGGCAACACGCCTTCTTTTCTTTTTTTAATAAAAAAGGGCACCACTGACCCATTAGAGCCCATCACATTTCCGTAACGGACCACAGAAAACCTTATTTGATTTTTTCCTTTTATGTTGTTTGCTGCCACAAAAAGCTTATCCGAAGTCAGCTTTGTAGCCCCGTATAAATTTATAGGCGCACAGGCTTTATCGGTAGAAAGCGCTACCACTCTTTGCACACCGGTTTCTAAAGCAGCATGTATTACATTTTCAGCCCCACCCACATTGGTTTTAATACATTCTGATGGGTTATATTCTGCTAAATGCACATGCTTCATAGCGGCTGCATGAATCACATAATCGACGCCTTGCATGGCTCTAATCAAACGCTCTTTATCTCTAACATCCCCAATGAAAAAACGCAAGAGCGGGTATTTCTCTTTAGGGTATAATTGAGCCATTTGGAATTGCTTTTGTTCATCTCTAGAATAGATAACTATTCTCCCTATGTCAGGAAAATCTTTATATAGTCTTTTTACAAGCTGTTTACCTAACGATCCAGTTCCGCCCGTAATCAATATAGATTTTCCATTCAAACTCATAAATGCTAAATTACCAGATTATTTACAAAATGTAACAATCTTGTGCAAGAAAAAAAATTACTTTTGAACTATGCCAAAAATTATTGCCGGAAATTGGAAGATGAATCTTTCGCTTGAAGAGAGCCATACGCTTTGCAAAGCATTAGATGCCATAAAATCTACCCATGAAATTATTATCTTCCCGCCCTTTGTGTGGTTAAATCAAATGACTAACTCTACAAAAAACATCGCTATTGGAGCACAAAATTGTGCCGCTTTTGACAATGGCGCCTACACAGGTGAAGTGTCGGCAAAAATGATTGCACAGACTAAGGCCAGCTATGTATTAATAGGCCATTCTGAGCGTCGGAAATATTTTAATGAAAAAAACGCCTCTTTAATCTTAAAAGTCAAGCAAGCCCTGGCGCATAATCTAAATATTGTATTTTGTTTTGGGGAGGATTTAGAGCAAAGAAAAAAAGGAGAAGAAAAAAACATTGTGAAAGAACAAGTATTAGATGTTCTTAAAGACATTGATCCGCAAAATTATAATAAAATTATTTTAGCCTATGAACCCATCTGGGCCATCGGCACAGGCCAAACCGCTACAGTTGAGCAAATCGAAGCGATCCATACACATATCAAAAACGTTTGCAAAGAAGACTTAAATCATGTTTTTAAAATCCTTTATGGCGGCAGTTGTAAGCCTTCAAATGCTACCCAAATTTTATCGACCAAAAATGTAGATGGTGTATTGGTTGGAGGGGCTTCTTTGCAATATGATTCATTTCATTCCATTATTCATGCCGTTTAAGTTCGATAAATGACCTATATAGAAATCTATTTCCCAAACATTAGTGAGGCGCGCGGTGAAATCATCACGGCACTTTTAAGCAGCCTTCCTTTTGATAGTTTCAGGGTGGATCAGGGATGCTCTGCTTACATCCCCAAAGAACACTTCTTAATTGAAGATCTCAAATCGCTCATTAAAGCCTCTCACATACAAGAACCTTATCAAATCATTGAGCATCCTAAAGAAAATTGGAACAAAAAGTGGGAAGAACACATTGAGCCTATTCTGATTGAAAATTCCTGTTATATTAGATGCGATTTTCATCCCCCCAAAAAAAACATCCCCCATCAAATTATCATCAATCCTAAAATGAGTTTTGGCACTGGACATCATCAAACCACTCGGCTGATGATTCGCGCGCTTCTTCAGATTAATTGCGCTGACAAACTGGTGCTTGATATGGGCTGCGGCACTGGTGTGCTTGGCATACTGGGCCTACAAAAAAAGGCTAAAGACGTCCATTTTATAGATATTGATAATTGGGCCATTCAAAATACACTTGAAAATATAGAATTAAATCATTTACATCGCCATCTCTTTAGCACTACTGAAGGCGGTAAAGAAAAAATTGACCGGTCTAAGAAATATGATATTATTCTTTCGAATATCACAAAAAATAGTAATTTAGAACTTATAGAGACTTACCAAAGCATATTAGCCACAGGCGGTCATTTATTACTGAGTGGCTTTTATGAAAAAGATTGCCAAGACATTCTTGTATTTGCTCAGCAATTCGGTCTCAAATTTCAAAACCAAAACACTGAAAATTCATGGGCCTGTTTACATCTAATACAAACACATACTTAGGCTTTTTCTTTTTTTTCTTTTGCTGTACATTTAGTACACAAGCACAATTAAAAAAATTTACTTCAGATACGGCTGCATTCTATAAAGAGCTTGAAACCTTAATGAAAAATGCTCCTAATAGAGAAAAAGATGCAAAAAAACTTTTAGAAAAATTCGAAGAACCATGGTTTCACGGGGCTTATTCAGATCATCAGAGAGAATTAATCTATGAGGTGTCTAATTTTATGCTCAAGAAAAAAATGAGTCCTTTTCCATTTTTTCAAAACTATTTATTGGCGCTTATTGGCTTTTACCATAGTGGACAAAGCGAAGACAGTTTTGATGCATGGGCTTTAAACCTTGAAAAACTAATCAATGGCAATCATAAAAAAAAGCTTGAGGGGTATCTGAAATTTAGCAGCTACTTTTTTGAAGAAAATGCCATTTTTAAATCGAATGCCGTTACCTGGAAAGTCGAAACTGATGAATACTTTTTTGAATATGCCGATGTGCCCTTTATTATTTTTCCGTCTTTAGATTTAAAGTGCTATGCCAAAGGCGACAGCTCGGTGATTCATCACACCTCGGGTGTTTTTTATCCTACTTTAGACAAATTTGAAGGAAAGATTGGTGAAATATACTGGCAACGTGCCGGGTTTACCCAACAAGAGGTACGTGCTGAACTTAGTAAGTATACTATTAATACAAAAAAATCTAACTTCACTGCCGATTCCGTTAAATTCTATAATACCTTTTGGTTTAACAAGCCTTTAGACGGTCGTATTACAGAAAAGGTAATGGCTAATGTCACACCAAAAAATGCCAGTTATCCAGAATTTAAATCGTATGATAAGCGGATTAAAATACCCAATATCATTCAAGATGTTGATTTTGATGGTGGCTTTACCCAAAAAGGGTCACGTGTGGTAGGCTATGGCGATTCTGAACAGATGGCTACCTTATACATCTACAGAGAAAACGCTCCTTTTATTATCGCAGAGGCAGAAGCTTTTATCATCCGGCCAGAAAATATTCAATCTCAGAAAAGTGCTGTCACTATATATATTGGCGAGGAAGACTCTATTACTCACCCACAAATTACCTTAAGTATACAATCTAAAGGACGGCATTTAACCTTAACCCGTTCTGGCGACGGGCTCCAAAAAACCCCTTTCTATAATACTTATCATAAAACAGAAATGTACTTCGATCAGTTTAGTTGGTTTATTGGCACTCCTACCGTAGATCTAGGTCCAATTAGAGGTGCTGAAGTCAGTAACATGCTTTTAGAATCGAATGATTTTTATAACCAGGCTAACTTTGACCGTTTAATGGGCATTGACGCGCAAAGCCCTTTGTATGTGATTAACCGCTGTGCTAGAGAACATAATGACGCCACTGAATTAACCTTAGGTGATTTAACCAAATGTTGGAAAATGTCAAAATCACAAGTTAAAGGCATGTTATTAAGACTCTCTACTCTAGGTTTTGTAGAATATGATGTGGCGAGTGATGTGGTAAAAGTCAAGAGAAAAGTAAAACATTTTGTACTTTCAAACGCTAAAAAAGAAGATTACGATATTATTCAGTTTCGCTCAACCACCAAAGAAGGGCTCATCAATGGTAAGCTTGACCTTTTGAGTAATGACATTAGAATGGAAGGGGTCGACATGGTTATATTAAGCGATTCTCAAAAAGTATATGTGTACCCCAAAGATCAAAAATTAGTCTTAAAGAAAAATAGAGACTTTACCTTTAATGGTGTGGTCAACGCAGGCGGATTTGAATTCTTTGGTAAAGAATATGCCTTTGATTATCAAAATTTCAAAATTGACATGCCTAAAGTAGATTCAGCGCACACCTATGTAGAAACAGGAGAACACGATGAAAATTTAAGGCCTATAGAATCTAAAGTAAGATCAACCATTGAACATATTACTGGAGAGCTTTTGATTGATAACCCTGGCAATAAATCTGGCATTAAAAGTTTGCCCCGATATCCCGTATTTAAAAGCACCCAACCTTCTTATGTGTATTATGACGCTAAACCTATTTTTAATGGCGTATATGATCGCAGTAAATTCTATTTTGAAATTGATCCATACGAGTACGACAGTTTAGATGAATTAACGGTTAAAAATTTAAATTTTGGGGGTACATTAGTGTCTTATGATATTTTCCCGGATATTGATGAAAAACTGGTGGTAATGAATGACCTTTCGTTGGGTTTCAGCACACAAACACCTGGTAATGGCCTACCTTGTTATAAAGGCAAAGGCACATATAACAAAGAAATCAATTTGAGTAATAGAGGTTTAAGGGGGGATGGGCTTCTCAACTATATTACGTCTAATATAGAATCTAACGACTTTAAATTCTTTCCGGATTCTATGAATACACTGGCTAAAAATTACGAAATTGAAGAACAAATTTCTGGCACTGAATATCCGCCTGTATTTGCCCAAGACGTACATGTGCATTGGGAACCCTATGATGATTTCATGGACGTTGAAAGTGGCAAAAAACCAATTGCGATGTATGATGGGTCTAAATTTACAGGTACCCTAACCAATAAACCCACTGGGTTAGAAGGAGATGGGATGTTAGCTTTTCAAAAAGCCGAAGTGGAGTCAAACTTAATGAAGTTTAAATTTATTGAATTTGATGCCGATACAGCCGCCTTTAGACTCAAGGATGATATTGCCAATGAAAACGCGCAAGAAGCTGCGCAAGCAATCTCCTTTGCTACAGACAACGTAAAAGCACACGTATCCTTTAAAGACATGAAAGGCGATTTTATTGCCAACGATGGCGGAAGCTTCGTTGATTTTCCGAAAAACAAATACATCGCCTTTATGGATCGCTTCACCTGGTACATGGAAAGTGAAGATATTGAGCTCTCTGCAAGCACAAAAGTGAAGGATGAAAAAACAGGTGTTTCGTTAGAAGGGGCAGAATTTATCTCTGTGCATCCCGATCAAGACTCTTTACGTTTTTTCGCAGGAGGTGCTATTTATGATGTAAAAAACAACATTATAAACTGTACCAAGGTAAAATACATCTATGTAGCAGATGCACTTGTATATCCAGATTCAGGAGATGTTACGATTAAAAAAGATGCCAGAATCGATCCGCTTAAAAACTCTAAAATTGTCGCCAATAGTACTGATCGAAACCATGAAATATTTGACGCTACCACAAAGGTAAAAGGCCGTTACAACTACACAGCATCTGGCAAATACAATTATGTCAATGAAACCGGAGACAAACAAGAGGTTTTGTTCTCTGATATTGTGGTAGACTCCTCAAAACAAACCTTTGGAAAAGCAGAAGTTAAAGAAGAAGACAGTTTTACCATCAGCCCCTTGTATGACTTTAAAGGCGAACTTGAGTTGTATGGTTCAAAAAAGCATTTAACATTTAACGGTAATGCCCAGCTTAACCACCAGTGTGAGATGATTCCGGCAGACTGGTTTAGATTTAGAGGTGAGATTGATCCGAATGATATTTACATCCCTATAGATACAGTACTTAGAAATGAAAAGAAAAACCCCATTGCCGCGAGTGTGATGATCAAAAACGATTCCGCGCATTTTTATCCGCGCTTTGCATCCCTCCCCAAAAAATACTCAGATCATGAGCTTGTTCATGCCAGTGGATTTATGCGGTTTAACAAAGACAATAATGCCTTTGAAATCTCTAATCTAGCCAAACTAGAAGAGATGAGCTTACCTGGCAATTATGTGCGATTAAATGCTGAAACCTGCGACATGTATGCCGAAGGTACTATGAACTATGGGGTTGATTTTGGCAACATTGAATTTAACCCTGTTGGAAATGTCAACTACTACACAAAATCAGACTCTGCCATTGTGCAGTCTATGATGACCCTTGATTTTTTCATGAGTGAAGACGCCATGAATTACATGACAAAGGCTATGATTGCCTCAACTGCCGAAGGCATCGATTTTGACACAGAGCTATTCAACCACGGGCTTCAAGAGTATGTAGGCAAAGAAAAGGCCGATAAACTCATTACAGATTTAAGCCTGCACGGACACATTAAAAAAATGCCTAGCGAGCTTAAAAAATCACTTTTTATAACTGATGTTAAATTTAAATGGAATGGCGAAACCAGGTCTTATCAATCTATCAGTCCCATTAGCATTAGCAACAGTAAAAACGATGCTATTAATAAAAAGTTTGAAGGGTATATAGAAATCACCAAAAGACGAAGTGGTGATATTTTAGCCATGAACATTCAGGTTGATGACTATACTTGGTATTTCTTTTACTATACCCGACAAATTCTGCAAGTACTCTCGTCTGATTCTGGATTTAACGATATTATTAAGGGAACAAAAAATGATAAACGAAAAACAAAATACGACAAAGGAAAAACATTTTCATACATGCTTTCTTCGCCTAAAAAACAGAAAGACTTTGTAAGAAAAATGCAAGCGGCCAATGAAGATTAATCTTTGCATATTTTTCTTTTTATGGGGAGGATGGCTTCTCGCACAAAGCGATCAACTCTCAGAAGAAGTACTCGCCAAAGAAGCCCTAGAGAGCTTTGAAAGTGATGACTTTGTTCAGTCTATTAGCCTTTACTCTAAACTCTATAGCAATTACAATGATAATGCCAATTACTGCTTTAGATATGGGGCCAGTAAGCTTATGGGAGAAGAAGATAAAGAAGAGCCTCTTACTTTTTTAGAAAGAGCGCAAAATATGGGATGTACAGACCCTGATTTATACTTTTATTTAGCAAAGGCCTATCATTTAAATTACAGATTTAAAGACGCGATTACCTATTACAAAAAATATCAATCTACTGGTAAAAAGCGAAAAAAATTGCCCGTAAGTCAAGAAATAAAAATGTGTGAAAACGGCCAAACGCTTTTGCAAAAAATTACAGATATTTCTGTTCGCGATAAAAAGCAAATAAAACGTACTGATTTTCATAGAAGCTTTCATAGTATTGGGTTAAAAGGAAAGGTCATTAAAGTACCTCCTTTATTTCTGAGTAAAAAAGACAAACAACTCTCTTACAAGCCTTTGATGTACTCAGATCCTTCGTATCAGAAGCTTTTTTTTACTAGCTATGGCGACAAATCAGAAAACAGTACAGACATTTATTATGTCAGTAAGTTGAAAAACAGTGAATTCTCTGATCCTGTGAAACTCCCAAGTCATATCAATACTGAATTTGATGAAGATTTTGTGTTTTTACACCCCGATGGGGTCACGCTTTTTTTTGCCTCAAAAGGCCACAACTCTATGGGGGGATATGATATTTTTAAAACCACTTACAATAGCAATGATAATTCTTGGTCTACACCTGAAAATCTCGACTTTGCTATCAATTCACCTGGGGATGATTTTATGTATGTGACAAATGAAGATTTTAGCAAAGCTATTTTTGCCTCTACTCGAAATGCCAATTTTGGCAATTGTCATGTGTACACCATTGATGTGGGTAAAGTTGCCATCACACAAACTGTTGTTGAAGGGACATACAGTTCTCAAATCGATAAATCCCCTAAGATTATTGTCAAACGCTCTGGCACTGATGATGTAATTGCATCCGTCTCCGTAGATTCATCGACCGGGAAATACGCCTATGCCATACCCAATGGCGGAGCATTTGATGTGTTTATAGAATCAGACAAAGCAGAGTCCATACATAAAGGAACCATCACAGTCCCCTACCAAACAGAATTGGTAAGCTTAAATCAAGAATTAAATCTAGATGCCATTGCTGGAGAAGAGTCTCTAGATATTATAAACAAATTCAATGAAAAATCTTCTATATCAGACCTGGCGATTAAAGCACAACTCTTAAAACAAAAAGAAGCACTTGAAGTTAATTATCAAGACATTCAGCCTATTGATAATCAAAGCCAAATAGATAATACTGCTATAAAAGAGACTGATCAAGAAGAAAAAAGCAATGAACACCAAACACTTGCTTTGTCTATGGCTGATAAAGAACAAGAAAAAATAGAAAAAATCAATTCTCGAATCGCTGCTATTTCATCTTTAAGTGCCACCGAAAAAAACGATCCATTTACACAAGAAGTACTGAATGAACTTCAAAAAAAGAAAGCACACCATCAAGACATCAAACAACAATTCGAACAAATCGCCTCTCAAATAAACCAGGCAGCATCTCAAGAAGACATCAATGCTACCGTAAATAAAATTAGTGCTTTAGATACTGAACCAGAAGGCGCACACCTTACTTTGTACACGGATGAACTTTCTGAAATTCAAGAAAAGTCAGGGCCTGTCTACAAAAAATTAGAACTTCTAGAAATTGAAAGAACCAATTTAAAAGATGACTTATCCACCCTAGAAGACAAACTAAAAACAGCCAAGAAAAAAGAGCAACACGATATTCACGATCAAATTCATCTTCTAAAAGACGATATTGAGCAAATCAACACTCAAATCCCTCCTCTACAAACAGAATTAAACACATACCGAGAAGCGTCTGCAAAAGTAAAAGAGAAACAAAATAAAGCGAAGTCCTTTTTAGACCAACTTACGCTTGACGATACACAAAATCAAATAGCAGAAAATAACATCATCCCCCCAAAAGAAGAGCAAATTGAATTAGAAGAACAAACTAATAATAGCGAGACCCAAACTTCTAAGAATCAAAACAATGTCGAGCTCCCCACCAATGATCAATCTGAGAAAGAAGACCAAAGTGAATTGACTACCGAAAATCTCACTGAAAACAGCATAACACAAAATGCTAAAAATAAAGAAGAGATAGCGCTAAAAGAACAGGCTTTGTTAGACGGTTATGCCCAGCAAATAGATAGTTTAAATACTTTAGACAACACCCCAGAAAATAATGCCCTAAAAAAAACAACACTTGAACAATGGAACAGTCAAATTGATGCCAAAATAGCCGCTCTTGAATCTGAAAGCGCTGATGAATCTTCTACCTCAAGCGAACAAAATCAAATTGAACTTAATAATTTAAAGGGGCAACTTACGCTGAATCAAACCTTTTTAAATGAGCTAACTAGTGCATCAAAATTGCCAAAAGAAGAGGCCTCTGATATAATTAGTGAAAATTCAAATACTACATCAGCCGAAAATGACATTAATGAATCGCTCTCGCTCTCTAATCCATCAAAAACCAATCAATATATTGAAACCACAAATACTACCCTTATAGATCAACATACTGAAAGCTCAAAAAAATTAGACACTTCAAAACAAGTAGAATCTGAACTATCCACCCAAAGAGCCAATGAAAAGAATAAGAAAAAAAGAAAAGAAATTGAGAAAGAATTAGTTAAAGCTATTCAAGAAACATCTGCCATTCAGGGAGAATTAGATGCGCTTGCCTCTGCCAAAGAAGCGGCCAAAAAAATAAAAGAGGCTAATGTTAAAGATTATGATAATCTGTTTCAAAGCGATGCGCTTCTCAAACAACTCGACGCACTTAACAATACTATCTCTGATGACTCTCTGCAAACGGCACAGTTAAGTCAAGACATTTCTGAAATGAAAAAAAAGAAGCGAAAAGCAATGCAGTACAAACTTGATAGTACTGAAGCTGCACAGCACTACAATCTCTCAAAACAAAAAACACTCAGTACACTTTACAATGAAATCAAAACATTAGAAGAAAAGCAAACCGCTGTTTTTGTGGAGGATTTAATGCAGGAAAATACGCTTAAACTCAGACTCACTCAAGACGAATTCAACACACTATCTGAAGATTCAGATTTCGATCAATACGCCCAAAACTTAAAGACTATAGAAGAAAATAAAAAGAAGATCAAAAGTATTAAATCGGCCAATGTATCGTATAGTGAAGATCCAGAAAAAGTAAAAGAAATTGACGACTTAAGCGCCACGAGTCTTGAATTATTGACACAAAATGCCTCCATTTTACAAGACAAAGAAGCTAAAACTGCTAAAGATTTTTTAGCTTATACAACAAGTTTTAAACAGTACACTAAAGACACTCAAACCAATACTACGGCTCTTGTCAGTGCCGATTCGAGCGCTTTAGAAGAGCCTTCAGAAATTGACTTAGAAGATAAAACAAACCCTATTGTTGAAGGATTAACAATTGTAAAAAGCATTTCAAAGAGAACCATTGAAATGAATCCAACACTTCCTAAAGGAGTGAGTTACAAAGTGCAAGTTGGCGCATTTAGAAACCCTATTCCTGAAGATTTATTTGCCGAATTTAATCCTTTAACAGGAGAGCAAACGCCTTCTGGTTTAACCCGATACATGGCTGGTTTTTTTACTGAATTTGAAACGGCTAATCAAGCAAAAAATAAAATTAGAGCTTTAGGGTACTCCGATGCTTTTGTGGTTGCTTACAATAATTCGAACCGCACGTCTGTATCAGAAGCAAAAAAATTGAGCCCTGATGCTTCTCAAATAAGTACACCAGCACCAACGCAAAATATAGATAACAATTCATCTTTAGTCTCTTCAGATGAACCCACACAAAAAACAGATCATAAAGCAGATGAAAAAATGGCGCAGACCATAAAAGACATAGAAAAATTAAATCAACCCTATTTCACGATTCAAGTTGGAGCCTACAGGGGCGTGCCTAAAAACAATAGACTCCAGGCAATATCTCCTTTAAAAGCAGATTTAAAATCAGGTGGATGGGTCAAATATACAACGGGTGTATTTTTAAATGTGGATGAAGCTATTGCAAGAAGAAATGCCATAGCTGAGCAATATAATATCCCAGATGCCTTTGTAGTGGCGTATCATCAGGGCGAAAAAATTACGATCGCCGATGCAAAAGAAATGATTGACCCTTCAATGGCTGCACTTCTCGCTAAAGACTTAGAAGAGGCTGAACAAGACGTTAAAAACGATTTTACAGCTCCAAATCAGCCTGAAAATACATCAACATCTAATGAAACAAACTTGTCTTCAAAAGCGAATGAAACAGCCCCTGTAAACGGATATACAATTGTAATTTACACCCAAAATGATTTTGTGCCCCTTGAAGATTTTGATTTGATTACTTCTATTGATAGTACCTACAATGTGTTTTCTTTGAAACATGAAAATGGATTTAACGTGTACTCGACAGGTAACTTTAAAGATGCGCAAAGCGCCAATGACTTATTAAACATTCTCAAAGAAACATATGCCATTGATCCAAAGGTTCAAGAAGTTAAGGATGGCATTGTGCTTGCTGAATAAAAAAAACTAAATTTGCCTTATGTTTATAAAAAGAACACATCAATTCACTATTTGGGGATTACTCATTCTCTCTGTTATTTCTTGTCATAAAGTCCCTATTACAGGCAGAAGGCAAATCAATCTTTTACCTGAAACACAACTGATTGGAATGAGTTTAACCAACTATGATCAATTTTTAAAAGAAAATAAAAAGCTACCTGCAAATGATCCACAGGCACAACGTGTAATAAATATCTGTAAAAAACTACAGGGCGCTGTTGAGCAATTCATGGTCAAGGAACACATGCAAAAAAAGATAAAAAACTTCAAGTGGGAATACAATGTTGTTGAAGATCCGGCTGTAAATGCGTGGTGTATGCCTGGCGGAAAAATTGTGGTCTATACCGGATTGATTCCTGTTGCTCAGACCGATGAAGGACTTGCTACTGTTATTGGGCACGAAATAGCCCATGCCATTGCCCGACATGGTAACGAAAGAATGAGCACTGGATTAGCTACACAATTAGCGGGTGTTGGTTTAGGCGCAGCTATGAGCAGTAAGCCTCAACAAACTCAAAATTTGTTCCTACAAAGCTTTGGGATGGCATCCAATTTAGGGACTCTTAAATTTTCAAGAAATCACGAATCTGAAGCGGATAAGATGGGATTGGTCTTTATGGCATTGGCGGGATATGATCCTTCTAAATCGGTTGATTTTTGGCAAAGAATGTCTCAAACAGGAGGCGCTGGTGTACCTGAATTTTTAAGTACTCATCCTTCACATGACACAAGAATTAAACGAATTCAAGAATTTTTACCTGAAGCAATGCAATATTACAAAAACAGGTAACTCAAAAAAGTAATTGGCCCAGTAGCTCAACTGGATAGAGTATCTGACTACGGATCAGAAGGTTGAGGGTTCGAATCCTTCCTGGGTCACTGCAGTAAAAAAGCTAGATGTTAAACTATACATCTGGCTTTTTTTATTTTAAGGCTTGTTTAAAGGCTTTTGATATCTTGTTATTTTTGTCTCTATACGTAAAGGTTTCAACCTTAATTTTAGTCTGCCAAGATTTTGAAAACACCAGAATCACTCGCTTTACTTTACTCTGGCCTGTTTGAATTAAAATTTTTTTGCAAAGAAATAATTTACAACTGCTTGCACTAAGTACAGTATTGAAATAGTTATCAAATGGTATAAGCAGTACGATTTTAGAGCTCTGATTTTTTAAATGTTCATATGCTTTTTTAAAAAAGAAGTCTATTGGTAAGTGTTCTGCGTTTTTAGCCTGATCTAAATATCTTTTTTTATACTTGTTTACCGCGCCAAAAAAAGGAGGATTTGAGACAATCAAATCATAGGTTTTAAAAGATCTAAGAGCTTGAAAAGCCTTTTTCTCAACCACTACCCTATGTGATAAATTTGCATTTATAATGTTTTGAGAACAACATAAAACTGCATTTTGATTAATATCTATAGCATGGAAAAACGCCTGTGATTTTTGAGCCAAATAAAGTGATATAATGCCAGTGCCACAGCCGACTTCTAATATATGCTTTTCTTTTTGTGTCAGAGGTGTTAATAATGCGAGTAACATAGCATCAGACGTTATTTTATAAACACCCTGATCTTGTTTAATGACAAGATTTTTACACTCAAAATATGAGCTATTTGAATCCATTAATGTATTATACATCACTTAAGCCAGAAGCTACTTGGAGTGTAAGACTCTTTTTCTTGGTATTTATATTGATAATCAAAGAGGTATGAATAGGAGTAAGTCGTCTGATCTTCTGTTTCAAGTAATATCAGAGGATTATGTTTAACTTGATTATTGTGCTCTAAAACATAACCTAAAAAAGTCTGATCTTGATTGTATACAGAAAATCCTGTAAAGCTATTCTTTTGTTGAATAACTTGTGATCTTGTACTGAATTCTTGTGCAAGAAACACCCCTTTCTTTACAAATGTCTCTGCTTTTTCAATGGTATGAACTGTGTCAATTTTAAGGGTATAAATACTCTTTTTTTTATGTGCAAACGCTAAAATCTTATAAGGCACATATGAGCCTGAGTGCCTTAAAAAAATAAACTCTACAGACTGCTGATTAAACCGGTCTTCTTGTTGTTCTAAATAAAAATTTAGAGCCCCTTGTGTGCCGTGGGTCGATGTAAACTCCCCAACTTTTATAAACGAACTTGGTAGGGTCCGCAATACAACTGAGTTGATTATGCTTTTTCTTCTTGAGAATCTTGGTCTGCTGCCTTCTCAGCATCAGAAGAATCATCAGAAGCTTCTGCGACAGGGCTTTCTGGCTTAGCGTCTTCAGCAGCAGGTTCTTTACTCTCTTCT
>JAHDCS010000024.1:0-2213 GCA_020629755.1 Flavobacteriales bacterium | reverse complement strand
GCTTGAGGAGTTTCTGCTTGAGGAGTTTCTGCTTGAGGAGTTTCTGCTTGAGGAGTTTCTGCTTGAGGAGCTTCTGCTTGAGGAGCAGATTCAGTTGAATTGGCCTCTGTACCTTCAGCTGCTGCTGGAGTTTCTGGCGGAGGAGGCGCTAACTTTTCTGCAATTTTCTTTGCTTTGGCTTCTTTGGCTTCTTTTTCAGCTTCTAATCTCTTAGAGGCCTGATTGGCTGCCTCTTTTTCAAGTTTTTCAATTCTTTTTTGAACAGACTTTTCTTTTTCATTGAGCCAAGCATTAAATTTTTCTTCAACTTGCTCTTCTTTTAAAGCTCCTTTTCGAACACCATTTAATAAATGATTTTTATACAAGGCGCCTTTATAAGAAAGGATAGCTCTACAAGTGTCTGAAGCTTGCGCCCCCACCTGAAGCCAATGTACCGCTCTATCTAAATCAAAATTGATCGTTGCAGGATTTGTGTTCGGATTGTATTGACCTATTCTCTCAATATACTTTCCGTCTCTTTTCGCTTTTTGGTCAGCAACCACGATGTGGTATACTGGTTTGCCTTTTTTTCCTTTTCTCTGAAGTCTTATTCTAGTTGCCATAATTTATCTTTTTATATACGCAAACTCGTGCGTATTCCGTTTTGCCATGCAAATTTAGTTTCTTTTATTGAAAATTCCTAAGATTGATTGTACTTTTACTCTGTGGGAAAAATAATTGAAAATGTTGCTATAGAAGCTTATGCCGCAAAAGGTAAAGCTATTGCTCGTATAGACGGAAAAGTTGTATTTGTGAAAGGGGCTGTCCCTGGAGATATAGCTACAATCAATATTTATAAAAAACGCAGAAAATACGAAGAAGCCGAAATCATTACTTTAGAATCAGCCTCAGGCGATAGAGTCGATCCTATTTGTACCCATTTTGGAGTTTGTGGAGGATGCAAATGGCAACACCTCAACTATGACAAACAACTGGCCTACAAAACACATGAAATTTTAGACCATTTCAAACGTTTAGGGGGGATTCAGCCTCAAAAAGCATACCCCATCATTGCCTGTGATCAACCGTTTGAATACAGAAACAAAATGGAATTTTCTTTTTCTTCTCTCAGGTGGATTGAAAAAAAAGAAGACCTCTTAAAAGACACCTCTACTTCAGGCGCATTAGGCTTTCATGTGCCTGGACGATTTGATAAAATCGTACAGATAAATCAGTGCCACCTCCAAGCTGAATTGCAAAATAAGATTAGATCCTTCATTTATACCTATGCCCTAGAGCATCATATTAGTTTTCATAATATTAAGAAACACCAAGGCCTTTTAAGAAATTTAGTTCTTAAAAATACACAAGATAATAAATGGATGGTGATTTTAGTGGTCTTTGAACATCCCCCCAAAATCATCAACACACTCTTAACAGAGCTTTATGAAAAAGTTGAGGCTATTGTGTCTGTGTATTACATGGTAAACCCCAAAAAAAACGACGCACTTTTTGATCTACAAGCAACGCATTACAAAGGCGAAAAACATTTAATAGAAACACTAGACACCAAACACTTTTTAATTGGGCCTAATTCATTTTTTCAAGTGAACCCAAAACAAACCATCAACCTGTATAATGCCATTAAAACCCTTTGTAATTTTAAAGGTTCTGAAGTCGTATACGACTTATACTGTGGTGCTGGCACCATCAGCAATTATATTGCTCAAGAGGTAAAACAAGTCATAGGAATCGAATATGTTGAAGAGGCAACCCAGCAAGCCAAAACAAACGACCAGTTAAATAAGACAGAGAATTGCACCTATGTACATGGCGATTTAGCGGCCGTCTTAACCGATGATTTTATTGAACAATATGGATCACCTGATCTAGTGATTACTGATCCGCCCCGAGCGGGGATGCATCCAAAAGTAATTGCTCAGCTTTTAAAAATAAGAGCACCAAAAATAATCTATGTAAGTTGTAATTCTGCAACCCAAGCTAGAGATATCGCCTTATTAAAAGACGTTTATGATCTTATAAGTATACAGCCTGTTGATATGTTTCCACAAACCCATCACGTAGAAAATATTGCCGAATTGCATTTAAAACCCTAAACAGTTTCTTAGAGTTCTTTTCAAAACTAAAATTCAAAATTATATCCTTTCTTTTCAGAGTGCTTATCTCCTCTTTTTGCCCCTATTTTCGTTGTTTTTTATCCAAAAATCCTCACA
>JAHDCS010000023.1:11748-35491 GCA_020629755.1 Flavobacteriales bacterium | reverse complement strand
AAAGAAGAAGCCGATAAACTCGCTCAACAACAAGCGGAGCGAAAGGCCAAAGAAGAAGCTGATAAACTCGCACAACAAGAAGCGGAGCGAAAGGCTAAAGAAGAAGCCGATAAACTCGCTCAACAACAAGCGGAGCGAAAGGCTAAAGAAGAAGCCAATAAACTCGCTCAACAACAAGCAGAGCGAAAGGCTAAAGAAGAAGCTGATAAAGCCAATAAAGAAAAACTGGCTCAAGAGCAAAGAATAGAAGCAGAGGAAAAAGCCAAGAAAGAAGCGGAAGAAAAACGTTTAGCCGCTCAACAAATTGGGTCTAAAAGAAAAAGAAAAGAAGAATTAGAAAAAATTGAAGAAGAAAAACAAACAAAAATCGCCTATCAGCGAAAGCAAATAAATAATGAATTAGCTGAAAAAATAGCAATGGAAGTTAGAGCTAATCTTGAAAAAGAAAAACAAGAAAAAGAAGCAGAAGAACTACGAAAAAAACAAGAGGCGCAAGAAAAAAGGAAGCAAGAAGACATTGCAAAAGCTGCCAAACAAAAAGAAAAAGAAGAAATTGCTGAAGAACGAAATCAAGTAAGAGAAAAAAATGAAGCCAAATACAATTTTTTAATCGCAAAAGCAGATCATAATCTTAACAATTTAAAAAAATACGAAACCTCAATTGAATACTATAATGAAGCCCTAACATATAAAAAAGGGGACGTTTATGCCAAAAAACAAATTGAAAAAGCAAAAAAATTAATGTCTCCCTCAAAAAAAGAAAACATAAAAAAAGAAAACATAAAAAAAGAAAACATAAAAAAAGAATACCAACAAGGCATTACTGAAGAGCTTATTGAAAATGGAAGTAAAAAAATCTTACAAAGAACTGTGGTTTCTGATACAGAACAAAACGTGTATAGAAAAGTAATGCACCATTGGGGAGGTGTTTTTTACTTCAAAAACAACACACCTATAACCTTAGATGACTGGGAGAAAGAAACTGAACCTAAAGAAGATGAAAATCCTAAGGAGAAATAACAATGCTACTCTCCCACATTTTTTGACTGCCATTAAAAATAGTCAAAAAATATGTGCCGCTAGATAGCGATTTTATATCAATATTTACCCCTTTTATTTGACCTTTCCTAACCGTTTTTCCTTGCATACTTGTAATACTAAAATGCATAAGGGCTTTTGAGTTGACATGATGATCAATGTAAATAACATCAGAACTCGGGTTAGGAAATACAGAAACTATCTGCTGACTTTTATCTTTAGTGTTACTTGGTACTACAATATTCTGTTGTTTGAGGTGTAAATACGAAGAAAATACAGAATTATAAAAACTGCCAAATTCATACCAAGCTGTATCATTAGGCAATTGATAAATCGAATTGCCTGGAATATGCACTTGGTTTGAAAAAGGCCAAGTAACATTTCCAAGTATATCATCTTCAAACGAGAGATAATACGCACCTGATTGAAGAAACTGCTTTTCATTAACTAAATCGAAAAAGAATTTTTTAGACCCTTCAAAAGCTGTATCATTTTCAGAAATAATATATGGCTCTGTTGAGCAAACTATAGCATCAGGCATGCCATTTAAAGAAGAATAAAGATGCAACTGAATTTCTTCTCCAAGTGCCTCTGGGCTAAAATACATATATACCCCCACTGAGGTTAATGTGTCTGCATTCAAAAGATCAAAACGTTGCGCAAAAGTCAAACTATCATGAGAAGGAAAAAAGTTAGTCGGAGTACTTACATACCCCAAAACTGAATCTGTTACTGTAAAAGAAACCGAAACTTGATTGTTCGAAATATCTTCATCGGCCACATTAGCTGGGGTAGCTAAAAAATCAATAGTGTATAAACCTGTATCTGTAATTTGAGTTAAATCAATACTATCAAAAACCATCTCTTTTTCTTCTAAGGCATCTATAGCTAAAAGCATTGACGAGGTATAAGAAGCACTCATCATATCAGCCTGAAAAGTCACACTTGGTATCTCTAACGCTTTATTTAATGCCTTTACAGATAATTCATAAGAAGAAAGCTGTGTTTTAGGCAGAAAAAAAGGAATCTTATACTGATTGTAAGAGAGGTTTTCTAATGCCACATCATGTCCTGTGATCTCACTTAATGCAATATCATCAATCATCCAAGCATAATCCCATGCCCCTTGGTATCTAAATCTAATATAAACGTTAGGTTGATTAGCCGCAACTGATGAAATATCTATTGCAACAAATTCTGGATTAGGCGTTGCTTCTAAAGGCAGCAATTCTTCATGAATTTGAAAAGAAACCCAATTCAAGTTATCGACACTTACCTCCGCAAACACTTGCTCCGAATAGTGCAATAAATACGACTGAAAAGTGAGCGCAATATTTAATTTATTTGAACAGTCAATAGAAGGCACATAAGAAAAATGAGCATTTTGTTGTGCATTTGCATTGCCTCCAGCTAAAAAATCAGAATCAAAAAGTGCAAAATTACCTGATGACTGACTATTAATTGGACTCATAAACCCAGAAGAAAACCCAATAGGGCCAACCGTGTCAATTGACCAATTGGCATTGGAATCTACAAGGTTTTCACTTACCCATAGAGCCGGCGTATCAAAATTATCAGACCAAAATGTGGTTAATGCTTTTTGACTGAGGGATGAAGTTTCAGTTTTATAATCAGTAGATTTAAATACTGAGGGATGGAGGCTTTGTGGTTGAGCCCAACTCAGCCCTAGACTAAAAAGTAAAGAAATACCAACAATACAAAATCTCATAGCCTTTTTATGCGTCAGCAGTTTGACTTTCTTCTTTTGATGCAGGCTTTTCAATCAAGGCTTTTCTAGAAAGTTTAAATTTTCCAGACTTTGGATCTTTACCAATAATCTTCACTTTTAATTCATCGCCTTCATTTAATACCTCTTCTACTTTTTCTAAACGTCTCCATTCAATTTCAGAAATGTGAACTAAGCCTTGCTTTCCTGGTAAAAATTCAACAAAAGCACCAAAATTCACAACTGACTTCACAACTGCATCATACACTTCTCCTACTTCTGGAACTGTCGTAAGTCCTTTAATCCATTCTTTAGCTTTATTGATGGGCTCTGATCCCTGACCAGAAATATCAATGATACCAAAATCACCTTCTTCTTCAAGAACAATTACGGTTTCAGTCACTTTTTGTATCTCCTGAATCATTTTTCCGCCAGGACCGATCACTGTGCCAATAAAGTCTTTAGGGATTCGCATTTGCTCAATTTGAGGCACATGGTCTTTATAGTTTTCTCTTGGTGCAGGCATTTCCTCTAGCATTTTATTTAAGATATGCATACGCCCTTCTTTGGCTTGAAGAAGGGCTTTTTTGAGAATTTCATAGGTTAATCCACCAATTTTAATGTCCATTTGACAAGCCGTAATACCATCTTTGGTTCCCGTCACTTTAAAATCCATATCCCCTAGATGATCTTCATCTCCTAAAATATCAGAAAGTACCTCGTGTCTACTTCCGTCGGTGATAAGCCCCATGGCAATACCCGATACTGGTTTTTTAATTTGAACACCGGCATCCATTAGTGCTAGAGTACCTGCACATACGGTTGCCATAGAAGATGAACCATT
This sequence comes from Flavobacteriales bacterium, assembly GCA_020629755.1. Lineage (GTDB taxonomy): Bacteria > Bacteroidota > Bacteroidia > Flavobacteriales_G > JALEGO01 > JAHDHZ01. The sequence continues at coordinate 31,883 of JAHDCS010000023.1, read as the reverse complement.
AGACTCTAAAATATCTGACATAATTCTGACCGTGTAAGGATACTCATCAGGCAACATCCCTTTTAAGGCGCGTAAAGCCAAGTTTCCGTGTCCTACTTCACGTCTTGATGTTCCTCTCATTGGTCTTGCCTCACCGGTTGAAAATGGCGGAAAGTTATAATGCAATAAAAAACGTTCTTTGCCTTGTACAAAAGCTCCGTCTATCATTTTTTCGTCTAACTTACTTCCGAGAGTTACCGTTGAGAGCGATTGAGTTTCTCCACGCGTAAAAACTGCTGATCCGTGTGGCACAGGCAAATAATTTGTCTCGCACCAAATAGGTCTGATTTCATCTGTTTTACGCCCATCTAAGCGTGTTTTGTGATCTAAAAGCGCATTTCGAACAGCCTCTTTTTCAACTTTATGAAAATATTTAGATATAAAAACACCATTCTCTTCTAAATTTTCTTCACTCAAAGAAGCTTCAAAGTCACTTTTCACTTCTTTAAATAATTTTTTTCTAAGATTTTTATCGGGATTTCCTTGTTTTGCTATCTCATAGCATTTATCATAGCAAAAGGTTTTGACTTCTTCATAAAAGGCTTCGTTGTCTGTTTCGTGCTCATAAGCTCTTTTCTCTGATGAAATACCTGCTTTTTTAGCCAGCTCTTCTTGCGCCTCACATTGAAGAATAATCTCTTTATGCGCAACCTCAATTGCTTTAAGCATTACTTCTTCTGATTGCTCACTTAACTCACCCTCGACCATCATGATGTTGTCTTTGGTTCCCGCGATAATCATATCTAAATCTGCTTGAGCAACATCTGACCAGTTTGGATTCACAATGTAATCTTCTCCCTTTTTAATCACTCTAACTTCAGAAACAAGTTGTGACATAGGTAAATCTGACAAGGCAATGGCAGTAGAAGCTGCAAAGCAGGCCAAGGCATCAGGTGCAATCTCTTTATCTACTGAAAGCAAAGAAATTAACAATTGAATTTCTGCATGGTAATCCTTAGGAAATAGAGGACGAATAGCACGATCAATCAAACGCGACACTAAAATTTCATCGTCAGAAGGTCTTGCTTCTCTTTTTAGAAAGCCGCCCGGAAACTTTCCGGCTGCACTGTGCTTTTCTCTATAATCTACCGTAAGAGGTAAAAAATCTATCCCCTCTTTAGCTTCTGGAGAACTTACAACTGTAGCTAATAGAACAGTATTTCCACACTTTAATACTACAGAGCCATCTGCTTGTTTTGCTAATTTTCCGGTTTCTAATGTTATTTCTTTACCCGCAGAGTTAAACACATGGGTTATTCCTTTTTTTGACATAAAATAATTTTAATAGTAAATCAAACCCATTTGTTTGGGTCCTGTAAAAATTGAAAAGATTAAAAAGAAAGTTTTTTACTTTCTGAGCCCTAAAGTCTTGATAATTGAACGGTATCGCTCAATATCGTTTTTCATTAAGTAATTCAATAGACTTCTTCGCTTGCCAACCATTTTAATAAGTGATCTTTGTGTACCAAAATCTTTTTTGTTTGCTTTTAAATGATCTGTTAAATGGGCAATACGATGGGTAAATAAGGCAATTTGACCCTCTGTAGATCCTGTGTCGTCAGCAGATTTTCCGTGTTTTTTGAAAATTTCTCTTTTTACTTCTGCAGTTAAATACATATTCTCTTTCTAATAATTCTGGTGCAAAATTAAGTAAAAAACAAACAAATGCATCAAACTAATTGAAATTTTAGAAAGTTTCTCAAGGTCTTAGAGAAAAACAGTGTTAATTTTTAAAGAAATCTAAACACTGTGAGAGTTTCTCTTTGAGTTCTGCACGTGGCGTGATAAAATCTAAAAATCCTTTTTCTAGTAAAAATTCTGAACGCTGAAATCCTTTTGGCAACTCCTTACCAATAGTCTCTTTAATGACCCTTGGCCCTGCAAAGCCAATAAGCGCTTTAGGCTCTGCGATATTCAGATCACCAAGCATCGCAAAAGACGCCGTTACCCCGCCTGTAGTAGGGTCAGTAAGCACAGATAAATAAGGGATTTTAGCCTTAGACAACTGCATTAGCTTTGCAGATGTTTTAGCCATCTGCATTAGAGAGAAAGACGCCTCCATCATCCGAGCACCTCCAGATTTTGAGATGATAATTAGTGGGTATTTGTACCGCATACAATAATCAATGGCGCGTGCAATTTTCTCGCCCACTACAGAACCCATTGATCCGCCAACAAAAGCAAATTCCATACAGCAAACCACCACCTTTTGACTATTTAATAATCCGTAAGCAGTTTTAATGGCATCTTTAAGACCCGTTTTTGCTTTAGCGTCACGTAAACGTTGGATGTAAGGTTTAGTATCGGTAAATTTCAAGGGATCTGCTGAAATTAGTTTTGAATTTAATTCTTTGTATTTGCCCCCATCAAATAGAAATGAAAAATACTCGCTCGCCCCTATTCTAGAATGAAAACTGCAGTGTGTACACACCCATAAGTTTGCTTGATGATCTTCAGCGGTAATGGTTTCTTTACACTCAGCACAATTGTACCACAAGCCCTCTGGGGTTTCTTTTTTTTGCGCTGTCGGGGTATGTATCCCCTCAGAAATTCTTTTCCACCAAGTCACAAGAACAAATTAGGCAATGGTAATTTTATCTGAAAGATACACATCTTGAATCGCATGCAAAAGCTCTACACCTTCTTTTAAAGGTCTTTGAAATGCCTTTCTGCCAGATATCAAGCCGCAACCTCCGGCACGTTTATTTATAATTGCAGTTGACACAGCATCGGCTAAATCAGAAGCCCCTGAAGAAGCACCACCTGAATTAATTAATCCTGCACGCCCCATATAACAATTAATCACTTGATAACGACATAAATCAATTGGATGATCTGAACTTAATTCACTGTATACCTTATCATGAGTTTTTCCGAAATTTACGCCCGTATATCCTCCATTAAGTGTAGGCAATTTCTGCTTAATTATATCGGCTTGTATGGTCACGCCGATATGATTGGCTTGTGCTGTTATATCTGCAGCAGTATGATAATCTTTATCTTTTTTAAAGCCACTGTTTCTTAAGTAGCACCACAAGATGGTTGCCATACCTAATTGGTGTGCCTCCTCAAAAGCTTCGGCTACTTCCATGATTTGTCTTGAAGAATGCTCTGACCCAAAATAAATAGTTGCACCCACTGCGGTTGCGCCTAAATCCCAAGCTTCTTTAACAGAACCAAACATGATTTGATTAAACTTAGAAGGATAGGTCAACAATTCATTATGGTTCAATTTTACTACAAATGGTATTTTGTGAGCATACTTTCTAGAACAAGAAGCCAACACACCAAAAGTAGAGGCTACTGCATTACAGCCCCCCTCAATAGCCAAATCAATAATATTTTCAGGATCAAAGTACCTTGAATTAGGTGCAAAAGAAGCGCCAGCGGAATGCTCTATCCCTTGATCTACAGGCAAAATAGACATATAACCCGTATTTGCTAATCTGCCATGGTTATAGATAGACTGTATACTTTTTAACACTTGAGGCGATCGATTGCTTTGAGCAAAAATCCGATCTACAAAATCTGCCCCCGGAAGATGAAGGTCTTTCTTATCAATTGTTGAAGACGTATGATCAAGAAGATAAGCGGCTTGTTTTCCTAATAATTTTTCAATGTTTACCATTGCCTTTCTAAAATTTCAGCAAAGTTAACAAACCCTGACAAACTATTCTTTTTTAATGTAAAAGAAAATCTAAAAACAAAAAGAAAAACCCGCTAAAACACCAATTACTCCCAAACTAAACGAATATCTCTGTACGCACCTAAATGCTCAACAATCGCATCATGTACCACAAAAAACTCTTCTTGTTCAGAATCTTTTTCATCCACCACATCAGAAACAAATAAAGCATTAAATGAACAATCGTAAACACTATAAACCTCTCCAAAATGAGTTGCTTGAGCATCACTTGCTTTTACGCCTGTTTTAAAAATATAAGCCGGGCCATTTGTTGTAGAAACAGCAGATATTTTTTTTACTTTTCCTGTTCTAATTTGGTCTGTATGTTGTGGATCTCTTACGTCTGATAATCCTTGATCTATCTCTTTATGTAGAGTATGAATCCAAGATACAGACTCATAAGTATAAGCATTGTCACAAACGGATGTTTCTTTTTCTGAAGAACAGGTTGAAAAAGAAAAAACCATAACACATGTCATCCACCCTAAGGAATATAGTATTGTTTTCATAGTACCCTTCTACCTATTTACAAAGACAAAGGTTTCAATAATCAACCACAAAATCTTTGTATTTTCGTTTAATGGCCGAAAACAAAACAAAACCAAGTGCAAAAAACGTCAGTGCATTTTTGGCAGCACAAAAAAATCAACCCTATGAAGATTGCATGCAGCTACTCGAACTATTCTCATCAGTTTCAGGTAAATCACCTACCATGTGGGGGTCTTCTATTATAGGATTTGGCAAATACTATTATAAAAATACTGCCCAAAAAAAAGCAGAATGGTTTTTAACTGGTTTTTCTCCAAGAAAACAACATTTTGCTATTTACATTATGACTGGATTAGATGCCTTTAAAGAAGATTTAAAACGTATAGGACCTCATAAAACAGGGGTTTCGTGTATTTATTTCAAACAACTAGACCAAATACGACTCAATGTATTAAAACAAATAATAATGCAATCTATTAAAACATTGAATCAGTGCACAAGTTGTATACGTATTGAGAATCCTTAATTTAGGCTGTTTTATTTTCTAGCACGGCAAACCATCTCTAAAACATGTAAAGCAAATAAAACCCGCTGTAAAATTTTGGCTTAATTTTTGGATTCTTTAATATTGACCTACACAAATCAACAACCATGACTTTAATCAACAAACCATGTGTCTTTTTTACCATTCTGCTCTTTAGCTCATTCTGTTTTAAAGCGCAAACCTACGACTCTCAGAACAAAAAAGCCATTAAGCTTTATCAAAGTGCTGAAAGTTATTTTGACATGAAAGATTTTACAAAATGCATATCCACTCTTAAAAAAGCCATTGAAGAAGATCCTAAATTTACAGATGCCTATTCTTTGCTTGGACAAACCTATGCAGATCAATCTAATTTTGAGAAAGCCGCAGAGTATTTAAAAAAAGCCATCGAAATTAACCCTGACTTTAGCCCCATTAATTTTTATCAATTAGGTCTTATTACCTTTCGTTTAGAACGCTACGAAGAAGCACACTTGTATTTAAGCGAATTGCTCACTAAAAACATCCATCCCTCCCTTAAAACTAAAGCTGAAGGGTATTTAAAAAACGCCACATTTGCAAAAGAAGCCATCAAAAATCCTGTTGATTTTGATCCTCAAAATTTAGGACCAAGTATTAATAGTGAACATCATGAATATTTCCCAAGTATAACGGCCGATGATCAAATTTTACTTTACACCCGAAGACTACCAAGTCGCAACGGCTATCAGGAAGATTTTTTTGTATCGTTTAGAGACAAAGAAAACGACCAAAAATGGAAGCCCGCTTTTCAAATGAGGCCTCCTATTAATACAAATGCCAATGAAGGGGCTCCTTGTATTTCTGCAGACGGCAAGCGCATTTTCTTTACTGTTTGTGAATCTTATGGCTCTTATGGCGAGTATAGAGAGGGCTTAGGAAGTTGCGACATTTTCTTGAGTGAAATTTCAGGCGGAGCATGGGGAGCACCAGTGAATCTTGGCGAATCTATCAACTCTAATTATTGGGAGAGTCAGCCAAGTTTTTCATCAGACGGCAAAACGCTTTATTTTGTAAAACGTGTCAAAAAGAATGGCAAAACAGAGCAAGACATCTTTACCTCTACCCTACTAGCCGATCAGACATGGAGTAAAGCACAAGCTTTGTCAGGAGTTATCAATACCCATCAAAGAGAAGAGTCTGTTTTTATCCATCCCGACAATCAGACCCTTTATTTTTCTTCTGAAGGGCATCCCGGATTTGGAGGCCTCGATATTTTCAAAAGCACTAAAAATGCAGATGACACCTGGAGTACTCCTGTGAACCTTGGATATCCGATTAACTCATCAAAAGACGAGAACAGCTTGTTGGTTTCTGCTAATGGCACTCTCGCCTATTTTGCTTCAGATCGAGCACAAGGCCTGGGCGGCTTTGACATCTATAGTTTTGAACTTGACAAATCCCTCAGACCAATACCAGTAACCTATGCAAAAGGCATGGTCTATGATGCTTCAAACAAAAAGCCATTAGAAGCTGCTTTTGAGCTTATTGATTTAGAAACAAAAAGCATAGTAGTATCTTCAGTGTCTGATAGTAAAAATGGCCGCTTTTTGGTCAGTCTACCAACCCATAAATCCTATGCATTGAATGTGTCGAAAAAAGGATATATGTTTCATTCAGAAAATTTCTCATTTGAAGGGCTAAAAAATGGCGAACCCTATGTCTTAAAAATACCCCTACAACGTATTGAAGTAGACCGTGCTGTTGTGCTCAAAAATATATTTTTTGAAACCGCTAAATATGACTTACAACCCACCTCTGAAGCAGAATTACAAAAACTAAACCTATTTTTAAAACAAAATCCTAACGTACATATTGAAATTTCAGGGCACACAGATAATGTAGGCGATAAACAAAACAACCAAACTCTGTCTGATCAGCGTGCAAAAGCAGTGTATAACTATTTAATTGAGCGAAAAATAGAAGCTTCAAGACTAAGTTTCAAAGGCTATGCTGATCAAAAACCTATTACAGAAAACACAAATGAAGAAGGTCGTGCACAAAATCGAAGAACCGAATTTAAAATCATTAAAAAGTAAATCTTAAATTGCGGTTTTTATTTTTTTTACTTGTTTTTAGAGTTACGGCAGAATTATCTGGACAAATCACTTTAAGTGGTCAGGTCTTAAACAGTGCCCAAGAACCCATCCCCTTTGCCACTATTTATATTGAAGACGAACACAAAGGTGTTAGTTCAAACACTGATGGTTTTTTTTTACTTCACATTCAAAAATTACCCACTAAGATTATTGTACAAAGTGTTGGCTATCAAAGAAAAAAAATAATTATTGACAGTCTAAAAAAGAGCGGAAAATTCAATATCCAGTTAGAAAAAGAAGCCTTAAAACTCGACGAAATAACCATTAACGCCAAGCGAAAAGACCCCGCCTATGCCATAGTAAAAAAAGCCATCTCAAAAAAACATCACAACTCTAATTATTTAAACTATCCTTTTAAAGTAAATGGATACAGCAAAATCATTCAAGTAGAGCATCTTAAAAAACCTGATAGCTTAAACCGGCTTAAAAGACAAACCAAATTCATGGAAACCTCAAGCACTCTGTATTATAAAAACGGGGCTTACAAAGAACATATTTTTGCACAAAAAAAAAGAGGGTTTGCAAACAATAAAGAAGCTATTAACGTAAATTTTTCGCACTTAAATCAAAGCACTTTTGCCCTTGAAAAAAAAGAAAGTGATCCCACAATTTTTAGAGATCAGATTTCTAATGAGCACCTAAATTTTTATAAGTCTTACATTCAAATCAAACAGCTTGGCCCGTTCAAATTTTTATCACCATTAGCCAACAATAGCCAGTTGAGTTATATTTTCAGACTAGATGAAGTCTTTTATCAAGATGGCACACCCATCAATAAAATTGAAGTGATTCCGCGCTTTAGAGAATCGAATCTTTTTCGTGGATTTATATATATAGAAGAAGAAAATTGGAGCATTTACAAATGTGTTTTTTCTTTAAAACACACCTCAATATATTACTTTAATGAATTTGATATAGAAGTCAACTTCATCAAGTATGACTCCCTTTACATCCCACACAAAGAAACCTACAATTATTCTTTTAAAAATGGCAAGAATACACTCAAGGGGCAAACCGAAATTTACTTTTCTGATTATATTTTCAATCCGCCAACTCAAGATGATCTTTTCAAAAAAGGACAAGTGCTAGGCTATCATTCTGAAGCTTTTTTAAAAGACAGTCTTTATTGGAAAACCATTCGGAAAAAGTCTTTAAGCCAACCAGAAAAAATATTCGTAAAAAAACAAGACAGCGTTGTGGCTTACCATAGTAGTCCGGAGTATTACAAAAAACAAGACTCTATTTACAACAAGCTTAAATTTTGGGATATTCCTTTAAACGGCGTGGGGTTTCAAAACACCTTTAAGCGTCAAAACATCTACATCAATCCGTTAATTTCTTCTTTTAATTTCTGGGGGATCGGGGGATTTCGACTCATGAGTGGAGGATACGCCTCTAAATTCTTTAAAAAAAACAAGGGCATCACCATTGGCCCATGGTTAGACTACGGACCTCGAAACAATGATCTTAAAGGCTTTATTTGGGCCACCTATTTGTTTGACCCGATTAAGTTCAAAAAAATATCTATTAAAGGCGGAGATGTCTATGACTGGGTAAATCCAAATGAGTCTATCAGAGCCACCTTAAGCGGAAGCAATTGGCTACGCAAAAAAACATTTGGAGCCGAGTATTCACAAGAAACGTTTAATGGCGTTTATCTAGGAGCAGAAATAGCCGTTTCTAGTCGTTCATCAATTCAAGGATTAGACTTACCTGAATGGAGCTCAGAATTACTCGGAGATGAGCTCAACACCCCACTAGCATTTAAGCCTTGGAATGAAACCTTATTGCATATTTTTGCACGAATTGTGCCCGGACAGAAATATTATTTAGAACCCAACAAAAAAGTTATTATCGAAAATAAATACCCTTTAATTGAACTAAAATTCACTTATGGAATTCCGAATATCATCAACAACAGCGAAACCAATTTTTCATCCCTTTGGATGAAAATTAATGACCAAGTTGAATTTCCGATTTTTGGCACTACAAAATACCGTTTGCACATTGGCACCTTTTTACACGGCGACTCAAACAGCACCAAATTTTCAAACTATCAATTTTTCAGAGGATCAGACCCTTATTATTATTCGAACCCCTTGCGTTCTTTTCAGCTCTTAGGCCCCTCAATCAGCACAAGAAAAAGCTTCATGCAGGCCACCGTAGCCCATCATTTTGAGGGATTGTTTTTCAATAAAATTCCTTTTTTAAATAAAGCAAGACTCAATGAAGCTGTTGGTGGAGGGATTTTAATGATCGACCAACAAAATTTCATTCACACTGAACTCTACGCCGGTGTAGAGTGGCCATTTAAAATTAAAGAACAACTCTTTAAAATCGGAGGGTATTTTGCACTTGGAAAATCAAACACTCAACCCTTGCAATCTGGGTTTAAGTTTGGCATTGATTTTTTTAATTTGGCTAACAAATCTTGGTCTTACTAAAAAAGATTTAAAAACTTTCTTCACATACTTTCACTGATATTTCAGCTAAATTTGCCAAGCATGCAAGAAAAAATAGGGATTATATTTAACTCAGGTATTGGTAATGCCTTGACAATGATCCCTTTGATTAAGCAAATCAGAATTAAGCATCCAAAAGCTAGACTAGTGGGCTGGTTTATGGACCGCTATCAAATTAAAGACCTATTTGAATCCTTTGAATTACTCGATCAATGCACTGAAGTCACTATTCTAAATGCGCTTAAGAATTTTAAATGTTTTAAAACCATTTACATCGACTGGCTTTCCTGTTCTAGAACATCCGGTTTTTACGCCAGTTTTATGGCTCAAGAAATCATCACTCATGAGAACAAAAAGCCTAGGTTTTTTAACTTTTTTTACTCTAAAATAAATACTAAATCCATCCAAAATCACTGGCACATTGCGCAAATAAACAAAGCCTTAATTCAACCATCTCCCCAGATTGAGATCAAAGAATTTTTCATCCCCCCCAAAAAAAAACAAAAACAAAAACAAATTGCTGTTCAATTGTCATGCGGCAACAATAAAACCCCCTACAAACAATGGCCCACAGAGAAATGGACGTCTGTTATCCGGTATGTTTTAGACTTGCACTACAAGGTTATACTACTTGGCGATCAAAACGAACTGCATGCCGCAAAAACAATAAGCTCTAAGATTAATCACCAAAATCTTAAAAACAAGGTCGGACGAACCACCTTACCAGAGTTTTTCGACTACATTCAACAAAGCATATTGTGTATAGGCCAAGATAGTTCAGCAATGCACATGGCCGCTGTTTTAGACGTGCCTAGCTTAACCATTTGGGGCGGATCTAATCCTAAAAGATATGGCTATGCCCGCTTAAGCCCTAAACACCAAATTATATCACTTCAGTATCCTTGTGCGCCTTGCAATGATTGGCTAAGCCCTAATACGACAAAAACATCTGATCCTAATTTGTGTCCTGATTTTGCCTGTATTAAAACAATCAGCGCATCACAAGTTATAGATTCGCTTAAACCAATATTAGATGCTCTCTAATATTTTGCATACCCTATTTACGCGATTTTTATCGGCGTTTATCAATATTGCTATATTGATTGCTATTTCACAGTTTTTAGGGGCGCAAGGCAAGGGTTGGCATTCGTGGTGGATTCTAAACTTAACGCTAACCATGATTTTGAGCAATTTTATTGGTGGCAGCGCACTGGTGTATTTCTCTTCAAGATTTTCTGTGCGGTCTATTCTATGGCCTTCTTATATATGGGGCATCACAAGTGCTATTTTAACTACTCTTATACTCAGCTACTTTGGTAAACTAGAATCAACTTACCTTTTTCACTTTTTACTTTTAAGTATTTTAGAAACGTTTTTTTCTATCCATCTGTTTATTATTCAAGGACAGAATCAAATTAGAAAGATGAACTACCTTCAATTCTTAAATTTATTTGTTTTTTTAGCTGTTTTTATTGCCGTATATCTCCTAGAAAAAAAAGGTATACAGTCTATTTTAGTCGCTTTTTATATTTCTAAAATAGCGATTGTTTGTTTGAGTTTGTTTTGGGTGTTTGCAATCATTATGAATGATCATCACAAGCACTCTATTTCTACGCGCAAGTTGTTCTCTTTTGGGCTAGTGCTTCAAATTGCGAATGCTGCTCAATTTTTAAATTACCGGTTTTCTTTTTATATGCTTGAAAGTATTGACCCGACCTTATCTTATTTAGGTATTTTTTCTAACAGCATTGCCATGGCTGAAGGCGTCTGGATTGTGAGTAAAAGCATTTCATCTGTTCATTATGCCGAAGTCTCAAATTCTAAAAATAAAACCATTGCCCTAAACAATACTTTAAGACTGATTCGTTTGACTTCTATTGTTGCCATAAGTTTAATGGCTATACTGTTTTTATTTCCGTCATCGTTTTACACCTGGTTGTTAGGAAAAGATTTTAGCGAGGTCAAACTCTTATTTATGATTCTCTCTCCGGGTGTATTATTTTTTTCTATTTCTGGCATGATTACACATTACTATGCCGGGATAGGCATAAACAAATATGCCATGCAGGCTGCACTTATTGCGCTTTTAATAACGCTTGTGACAGGTGTCTATCTTATTCCGCTTTATACATTAAAAGGCGCAGCATTGGTTAATTGTTTATCTTACAGCCTCTCAACTTTATATCTGATTGGTGTTTTTAAGTACAAAAACAATACGCCCTTCAGTCAATTTTTCATTAAAAAAGAAGACTTCTTTCTTTTACGTCAAAAAGCAAAAGAGTTCATTTGCTAGAAATAGTTTAGATATTTTTTTTGTAACTTTAGGCGATTTATAAAATTTAATACGCCATGAAAAAACTTATACTTCCATTAATTTTGGGGGGATTTTTTACCTCAAACGCGCAAAGACCTGTTCAGGGCACTCCTAACTACAGCTCTCAACCTATCATGATTTCTAACCAAAAACATGATAAAATTGATTTGTACGATTATCATAAAATAGCCTCAGATTCAAAACATGCTCTTGTTGAAGGAATGCAAAAATCGATGGCTGATATTGGCAACAACGAAACTTTAATTGGTGAAACTGAATATAGCTACCAGACCAATGCCTCTATTTGCAGACGTATTATTACAGATGCAAACGGAAATATTGCTGCAAGCTGGACGCACAGTACAGAAAGTTCTCCAATATTTTCTGATAGAGGTACAGGGTACAATTTCTTTGATGCTGCCGCCGGATCATGGGGCAGTGCGGCTGGGATTTCAAGAATTGAAAGCACCAGAACGGGTTGGCCAACGCTCAGTCAGGTAGGTACAAAAGAAATTACTATCTCTCACGGTACTGAAATCGATCAACTGGTAATGAATCAACGCTCTACTGTTGGGTCTGGCGCATGGACAGAAACATTTTTATCGGCTATTAGCCCTATTGCACTTTGGCCAAGATTTGCTGTTGGTGGAGCTAACAGCCAAACCATCCATTTGATTGGTCTTAGTACACCTACCGCGTTCGGAGGTGCTTTATACAACGGTATGGACGGTGCTCTTCTGTACACAAGATCAACCGATGGAGGTGCCAATTGGGATGCACCAATACAATTACCAGAAACCGACCTTAACTATTATCCTGAAATCTCTGGCGATGTTTATTCGATCGATGTAAAAGGAGACAAAATTGCTATTGGTATTGCTGAGCTTGGTCAACCAGTTCGTTTACTTATTTCTGAAGACAATGGTACTTCATGGACAAGTAAAATAGCATTAGATAATGGTATTGGTAAATACGATGAAACTGTCAATGAATTTGATTTTATCTCTACAAGTGGTGGTTCAATTGCAACTTTAATAGATAACAACAATAAAGTTCATGCTTTCTTTGACCACATTGGTATGTCAAATGAGCTCGCCGGTGACGAACAAATTGGGCTTTATTTATTTGGCGGAAGCCCAGAATCTTTTGTCAGTGCAGACAGTGGCGTTTTCATTGGCGGCGGACTTGGAAGTTTCGGTCTTGGGTATTGGAATGAAGATTTTCAAGAAGGCGACTGGAGAACCGTAGGATCATGGTATTATGACTTTGACGAAAGTGGTGACTTTTCTGCCTTAACGGATAACTTAGACGGTTACAGATTAGGAAACATGAATCAATTTGCGGCTATGCCAACTGTTTCTGTTGATCAAGACAATAATATGTACGTATTCTATGCTGCCTTGACAGACTACACACCCGATGGTGTAAATTTCTTACGCCACACTTTTGGTGTGTCTTCAACTGACGGAGGATGTTCTTGGTCTTTTCCAATAGATATTACCCCTGGGTCTCTAGGATACGGAGGGTCATTATGGACAGACCCTTCTACAGGCAATCCTATTGCACCAGATGTACATGATTTAGATGAGTGTATGTACACCTCTTCAGTAAGAGATGTAACAGATACAGTGATTGATCTTGTGATGTCAATTGATATCAATCCTGGAATATTACAAGATCAAGATGGTGCAGTACTGCCTTCGTTTAGCCAAATTGTACACAAACAAGTACATGTAGATGACTTAAAAGATTTTTTACCCCCATTAGATTGTTTCACTTATGTTGATCAGTCTGATTTATTAGATGGTGATCTTTGTTCTGGAAACTCTGCCACACTCGTAGCAGGTTGCGGGCAATCTTTTGAGTGGAATGACGGCTCTACGGCCAGTACTTACACTATAAGTACGCCTGGCTTGTATACTGTTACAATTAATACAGGTTGCTCAAATATCTTTTATGAAGAAGGCGTTGACAACCCGGCTGATTCAGTGGTTATAGACACAATTGAAATCGAAGTCGCAACAGCAAATGCTCCATTAGCTGAAATCAATGGTAATGTAACCCTTGAAACTTGTGACCCAGCGGCAACTACTACTTTATTTGCAACACCTCAGCCTGATGCGACTTATACATGGTCCATTTCTGGCGGAAACGGCAATCTTGTAGATGCCAATGTAGGCGATCAAGTCTCTGTTGTTGTATCGAACTGTGCCGGTTCAACAACGTCTAATACGGTAACTATTATGGCCGATACCAGTTTAATTCCAGAACCTGAAATTACAGGAGATGTTGAGATTTGTACTGGCGAAACAGCTACTTTATTTGCAAGCGCCATACCAACTGAACAATCCTTTGGGGCTACCTTTGGATGGTCTAACGGACCAAACGGACCAAGTACAACCGCTAACGCTGGTGATCAAGTTATTTTAACCATCACAAACTGTGCTGGCTCTGGATCAGATACCGCTGATGTATTTATTTCTCCATTGCCTAATACGGCTATCACTGCTGATTCAACAACGGGTTGTGAAGGTGTTGGCTTAACATTAACGGCTTCTGGAGCATCTACTTACACATGGCCTGATGGATCAACCGGAGAGACTCTTTTCTTAGATCTTCCATCACAATCAGGTGACTATTTTGCAGTTGGAGAAAACTTGTGTAACCAAACTGAAAATTCTAATACCATTAGTATAGCGATTGATCCAGCACCAGCTGCACCAACAATTAATTATGTATTTGATGATAATGCTTTTGTATTCAGTTCTGATGCTTCTGGCACACATGAGTGGTACGCTCCTGCATTAGCTGGCACAAATGCAAATACGTATTCGACAACTATTATGCCTGAAGGCACTAATGTTTACGCCGTTGTTTATGATGCAAACGGATGCCCTTCAGCACAATCGAATACTTTAACACCAGTACCTGTTTCTGTAGATTTAGTTTCTAAAGAAAACGCATTTAAGGTTTATCCAAATCCTTCAAATGGTATTTTCACTTTAGAATTACTAAACGCTCAAAACGCTTCTATTGAAATTAGAAATGTATTAGGCAAGGTAGTCTATGCAAACGCTACTTTAAACCACACATACGATATTGATTTGAGTAGTTATGCTAAGGGATTGTATTTCTTAAGTATTATTGATCAAGATAATACTACCTCAACAATCAGATTGATGGTGAAATAATTAGGTGTACTAACTCTTTACATTTTAAAATGTTTAAGCCTCAAGAATTTCTTGGGGCTTTTTTTTATAATAAGACCTATAAACTGTATATACAATGAATATCCTTTTTTTAGAAGATCAAAGATCTCGCTTCTACCCTCTTACGCATACTCGACCTATTCAGGCACTTAAAGTTGGTATTTTAAGTTTAGAAGAAAAATGGAACATTTTAATAGAACAACATATCCATGGTTTTACAAAGAAGAAAGTAGTTAAAATTTATATTTGCCCTACTGTTATCCCGAGTAAGAAAGTAATCAATCAAATTCTAAGCCTAGAGGATTCTGAAATTTTATCCATTAAAGGCAAACCTGCCATTTATTTTGATAGTAAAGAAAATAAAACAAGCATCGAAATTAAAGATGCTCATCAGATACAATGTATACCAGATATAATTTATGCCAACCAAGAGCAAATAACAGAAGATTTAACCTTACTTAATTTTTCTAAAAACAAAATCAAATCGCCAGCAATATGCATTGGAGATCAAATATATGGCGGTAAAGACATAGATGTTAATTATGCCATTTTTGATGCGTCTCAAGGACCTATTGTGTTGGGCAAAAATGTTACTATAATGCCTGGCGCTATCTTGCGCGGACCTTTGTATATTGGAGATTACTCTGTCATTAAAATGGGCGCTAAAATTTATGGAAATACCAGCATTGGCAAACACTGTAAAATTGGCGGAGAAGTCTCACAAAGCATATTTTTAGGCTACTCAAATAAATCACACGACGGATATTTAGGCCATTCGTATATTGGCGAATGGTGTAACTTAGGGGCCGGCACCAATTGCTCAAATCTTAAAAATAATTACAGCACAGTAAAGTACTGGCGTTACGACACTAGTGAATTTAAAAATTCAAATAGACAATTCTTAGGTTTAATTATGGGTGACCACTCTAAAAGTGCCATAGGCTCTTCATTTAATACCGGCAGCGTGGTTGGTTGCTTTTGCAATGTTTTTAGCCATGGGTTTTTAGATAAATTCATCCCTGATTTTTCTTGGGTGGGCACACAAAAACAAGAACATCAATTTGATAAAGCAATACTAACAGCACAAAAAGTAATGGCGCGTAGAAATCTCAAATTAAGTGAACGTCTCTTGTCTATTTATAAGAATGTCTTTACTATGACAAAAAAGCATAGAACAACATTTTTAAACTGACATTTTTTCTTTGATTATGCAATGGCATAATATTTGACTTAGACCAAATTGTATACGAACAGTAAATATATCCATGGAAGAAAATACATCTTACCCTTTAATGTATCTTGAAGACGACGCTTCAAAGGATGTTTCAGAACTTATTCCTTTGCTAAGTTCTGAAGACGAAGAGCAATTTAACAAAGAAGAAACACCTAAAACATTACCTATCTTGCCTTTAAAAAATATGGTGTTGTTTCCAGGAGTTGTTATCCCTATTACAGTAGGCAGAGACACGTCTATTTCATTGGTGCAAAAAGCAAATAAAAGCAGTAAGATTGTTGGTGTAGTGGCTCAGATTGATCCAAAAGTAGAAGATCCAAAACAAAAAGAACTTTACTCTATTGGTACGGTTGCTAAAATTTTAAAATTGCTAAAGATGCCCGACGGTTCTACAACTGTTATTATGCAGGGTAAAAAAAGATTCTCTCTTGACACCATTACAAAAGAAAAACCTTTTTTAGAAGCAGAAGTATCTGCCTATGGGTCTAGTGCAAAACAAAGTATTACCGATAAAAAATTCGATGCTTTAATTGCCTCTATTAAAGACTTAGCAAATAATATCATTAAATTATCTCCCAACTTACCTTCTGAGGCCATGTTGGCAATTAAAAACATTGAAAGCCCTGGTTTTTTAATCAATTTTATTGCTTCAAACATGCGGGCTGAAGTAGAAAAAAAACAAGAAATTTTAGAACTGCTAGATTTAGAAGAACGCGCAACTTTGCTGTTGAAGCGCCTCACAAAAAACCTTCAAATGCTAGAGCTCAAAAATGACATCCAAGCAAAAGTAAAAACCGACATAGATCAGCAACAGCGAGAATTCTTCTTGAATCAACAAATGAAGACCATTCAAGAAGAACTTGGAGGCAATCCTTTAGATCAACAAATAGAAGAGTTTGAGAAAAAGGCAAAAAAGAAAAAATGGTCTAGCGCTGTAAAAGATGTGTTTAACAAAGAACTTGGCAAGTTAAAACGAATGAACCCCGCTTCTTCTGAATTTTCTGTGCAAATAAATTATCTAGAAAATCTAGTTGAACTACCCTGGAATGTCTATACCAAAGACAATCTCGATTTAAAAAAAGCTCAGAGTGTTTTAAATCAAGACCATTTTGGTTTAGATAAAGTAAAAGAGCGCATCATTGAACACTTAGCCGTTTTAAAACTTAAAAAAGATTTAAAATCCCCCATTATCTGCTTGCATGGCCCTCCTGGAGTTGGAAAAACATCTTTAGGAAAGTCTATCGCGAGAGCTTTAGACAGAAAATATGTAAGAATGTCTTTAGGCGGAGTGAAAGACGAAGCTGAAATTCGAGGCCACCGTCGCACATACATAGGCGCTATGCCTGGCCGTATCCTTCAAAATATTAAGAAAGTTAAATCTTCTAATCCGGTATTTATTTTAGATGAAATTGACAAAGTAGGCAACGACTTTCATGGCGACCCCTCTTCTGCACTTTTAGAAGTTTTAGACCCTGAGCAAAATAATACATTCCACGATAACTTTATTGAGGTCGATTATGATCTGTCAAAGGTTATGTTTATTGCTACAGCTAATAATATTGGCACTATTCAGCCCGCTCTAAGAGACCGCATGGAAATGATTGAGGTGAGCGGATACACCGTTGAAGAAAAAATTGAAATTGCCCACAAATACATAATACCAAAACTCATTAAAGACCATGGTTTAAAATCTGCGGATCTGTCACTTGAGAAAAAAAATATTGAATATGTCATTGAACAATACACCATGGAGTCAGGGGTAAGAGGCCTTGAAAAAAAATTGGCGAAAATTGTACGTAACACTGCTAAAAAAATTGCCCTTGAAGAAAAGTACCAGAAGAAAATTAAAAAAGAGCGTATTTCTTCTATTTTAGGCAAAGGGATTTCAAAAGAAAAATATCAAAACAATGACATTGCCGGCGTAGTGACTGGCCTTGCCTGGACATCTGTGGGAGGTGATGTTCTATTTATTGAAACCAGTATTAATAAAGGTAAAGGCAAGCTTTCTTTAACCGGTAATCTAGGGAATGTGATGAAAGAATCTGCCACCATAGCACTACAATATTTAAAATCACATCCAAAACTCATAGGACTACAAGCAGATGTTTTTGACAAATGGGATGTGCATTTACATGTCCCTCAAGGGGCTACGCCAAAAGATGGTCCTTCTGCGGGAATTACCATTTTAACATCCATTGCATCAATCTTTACGCAAAGAAAAATACGTGAAAAATTAGCCATGACAGGAGAAATCACCCTTCGAGGAGATGTATTACCTGTGGGCGGCATTAAAGAAAAAATACTTGCTGCCAAGCGTGCCAATATTAAAGAAATTATTCTGTGTCAATAAAACCAAAAAGATATAGATGAGATTAATCCCTCATATTTAAAAGGCCTTACATTTCATTATGTGCGCAAGCTCAGCGAAGTTTTAGACATTGCCCTTCTGAAAGAAAAGGTAAAACACCCACTAAAGGTAAAATAGAGCTAAATTGTTTTACTCTACTTTAAGAGTTCTTTTTAAAACCTCTCTCTTTAAGGCACTCCAATATACTTATGCATCTGAATGCCAATGCGCCATTTTGGATGCTTAAGTACATAATCAATCATAAGTGATAGTACCTGTTCTTTTTTATCCCACTCGGGATTCAAAAATAATTTACAATTTGTTCCAACAAGAGCTGCATATTTTTCAGCCCATTCAAAATCTGAGTGATTAAACACAATTGCTTTAAGCTCATCTGCTTTTTGCAAAACGGCTTCTAAAGGCGGTTTAAATTTTTTAGGCGAAAGGCACACCCAATCCCAATGCCCTGTAAGTTCATATGCTCCAGAGGTTTCTATGTGACAAAGGATGTTTTGTTTTTGAAAAGCCTTTGTAAGGGCATTTAAATTATACATAGCAGGCTCTCCACCAGTAACCACTATTCGTTTTGCGCCAGCCTTGATCACCCAATCTACTATCTGATTTATGCTGTGCCATTGATTATTCGAAACTTCCCAACTTTCTTTTACATCACACCACACACAGCCTACATCACAGCCAGCTAAACGAATAAAATAGGCGGCTGTGCCAGAGTGATATCCCTCTCCTTGCAAGGTATAAAAGTGTTCCATTACCGGAAGTTTATCTGTTTTATTCCTCTTCATGACTTGGTTAGAGAGATCACACCAATCTCTTTTTCATTTCTTTTATCTGATCCCTTAAATAAGCGGCTTGCATGAAATCTTGGTTTTTAGCAGCCACTTTCATTTCTTTTTCAGTCAATTTAATTTTTTCTTCAAGCGCCTGCGTGCTTAATGTAGTAAAATCACTTTGAGTGATCTGTTCTTCTCTTTGTTTTGTATTTTGGTGGATGTCATCCATAAGTGCAGAGGCATCAACCACATGGGTTTGTCCCATAATCTCATGCTGTTCTTTTACAAGTGGTGTTGGTGTTATTCCATGTTTTTCATTGTAGGCCTCTTGCTTTTGTCTACGCCTAGCGGTTTCATCAAGAGTAGCTTGAATAGATTTTGTGATTTTATCTGCATAAAGAATAGCTCGGCCATTTACATTTCTAGCTGCCCGCCCAATGGTTTGGGTTAAAGAACGGTAATTTCTTAAAAACCCTTCTTTGTCAGCATCTAATATGGCGACTAAAGCAACCTCTGGTAAATCTAAACCTTCTCTGAGCAGATTTATCCCTACTAAAACATCAAAATAGCCCATGCGTAGCTCTCGCAAAATTTCTACGCGCTCTATGGTATCAACATCAGAATGAATATAGCGCGTTTTAATGCGAAGTTCTGTAAGATACTTCGTGAGTTCTTCAGCCATTCTTTTGGTAAGTGTGGTCACTAAAACACGTTGTTTTTTTTCAACCGCCTTGGCTACTTCTTCGAGTAAATCATCGACTTGCGTAGCCACTGGTCTGATCTCAATTTCCGGATCTAACAGTCCAGTTGGGCGGATGATTTGTTCAACGATAACGCCTTCACTTTTAGACAACTCATAATTTGCGGGTGTAGCGCTCACATAAATCACTTGATTTTGAATACT
>JAHDCS010000023.1:0-11738 GCA_020629755.1 Flavobacteriales bacterium | reverse complement strand
CAATTTCTGGATCTAATAATCCAGTAGGGCGAATGACCTGGTCAACGACAATACCAGAAGACTGCTCTAACTCAAAATCAGCGGGTGTTGCACTTACATAAATGCGTTGCCCGATGATCTGCATAAATTCTTCAAATTGCAAAGGCCTATTATCCATGGCTGCTGGTAATCTAAATCCATACTGCACCAAATTTTGCTTACGCGAACGATCGCCTCCGTACATCGCTCTAATTTGAGGGACCGTTACATGGCTCTCATCCACCACTAGCAAAAAGTCGTCATCGAAATAATCTAATAGGCAGAATGGGCGTTCTCCTGCTTGTCGGCGATCAAAATACCTAGAATAATTTTCAATGCCCGTGCAATAGCCCAATTCTTTCATCATCTCAAGATCATAGGTCACGCGATCTTCAATGCGTTTGGCCTCTAAATGCATCCCCATCTCTTTAAAATACTCGACCTGTTTGACCATGTCTTGCTGTATTTCAAACACCGAATTATTTAACGTCTCTTGGGTGGTGACAAAAATATTGGCTGGGTAAATTTTTAAGGTTTGAAAATCTTGTATTTTTTTTCCGTTAGACGGATCAAAACTATACAACTCTTCAATTTCATCCCCCCAAAAAATAATACGTATGGCATAATCTGCATAGGCTAAAAAAACATCAACCTGATCGCCTTTTACTCGAAAGGTGCCGCGTTTAAAATCGTCTTGTGTTCTTGCGTATAACCCATGTACAAGACTCAGTAAAAAAGCATTGCGCGAAATACGCTGCCCTTTTTTAACCTCCACAATATTTTCATTAAACTCTTCAGGGTTGCCCATCCCGTAAATGCACGAGACCGAAGACACAACAATCACATCCCGACGGCCCGAAAGCAAGGAAGAGGTAGCGCTTAACCGAAGCTTTTCTATTTCTTCGTTAATTGTCAGATCTTTTTCAATATAGGTATCACTCACCGGCAAATAAGCTTCGGGCTGATAATAATCATAATACGACACAAAATACTCTACCGCATTATTGGGAAAAAACTGTTTAAACTCTCCATACAACTGTGCCGCAAGCGTTTTATTGTGGCTTAAAATAAGCGTAGGCCTTTGGCTTTGTTCGATCACATTGGCAACCGTAAAGGTTTTACCCGAGCCGGTTACCCCCAAAAGAGTTTGTGAAAGTTCGCCGTTTGTAAGCCCATCCGCAAGCTGTTTGATGGCCGAAGGCTGATCACCAGTAGGACTAAACTTTGATTCGAGCTTAAACTTCACTTTGCAAAGGTACAAAGTCTTGATATGAATTTTAGTTTTAACAAGAAGCAATTACCTTTGGCTTATTGTATAGGATAATCCGAAATATATTATTTCTCTTTGACGCCGAACGCGCTCATCATTTTGCTTGTGGTTTAGCCCGTTTTACGATTCGTATACCATTATTACGCTCTTTTTTAAAACCTAAGAAAAAAGAAGATCAATCGGTCAAACTTATGGGGTTGTCATTTAAAAACAGAGTGGGCTTAGCAGCCGGGTTTGACAAAAATGCAGAAAACCTCAGCTGGTTATCTCATATTGGTTTTAGTTTTATTGAAGTGGGCACTACAACTCCCCTTGCTCAAAAAGGCAATCCTAAACCCAGGTTATTTAGGTTAAAAAAAGACCAAGCCATCATTAACAGAATGGGCTTTAACAACAAAGGAGTGCAATACCTTAAGCAAATGCTCACTAACAAGCCCTCTGATATTGTCATTGGCGGAAACATCGGTAAAAATAAAAACACACCAAACTCTAAAGCCTTAGACGATTATCTTTTTTGTTTTAAAACCCTTGAGAATACGGTCGATTATTTTGTGGTCAATGTAAGTTCGCCCAATACCAAAAACCTAAGAGAACTTCAAGAAAACAAAGCCCTCAAAGCTAAGACCCATTCAAAACGAAAATAAAAAACGAGAACATCCCGTGCCTTTACTTTTAAAGATAGCTCCTGATTTATCAGACAAGCAATTTGAAGATATTTTAATGGTGGTAAAACAAGAAGAGCTAACTGGTCTTGTGATTTCTAACACGACCATTTCAAGAGCCGATCTTCTAAGCTCTAGAAAAAAAATAGAAGCAATTGGCGCTGGAGGGTTAAGCGGCCCTATACTCTTTTCAAAAGCCCTAGAGCGTGTTCAAAAAGCACGAACAATTTTAGGTCAAAAGGCTGTAATTATTGGTGTTGGCGGGATTGATTCCTCTGAAAAAAGAGAACAAATGCTTCGCGCAGGCGCTGATTTAATTCAAATCTATACGTCTTTTATTTATCATGGACCAAAAATAATTCAACGCTTAACCACAGATCTATGAAATGGGGCGCCCGGCAGATAGATGCGTTAAATATTTTAATGATGTTAATCGCACTTGTTTTAGCGATTAGCCTTCCGTTTAAATTATTTCTATTTTCATATGCTGTGTTAGGCCCTTTGCATTACTTGACCGAAATCGGATGGCTCCACAAAAAAAATTACTTTAGCTCTTCTAAGCATTGGTTGTCTATTGCCTTATTATGCACCTTTCTTATCTGCCTTGGCCCTCTCTTACATTACATGCTTACTGAGTGGTCTTTTTTTGAAAAAATCAATACCTCTAACTTGCCTTTTAAGCCCTTATACAACTTATCTATCTCTTTATTGTTTTTAGCCTTTTTTTTAGCCTTACTTTATGGAAGCTCCCTAAACAAATCTCTAAAAATTGCTTTAGGCATTCTTATAGGCATTTCTTCTTTTTATATTCAACACATCCCCTTAGGCATCTTATTGTTTGGAGTATTTTTGCCCACTCTAATTCATGTGTATGTGTTTACTGCCATTTTTATACTTTACGGCAGCTTAAAAAACAAAAGCACATTAGGGCTGATTTCTTCTCTTATTCTACTTATAATCGGCGTAGGTATTTTTTTTCTACCCATTCAATCTAGCCAATATTTGATCGAGTCAAAAACCCAATCAAATTTCATGGCCAGTTCTTTTCAAAATGTGCATTACGGCATCCGCCAGCTGATGTCTTATCTGATAGACACCCCTTTTGAAAAAGCACCACCTTTCTTTACTGCTTTAGGGATTAAAATTCAAATTTTCATCGCTTTTGCGTACACCTATCACTATTTAAACTGGTTTTCTAAAACGTCTATTATTGGGTGGCATAAACTAAAAAAATCAAACCTTATTATACTTCTTTTGATTTGGGGCGCGTCTGTTTTGCTCTATGCCATTAACTACAAACTAGGTTTTATGTGCTTACTATTTTTAAGTTTTCTGCATGTTTTATTAGAATTTCCATTAAATATTTTAAGCATCAAAACAATCTATACACTGCTCAAGAAAACAGAACCTTAGAGCCATTTTTTGCGTAGAAACAAAAGCCTATGCAAAAACATCTATTATATTTTATCTTTCTTTTTCTTTTTTCGGGGGGATGGGCTCAGGAAGATTGCAGTAATGGGGTGGATGATGATGCAGACGGATTAATCGATCTGAACGACACTACAGATTGCTATTGCAATGGATTTGTGAACTACAATGTAGATAATTTAATCTCAAACCCCTCATTTGAAGAACATTCAGCTTGCCCTACCGGTCCTAACCAGGTCTCTAATGCAGACCACTGGCATGCCACAGCTAGTGCTGATTATTACAACTATTGCGGATGGGCAGACAACGACCCACATGCAGCCATACCTGATTCTTTTCCGGATGGCAATGGGGCTATTGGTTTTTGGAATACTTTACTCTCTGGCGGAAATACCCTCAAAGAATATGTCTCTAGCTGTTTAAACACCAAATTAAGTGCCGGAAATACCTATATCTTTTCATTTTATATACATGGTGTACACACTACATCTCTTGGCGCGCCAAGTCAGACAAACATAAGTCTGTATGGCACTAGCAATTGCAGTTACGTTCCTATTCCAACAAGTTCTATTAATGATTGTCCTGAACATCTAGATCCTGGTCATTGGTTTGAAATTGCCAGTCAATATACTTCAGAGAGCTTAGAGGGGTGGGTAAAATACACCTATGAATTTAGCCCCACTCAAGATGTGTATGGCATTTCAATTGGTCCTGATTGCACAACACCATCCACACAAAATAGCGGGTATTATTTTATTGATCAGCTTTCACTTATTGAAAAAACATTTTACAATGGAGTGGCCTTATCTGATACGGGAAATTATTGTGAAGCAAATAAAGTCATCTCTTCTAGCGTTGACTCTGTTAATCTTAGCTATCAGTGGTATTTAAATGGCATTGCGCTTAGTGATCAAACACTTGATTCTATCATCCCCCCAAAAGAACAAACAGGCATTTATCAAATGCGTATTACTAGCCCTAATAATGACTGCGGAATTTCAGATTCTATCTTCTACACCAAAGATTCATTAAAGGCTTTTTATTCGTCTGATCATGTATCTTGTTTTAATTATGCAGATGGCAAACTGCAAATAGACTCTTTATGGGGCGCCCCTTCTTTTTACTATCAATTAAATGGCCTTAGCGTGAATGATTCAGTGTTTACAGGATTAGACACCGGATTGTATGTTTTAACAGTGATGGATCAATGTGCTTGTACAGACACTATAACGGTAAGCATCAATCAACCCGATTCTATGCAGATTGCAATGTCTAATATCTATTGTTTTGACTACAATACAGATTTTGAACTTCAAGGGACTGTTCAAGGAGGTACTGCCCCTTATCAGTTTTGGTGGGATGGGCAATCTTCGAGCAGCAGCACCTATACTGTAAATTTGCCAAAGGACAGCTCATTTACCGTTCATGCACAAGATACGATGGGCTGTATTACACAAATCAAACAAATCCATCTATTAGGTAAACCTGACGCTTCTTTTACATTGTCTGATTCGGTAGGATGTACAGAGTTTTGCACTGAAGCTACATTTATGCCAAATTCAGACTTTACGCATTTTTATTGGATGCAAGGCCAAAATCAATACCCAGACTCTTTACAAACGATATGCATAAGCGATACAGGATCACAATACATTGATTTGATTGTACAAAATAATTATTGTGCAGACACCATTCAAAAAGCAGTGTCTGTCTTTGCCATACCCAAGGCTGATTTTTCTGTCTTAAGCTCTGATCAAAGTATAGGGCCAGAATCATTCTATCTACAAAATCAGTCAATGGATTATTCACATTCTAGCTGGATTTTTGAAGATTCTATATTTAGTAATAATGAGCATACATTTATTGAACTTGATTCATTTGGCGTTCATTCTATCACTCTTAAAGTGAAAAGCGGGATTGGTTGCGAGGATTCTATCACTAAAAACATTACAATAACAGAGCCAAAGAATATCTTTATCCCGAATTCGTTTACACCCAACAACGATGGCATTAATGACGCATTTATGGTCACTCAAAATTTTGAAGTACTTGATTATGTAGAGTTTCAAATTCAAAACCGTTGGGGCGAAACTGTGTTTAAGACCAATAACATTGATGCTGCCTGGGATGGCACAACCCTTGCTGGCAAAAAGGCACAAAAAGGAATGTATATTTACTTACTGACCTACAGAAATGCAAGAATCAATGAATTTGTAAAGCATAAAGGCTTTGTTTTTTTAATTGAATGATTATAGATAACTTTGAAAAGTTAAAATAAAATGCCGTTAAACACGATGTTTTAAAAATAACTTTTTGAGTCATGAAAAAAAGCATTCTTTTTATTGCTTTTGTTGTAATATCTTTTTTAGCAATCGGTCAAGAAAATTGCTTCAATGGAATTGATGATGACGGCGATGGCAATATAGACTTACACGACAGTGAATGTAATTGCTTATACACCCCTCCACTGCCACTGATTCCAAACCAATCTTTTGAAAGCAACACCTGCTGCCCAAGTACGTTCTCTGAACTTAATTGTGCCTCTAGTTGGATTCAAGCTTCTGATGCCACATCAGATTATTATCATTCTTGTGGGATATCACATGTAGCAGGCACAATAGATCCGCCGCCGCCCTCTCCTTCTGGCAATGGCTATGTTGGATTTTTAAACCTTCCAAGTTCTGGGTCACTTGATCCTCTATACAAAGAATATGTAGGCGCTTGTCTATTAAACACTATGCTAGGCGGCGAAGATTACAAAATTGAGTTTAATATATATACAGGCACATTTGCTATTGACGCCTGGGAATTCACACCTGGCGCCCAGTCTCCTGGCATTAATATGGTTATCTATGGCTCTTCTAATTGTGGCTACTTACCTTTTTCGACTGGTTTTTTTAATCCGACTGATTGCCCATTAAACGCGAACAATGGCACATGGATTGAATTAGGCAGTGTTTATGTTCCGTTTTCAAATAGCGCCTGGCAAACCCATACCATACAATTTACTGCGCCTTATAACATAGATGCTATGGTTATTGGCCCTGATTGTAATAATCCCAGCAGTGAGGGTTATTATTATTTAGACAACCTCAATTTAATTATTGACGAACCTTCTATTTCGCCTAATATTTCACTTATAAATAGAAATTGCAATTCTGAGCTTAGCATCAATGCAACTACAAATTTTTTAGACGGCACATTCCAATGGTACAAAGACGGCATTGCCTTACCCGGAGAAACAACTCTTGCACTTACCATTGATTCTATAAGCGAACCTGGCACCTATTTACTGCTTCAATATTTTGATGGGTTTTGCTACCCGAGTAACACCCTTACCGTAGAACCTATAGATCCTCAGATACAAATTTCGCCTGTAAACGCTGGCTGCGAAGATACTTTAAACAACCTTGATATTGAATTCACTTTAATTGGAGATCAGGTAAGTCAATATTTTCTAGATGGGATTGGACAAAGCAGTAATGTGTTTTTAAATGTAGAGGCCTCAACTCATCAATTCTCAGCCACTACCGTGAACGGATGTTTTATAGATACGAATATCAATGTCGGCAGCATTACCACTCCTCAGATTAATACCCCAGACTTTACATGTCTTGCTTATGGCACTCAAGATCTTGAATTAGATGTTATCGGAGGAGCACCGCCTTACATTTATTATTGGAACAATGTATCTACTTCGCAAAATCCAAGCCCTGTATTGGTTCAGGGGCATCAAAATGTAACGCTTTTTGCTGTTGACAGTCGAGGATGCTCTACCGATACAATCCAAACTCTTATCTCTGAAGGAATTAACGCTAGCTTTACTCTTGATACCAATAAGGCATGCTCTCCAAATTGTTTTTCTTTTGAGAATACCATAAACAATTCTACAGCCATAGATACTCTTTCATACCTATACGATTTAAGTCAAATAAATTTTGATAGTACGAGCATTTGCATTAGCAATCCAGGGGTATATGATTTTCAAATGGCAGTTATCGACACCTCTGGCTGCAGAGATACCCTTAAAGAAACATTAACGCTTTTTGAGCTGCCCATGGTTTTTTCTGACAGTACCTACTCTTGCCTACCAATCGATTCTTATCAAGTGAATGTGAATGTAGTTCAAGGTACACCTCCTTTTGAATACTATTGGGGGGCAAACCAATCTTCTTCAGATAATTTTACCCCGATATATGTGACACACGACACCACCTTAACCGTTTTTGTTATTGATTCAAACCAATGTATTTCTAATACCAAAACATTTGACATCACGCATATTCAAAGTTTTAATTTTGAGATTGAAAACAATAGAGGCTGCGCCCCTTTGTGTTTCGAACTAGAACAAATTCCATTAAACACAACTTTAGTTGATACCGTTATGTATGAACTGCCTTCAGTGATTTCACATAATGCTATTCAAAATATATATTGCGCTGAACAAAGTGGTGTTCATAGTATTGATCTTATTACCCATATGCAAAACCAGTGTATTGATACAACTTCACACACCATTGAGGTTTACCCAATGCCAACAGCAAACTTTAATGTGACGCCTAACGATGAGCTGGTTGGTCAGTATGAATTTACTACGATTAATGAATCCTCACAGGCCAATTTTTACACCTGGATCAGTCAGGAAGGCTTTGCTTCTAACCAGTATGAGCCTGTATTGTTTTTTGAAGACACAGGCAATTTTGTTGTGTATCTGGTTGCCCAAAATAACTTTGGCTGTACCGACACGGCTTCTAAAGATTTAACCATTAAACCACTCCCTACCCTTTTTGTGCCCAATGCCTTTACGCCTGATGGCAATGATGAAAATGATCAGTTTTTTGTTAAATCATCATATATAAGCAAAGAAAATTTTTCATTCTCTATTTATGACAGATGGGGCAAACGCGTTTTCAACACACCACATCTGTCTGGAAAATGGAATGGCACGTTTAAATCGAATCCTGTTCCTCAGGGCACATACCTTTGGAAAGTCAAAGCACAAGATCTTGATGGCAATTCTATTATTAAGTCTGGATTTGTGATTCTCGCTCGATAAGAGCAACCTTTTGTTTACATTTTCGTTAAACGAAAGGTGAAGATATTTTATTTTCTACTTTTTTTTATTTTAAGTCTTGTTTCTTTCTCTCAAGAAATATGCGATAACGCTTTAGATGATGATGGTGATGGATTGGTAGATATAGCTGATCAAGATTGCCAATGTCTTAACGAATTAATCCCTGACCCTTCTGTAAATGAATTTAGTAATTGCCCCGGCGCCACTGGCCCTTTGGATTACACAACTCATTGGTTTTCTGGATATAACAATGACACACAGTATGGGACAGCTGATTTTTGGCACTCTTGCGGATCTTCTCATTTAAATGATGTAGTTTTTCCACCCTCTTCCAGTAACACCGGCTATTTAGGCTTTTGGAATACTAATGGAAATCATAGAGAGTTCGTTTCTACATGTCTTGCTTCACAAATCAATTCAAATACCAATCATACACTTTCATTAGATATCTATACGGCTACAACTATGCAAGTCGAATATGACATTAACACATTACTACCTGACACCACAGTTTTTCCTGCACAAGGAATCAATTTAACTATATACGGACAACCTAATTGCATCTTCGATATTCTTGAATGTCCTTCCGGGAGCTGGATAGAACTCGGAAGTTATCAAGTAAATCCCTTAGATGAATGGCAATCTATTTCTATTACAATATCTTCTGCTTTAAATACGATTGGCGCAATTGCTATTGGCAGTGATTGTAGTGCCCCTACCTCAAATGGTCCGGTAGGTGATTACTTTTACTTAGACAATATCAGTCTGCAAGAATTAAGTACTAATTCTTATGGCTTTTCCATAATAGAATCTGGCGATAATTGCTCAGGTAAAGTAACGCTTGATCTGGCTTTAGATCCATCTATTTCTAATCCTACCATTCAATGGTACAGAAATGACTCTGCCTTAACAGGACAAAACTCTAGTACACTTATAATTAACACCCACTTTTCAAGTACTTACTCTGTTAAAGTAGAATCAGGTGCATTTTGCGAAATAAAACCACATTCTATTGCAGTACAAAACTGTGATCCTACTCTGGACTGTTCAACACTAACGTTAAACACTTCTATAGATCAAAATGAAATTACATTTATTGCCTCAGGCGGATCTGGTAATTTTACTTACTATCTAGACGATGTAAGTTATGGTTCAGATTTTCAAATCAACGCTACAGAAGCTGATTATTGGGCTATTGTAGAAGACGACCAGGGCTGCAGAGATTCTGTTCAAATCTCTATTTTACCTGCTGCAAATCCTTGCTTAAACTCTACTTTAAATCTTGACACAGCGGTTAACCTTTTAGACAGCATCGTAAGTCTTTCTTCTTCTGGGGGGATGGGAACTAGTACATACTATCTAAATGACACTCTATCTAACCCCATCGGCGCTTTGTTTGACATTCCTTCTGAAGGCAGCTATACCTTTATTGTGAAAGACGAAGAGCTTTGTTTAGATACTATTGAGGTAGACATTGTTTTTCTGGGTTCTTCGCCTCCTACACCATCAACATCAGAAAATTGCACCAATGGCATTGACGATAATGGCGATGGATTAATTGATTTAAACGATCCAGAGTGTGATTGTGAACTACAAACAACTTTAAATTATATTTTAAACCCATCATTTGAAGATTACATATCATGTCCAACGGGTCCTGGAAATTGGGGATATACTACTTCTGTTGAAGATTTTGACACCCATCTGTCTCGTGGAACTTTTGATTATTACAACACATGTGGATTAACGAATTATGGCGCAGACCCACCAAATTTAAACTCTTCTCACCAATCAGGATACGTTGGTTTATTTAATATACCAGGACACCAGTACGCTTTAACAGGTAATGATTACAAAGAATATATTGGAAACTGTCTTCAAAATCCTTTTTTAGCTGGCAATACTTACACCATCGAGTTTGAAGTTATCTCAAGTTTTGACGATGATACTCAAACGCTCTCTCCCTTGAGTGAATTTGGATTTTTTGGCACGCCAAACTGTAATGATATTCCTTTCTCGGGTCATGGCTGTCCTTTAAACTCTCAAGCTGGTGGTGTCGTTAATAATTTTTTGGGTATTTATGCTTCTGGCCCTCAAAATTGGTTGGAATTAGGCATTGTATCCATGACGACACAAAATGGGTGGGAAACATTGAGCCTTACTTTCACTCCAAGTACAGATATTAATGCATTTGCTCTAGGACCTTCTTGCTCAACACCATTAACAAGGGGGTATTACTATTTAGATAACATACGTGTTAATCAAATTACGAGTACAACACTTATTTCAACTGGAAACTTTTGTAATCAAAACATCTTACTATCAGCACAACAAAATTTCACAAATCCTAGTTACCAATGGTTCAAAGAAGGTATTGCTATTATTGGAGAAACCACTGATCAATACAACATCCCCCCAAATCAAAGCGGTCTATTTACTGTTCAAATTATGGGCGATGAAGGGTGTGTGGCACTAGACACCACTATTCTATCTGAAAATTGTTCAGACCCCTGTCAAAATTCTAACTTAGAAATTGACACCAACGTTAACCTATCAGACAGTACTATTACGCTTTCTTCTTCAGGAGGGATAGGTGCCGGTGAATTTTATTTAAGCGACACTTCTACTAACGCTATTGGATCTGTTTTTGACATCCCTTCTGATGGCAGCTACACCTTTATTGTAAAAGATGAGGCGCTTTGTTTGGACACCATTGAAGTTTCTATTGTATTTCCTGTAATAAATCCTCCTGCCAATAATGATCCTTGCTTAAACTCTAACTTGAGCCTTGATACAATAGTTAATCTTTTAGACAGCACTGTGAGTCTTTCTTCTTTTGGAGGGATAGGAACTAGTACATATTATCTAAATGACACCAATTCTGCGAGTATTGGTAGTTTATTTGACATCCCTTCTGATGGCAGCTACACCTTTATTGTAAAAGATGAGGCGCTTTGTTTGGACACCATTGAAGTTTCTATTGTATTTCCTGTAATAAATCCTCCTGCCAATAATGATCCTTGCTTAAACTCTAACTTGAGCCTTGATACAATAGTTAATCTTTTAGACAGCACTGTGAGTCTTTCTTCTTTTGGAGGGATAGGAACTAGTACATATTATCTAAATGACACTAATTCTGCGAGTATTGGTAATGTGTTTGACATCCCCTCTGATGGCAGCTATACTTTTATTGTAAAAGACGATCAGCTTTGTTTGGATACCATTGAAGTTTAGAAAATTCAATTGCTAGTGCCATTTTTTTAGAGAAGATAAACACCCTAATTAA
>JAHDCS010000077.1 GCA_020629755.1 Flavobacteriales bacterium | reverse complement strand
AAATACTCGCCGTAGTTACTGTTATGTCTGTGTTTTTTGCTTCAAAATTTGTTTTTTCTATTAAAAATCTTTTGTAACATTTTATCATAATTATAGCTCTATAAAGATGGTTCATCTGTATAAAATACTTGTTTATGGATTTCTTCTTTTTAAGGGGGGATGGATTATAGCGTCAAATGTGCCTGCGCTTTTAGATTCAGCTCAAAAGTATAGAGCGTATAGTTTAACGGATTCTACCTATGCGCTTAGGGTTAAAAACAATGCTGTTTTTTCGCAATTTTTACAAGCGCTTATCAAAGAAAAAAAAGCACAGATATTACCCGATTTAGATTCAATATTGCAAATTGCTTACCTAGTAAGTAACGATAAAAAATTAGAAGTATTTTCATGGCGCATTGAAGACCCTAAGATTCTAGATAAAGGGCAGTACTTTTGTTATATCAATGCCTTAAGAAAAAAAAGCAATAGAATCACGGAGTATAAGCATTCTTTAAAGCAAGTGCTTGATCATAAATTAGAGCATAAAACAGTAAGTCCTTTTAGGTGGTATGGGGCCTATTATTTTGATATGATTCAGGTCAAGCATAAAAAGAGTACTCAATATGTTTTGTTGGGGGTTGATAAGTCTAATCCAATGCTAAGCAAAAAAGTGATTGAGGTGTGTGTGCTTAAAAAAAATGGAGAAGCCAGACTTGGTAAAGATTATTTTCACAAAGCAAAACGTTTTTTTAAACGACAAGTGTTTTTGTAT
This sequence comes from Flavobacteriales bacterium, assembly GCA_020629755.1. Lineage (GTDB taxonomy): Bacteria > Bacteroidota > Bacteroidia > Flavobacteriales_G > JALEGO01 > JAHDHZ01. The sequence continues at coordinate 5,597 of JAHDCS010000077.1, read as the reverse complement.
AATCCATCAAGTTATTTTGCCATTCACTTTCAAAAAGAACAGAATCGGTTAGTATTTAATCATTTAACTCCAGAGTTTGATTTTGCACAAGGGCAATATCAATTTTATATTCCTGATTTGAGTTTTGATGCTTTTGATTTTGATAAGGGTAAATGGATGTACAAAGAGGCGGTAGAGTTTAAAGGCGAGATAAATCAAAAAATAGCCCCGCCCTTAATCCAAGAAAAAAAACTATATGCGCCTAATACGCCAAATAAATAGGTCAGGCTTTTGAGCTGAAGTTCATTACCTTTGTGCCGCAATTATGATACAAACTGATATTTTAATTATTGGAGCAGGTCCGGTGGGTTTATTCACTGTATTTGAAGCTGGCTTATTAAAGCTTAGATGTCATTTGATTGATTCTTTGCCTCAGGCCGGAGGGCAGTGTTCTGAAATTTACCCTAAGAAACCGATCTATGATATACCTGGTTATCCAAGTATTTTAGCAGGTGAGCTCATTGATAAACTACAAGAACAAATAGCCCCTTTTAAACCTGGATTTACACTGGGTGAACGTGCTCAAATCATTCAAAAAGATGATCAAGGTCAATTTGTAGTGACAACAAACAAAGGCACCATTCACCGAGCGCCTAATATTGCCATTGCAGGAGGACTTGGTTGTTTTGAGCCTAGAAAACCGCCCATTTCTAATATTTCAGACTTTGAAGATAAGGGTGTAGAATACATCATTAAAGATCCTGAATTTTATAGAGATAAAAAGGTTGTGGTATCTGGAGGAGGAGACTCTGCCTTAGACTGGACTATTTTTCTCTCTGATGTTGCCAGTGAAGTTTCTTTAGTGCACCGCAGAGAAGGGTTTAGAGGGGCACTTGATTCGGTAGAAAAAGTGATGGAGCTTTCAAAAACAGGAAAAATCAACTTGATTACCAGTGCTGAAGTGGTAGGGTTAAATGGAAAAGGTTCACTCGAAGAAGTCGTAATTAAACACAAAGAAAAAGGAGAATTCAATAAGCATACAGATCATTTCGTGCCTCTTTTTGGTTTGTCTCCTAAGTTAGGGCCTATAGGCGAATGGGGATTAAATATCACTAGAAATGCCATTGAAGTGAACACGTTTGATTACTCTACAAACATTGAAGGTGTTTATGCTATAGGTGATATCAATACCTATCCTGGTAAATTAAAGCTTATTCTCTGCGGATTTCACGAAGCAACTTTAATGGTACAATCGGCCTTTAAACGCATTTATCCCGATAAAAATTTAGTGTTAAAATACACGACAGTTAATGGGGTTAACGGATTTTAGTTTTGTCAGATATTACCATATATATCGAGGATAGAGATGGACAGGGGCACTCTTTTAAGGCCCCTACGGATATGAATATGAATCTGATGGAGCTTTGCAAGGCTAACGACTTAGATGTTGAAGGCACTTGTGGGGGGATGGCCATGTGCGCCTCTTGTCATTGTTATGTGCTTTCAGATCATGCTTTGCATCCAAAAAGTGAAGATGAAGAAGATATGCTAGATCAGGCTTTTTTTGTAGAAGAGCATTCTCGGTTGGCTTGCCAAATCCCACTTAGAAAAGCCCTAGACGGATTGAAAATTAAACTTGCACCCAATGGAGCATAAATGTATTTTTGAATAAATAATAAAGTATCATGAAGTTTTTTATAGACACAGCTAATTTAGAGCAAATAAAAGAAGCAAATGATTTGGGCGTTTTAGATGGTGTAACAACAAATCCATCTCTAATGGCTAAAGAAGGTATATCCGGAGAGCAAAACATTTTAAACCACTATGTTGAGATTTGCAAAATTGTAGATGGAGATGTTAGTGCTGAGGTTATTTCTACTGAATTTGATAAAATGGTTAAAGAAGGTGAAGCTTTAGCGGCATTGCATAAGAATATCGTGGTGAAAGTTCCGATGATAAAAGAAGGCGTTAAAGCGATTAAATACTTTTCTTCTAAAGGCATTAGAACCAACTGTACGCTAGTTTTTTCAGCTGGTCAAGCGCTATTGGCAGCAAAAGCAGGCGCAAGTTATGTATCGCCTTTTTTAGGACGTTTAGACGATGTGTCTACAGATGGTCTTGATCTTATTGATCAAATTAGAGTGATTTATGACAATTATTCTTTTGAAACAGAGATATTAGCGGCATCTATTCGTCATCCTATGCATATTATTAGATGCGCTGAAATGGGGGCAGATGTAGCGACATGTCCGTTAAAACCGATTCTTTCATTGTTAAATCATCCACTTACTGATAATGGATTAGCTAAGTTTTTAGCCGACTATAATAAGCTAAATAACTAAGTCTTTTTTTGTGTTTATTAAGACGTACTTTTCTAATCCAGAAACAAGAAAATTAGATCAAATAATAGAGAAGTTAAAAGCAGGAGATCTGGTTGTATTTCCGACAGACTCTGTATTTTCTTTTGCTTGTTTACTAAGCTCTCAAAAATCTATAGATACGCTCTATACCTTAAAAAAAGTAAAGCCGAAAGACGCTCAATTTTCTATTTTATGCAGAGATATTTCTCAGGTGAGTGCATACACTAAGCCGATAGAGAATCATGTGTTTAAACTGATGAAAAAAGTATTGCCAGGCCCTTTTACATTTATTTTGCCAGCCAGCAACTTGGCTCCTAAAGCGTTTAAAATAAATAAGAAAAAACAAATAGGTATTCGCATTGTAGATGCGCCTTTAGTCACATATCTATTAGAGCACTTCAGTCAGCCTTTGGTGTGCACCTCTGTTTCTATTGAAAGTCAAGAACAAATCGAAACATTTTATGCGGCACATAAGCATCTAATAGGCGCTTTTGTAGATGTGCATGAAACATTGCAGTTAGAACCGTCAACCATTATAAATTGTCTTGAATCATTGCCGGTTGTGCAAAGACTCGGAAAAGGAAAAATAGACCTATGACTTTAATTATTGATTGCGGCAGCACTAAATCTAAAGATATTTTTAGAATGGTGAGTCAATTTACTGCAAAAGTTTCTATGGTAAAGATCACGGATTTTAAAATAGCAGATTATAAAAAGAAAAGTATAAAAAATCTGATTATTAGTGGGGCGCCTATTTTATTAACCCAAGTAGAAAAAGAGCAATACCTTAAGCAATTTTCTTTTCTTAAAACTTGTGCTTTTCCTGTTTTTGGAATTTGTTTTGGTCATCAAATTCTTGGGCTTGTTTATGGTGCTCAAATAGTTAGATGTGAAGAAGATCGAGATTGGCAAGACATTAAAATATTAAACACTGATGATCTATTTAAAGGCTTTACGTCTAATGAGCGTTTTGTTGAAGATCATTGCGAGTGTATTTCTTTGCCTAATGCATTTAAGATTTTGGCTTCTTCAAATATATGTGATGTAGAAGCAATGAAACATCAAGAAAAACCACTCTTTGGTGTTCAGTTTCATCCTGAAGTATCAGATGAAAATGGCAGTCGAGTATTTAAAAATTTCTTTAACTTGTAAAAAACACATAAGGAATGTATCAAACAAAAATAGCCGCAGTAGGTCGTTACTTGCCAGAACGTAATGTAACCAATAAAGAGCTTTCAGCTTTAATAGACACAAGCCATGATTGGATTGTAGAGCGCACCGGTATTCATCAGAGGCGTTGGTTTAAGCCAGGCGTTGATACCACATCGAATATGGGGGCAAAAGCAGCACAACAGGCTATTGATCGTGCAGGTATTTCTAGAAATGAGGTTGACTTTATTGTTTTTGCTACGCTAAGTCCAGATTATGTTTTTCCTGGCAGTGGAGTTTTAGTGCAAAAGCATTTAGAATTAGATACAATAGGAGCTCTGGATATTCGCAATCAATGTTCAGGGTTTATTTACGGCCTTTCTGTAGCTGATCAGTATATTAAAACAGGCAAGTATAAAAATGTGCTGCTTATTTGCTCTGAAATTCAGAGTAATATATTTGATTTAAGCGATAAAGGCAGAAGTATGGCTGTTATTTTTGGGGATGGAGCGGCTGCTTTTTTATTGCAACGTTCAGATAATACCGCTAAAATTTTGACCACACACATGCACAGCGAAGGTAGGTTTGCTGAAGAGCTTTTTTTGAAAGAACCTTCTGGATTAGAAGAAAAAAGAATAATGCCTGATCTTTTAGAAAGAGACGGGATTTATCCATATATGAACGGACGTCATGTGTTTAAGCATGCGGTTACCCGCATGACAGAATCTGTAAGCGCAGCGCTTGAAGAATGTAATAAAGCCCCTGAAGACATTGATATAATGATTCCTCATCAAGCCAATTTAAGAATTGCTGAAGCAGTTCGCTCAAAGTTAAATGTAGAGGCCAGACATGTATTTAATAACATTCAGGATTATGGCAATACCACTGCCGCCTCCATACCTATTGCCTTTTTTGAGGCTTTAGAACAAGAGAAAGTGAAAAGAGGTGATTTAATCTGTTTTACTGCCTTTGGAAGTGGGTTTACTTGGGGTACTGCACTTTTAGAGTACTAGATTACCTTACCAAAATTACATGTCCTTTGAGTCGTACTTTTTCTTTATTTTGTTTAGCGTAAGATATACGGTATAAGTATTTGCCTTGAGGCTGTGCTATATTGTTTGTTTTACCATCCCATTGTATTTTTGGGTCATTGGTGTGAAAGACCTCGCCACCCCATCTATCAAAGATGGTAAAAGAGTACAAATCACTTTTAGGTAGATGCTCAAAGACAGGCCCATAGGTTTGATTAATTTGATCTCTGTTTGGGGTAAAGGCATTAGGGATAAACATATTAGAAGAGGGGAGGATGGTTAAGATCTTTTCAATTGAATCATTGCATAAAAAGGAGTTGTTGGCGAATAATTGAATTGAGAAGGTGCCTGTATCTAAATCTGAAAAAATAGGTTCTTCATTATTTGAATAAAACACTGAATCAATACGCCATTCATTAAATTCATTGTGAGTAGAAAGATTAAAGACTTCTATTTGATCGATGGTTTCAGCGATACTGTCAGGCGAGAATATGAAATCAGCTGTAGCTGAAGGGTGTACGTCAAGAGTAGTTTTAATCGTGTCAATGCATCCTTGAGGAGTGATGACGAGCATTTTTATTTCATGTTCTTTTGGGGTTTCTAAACAAATAGAACTATCGTATCTGTAAAACATAAAAGTGTCAATCAGCGGGTCACTGATCGGTAAAGAAGTAGAGAACTCAGGGCATAAAGGAGCGCAGCCTTCAGTGGGATTAGCCATGAGTTCAACTTCAGGCATGGGGTTAATTTGAATTGTTAATGTGTCAGAAGGGCATCCGTCAGCATCAAGGGCAAATACATCAAAAGAAACTGGATTATTACTTAGAGTATAAGTATAAGGATTGCCCACAAAGGTGTTGTTGTTCCAATGAAAGGTGTACGATCGAGACACGGGATTATTCACATAGACATTTTGCTGATAATCTCCTGGCTCTAAACATTCAGATAAACTAGATTGAATGCTAAAGGGTTTGCAATTATTTAATGGGGGATTAGGATTGTTAGGCTCAAAGACAATAGAAAGGTAGTTTCAACCAGCAAGTGCCATTTTTTTATCTAAGTTAAACATAAAAATTTC
>JAHDCS010000022.1 GCA_020629755.1 Flavobacteriales bacterium | reverse complement strand
TAGAAAATGTGGCTTTGCAGGGCTGGCCTTGTGGGCTACATTTTCTAGAGGTGGGTAGATAGCTTCATTCTTGGCTTGAATTTTCGTTCTTTTCTTCAAGGAAAAGGACAAAAAATAAGGATAGAAGAAAATAACTTAAAAAAATGGGGTAACTCCAAAGCAAAATTAAATTAGCTTCATTTACAACATTTTATTAACTTTGTAAAATTAAGTTAGCTTTTTAAATTATGAAATTAGAAGAAATGACAATTGACGTAGAGCAAATGCGTCAGTTTTACACAGAGGAATTAAACAAAGTTGTAAGTCGCTACAACCATATTAAACAGGTTCTAGATCAAATTGGTTTTCCTACGATGCAAATAATCGAAGAAAAACCGATTTCTAAGGAGGCCTTGATTAATATCACTAAAAAACTAACCAAACAGAGAAGCGCATCTATTAATGAAAATATAAGCAAGAAAAAGGCGAATGTTAGTGCTCATAAGACATTGCCTGTTAAGAGTAAAAAAACGAAGAAAAAAAGAACATTATGGGGTAAGATTCTTCTCTCGCGTTTAGAAAAAATAGGTAAGCCATTAAGAGTGTCTGAATTAGTTAATGATATTATTAACTTCTCAAAGTTACCAGTTTCAGAACATAGTAAGTTAAAAAATAGCTTAACAACTATTATATATAGATTACAAAAAGAGAACAAACTTTCAAGCTATAGATTTTCAGGGACTAAAAGACCAGTGTACTTTGGTTTGCACAAATGGTTTTTATCTAACGGAAATCTTAAAAAACCTTATGCAAATAGGCTAAAAGAAAATTAAGTTTCTTGGTCTTTGAAAGAGCGCAAAGCGTTACGCACTTATAAAGGAAAGGATTTCCTTGAAATGCTCTGTTTTTGCTGTTTTGCTTGTAAGTAAGGTGATGTGATCGTAGTTTGAACTATATCCTGTTTTTTTGCCAATTATTTTAAATACGCTTTTTGTAGCGTTCGCTTCATTAAGTAGTACTTTGCAATCATTTGGATGACCTAAAACATCATCTTTTTCTCCAGTTATTGAAAATAGAGGAATGCTAAGAGGATTTGTTTTAAAAAACGTTGCATAATTAAATCCATCTACATCTTCCCACTTAGAATTTTTAACCAAACGATCACATTCTAAAAACGTATTAGAAGATTCGTTGTCAGAACCAAATTTGAATTTTTTGGAAGGATAATAGCCGTAAATCGCATTTAACATCCCCCCAAAAAAACGCCACATCAGATTAACCATAATATATTTTTTTATGCTTTTAACAGAAATCTGGCGCTTGCTGCCAAAAAACACCATTTTATCAATTGAATAGTTTTCAGAATACCGCGCATAAAAATGTAAAAGCAATACCCCCCCCCAAGAATGAGCGCCCCATATTTGGGTATTGGATCCGGTTAAAGTTTTGACTTTATTATAGACTTTTGGGAAGTCTTGAGTGACAATGTCTAAATTTCCAAAAGAGCTATTTTTAGAGATATTTGGTTTGCTTTTGCCTCGCCCTCGTGCATCTAATGCAAAACACCAGATGCCATTTTTAGCTAAATAGGGAGCCAGCCCTTTATTCGATTCAGAATAAAATATTTTGGCATTTTCTATGGCTCCATGCAGCAAAACTGTTGGGGTAGAATTTTTTATTTTATCTGGTTTAAAAGAGGTCAGACAAAGCACATAATTTTGACAATCAATGTAAATATCTTCTTTGATGATCGACATTAAAAGCCAAGTCTAAGTGTGATTGAAAAATTTCTTCCAGGAGCGTGAATGCCAGAGGCAAACACCCGGTAACTCTTATCTAGAATATTATCAATGCGTACTTGTATTTCAAGCTGCGTATTGAAGGTGTACGCTCCTCTTACATTTAAAGTGTACCAGCTAGGGGTGCCAGTGGGTAAAGCTTTTGTGAAATTATCTTCACCTAAAAGGTTATAGTCTTTTTTACGTTTTGATCCATTAAATAAACTAAAACATTCAACGTGGTATTTTTCAGTTTTGTAGCGCAAAGAAAGTTTTCCAAAAAGAGGGGGGATGTGGTCGAGTGGGGAGAGGCTGTCCGCTACAATTCTACCAAAGGTGTAATTGAGTGATCCTTCTAAAACAAGAGGCTCTATGATGGTATATTCAAATGCGGTATTGTAACCGTAAATGTAGGCTTTTTGAGCATTTCCGCTGCTGACTACATTACTCAATACACCTTGATAAACGATAGAATCTTGTCCGTCTAATTGTGCATTAATCGTGGTGATTGCATTGGTATACCGTGTATAGTAGCCCGTTAATGCAAGCTTTAATTTTTGAGCGATGGTTTTGTCTATAGAGGCTTCTATATTATAAGTGCGCTCGGGTTTTAGCTTAGTATTTGGGATGATAACTGTGCCAATAACGGTTTCAAAAACCTTACTTAAATCATCAATATTTGGTGAACGAAATCCAGAAGAAAATTGCGTAGAGATCTTCCAGGTTTTATCGGGTGCGTAGACAGCGCCAATATTGCCATTTATAGCCCCGTTTTTTTGTGCAAATTCACGTTCTAAAAACGGAAAAAAGACAGTGTCCTTAATTTGTGCTTTTAGGCCAATGAAACTATACCTAATCCCCCCAAGTAAAGTAAAACGTTCAGTACATTTAATTTTATCTGTCACATAAGCAGCAAAACTATAGTAGTCTGATCCGCCATCAGGGTAACGCGTGTTTAGAGAAAATACAGAGTCGGTATAGATATGTCGTGAAAATGCTGAAGAATTTACTCGATTATAAACGCCCTCTAGGCCATAGGTGATACGTGCGCCAAAAATGTTTTTGCTAAAATCAAGGTTCATTGAGCCTATATGAAGATGTTCGGTTCGGTTGCGAAGAATAGAAGAGTTTACACTTCGGTTATGTCTGCTTTCTTCGATGCTTTGGTAAGCTAAAGAAAATTGCATCAGATCAGATAAGCCGTTTAATTTTTTTTCGAATTGATAGGCCGAGAGTACTCTTTTTTGAGGGCCGTAATACCATTGAGAAAATTTAGGGGTGCTGTCTGCTAAAAGTTGAGACAAACGGTCGTATCGAGGCACATCAGAAGAAGTTGAAAACTGTAGGTTAAGCACATGATTAATCCCTAGTTTAGGACTAAATCTTAATTTTTGTAGCAGATCGTATTGCGTATAGCCAGAAAAAAGCTGTTTGTGGATATTCGGATTCGAGATAAGACTGTCAGAGCCATTTATATTTTGAATATAAAAAGGTCTTTCGCCCCAATTTCCATGTGAGGATAGAGCGTTTTTTCCTTTGATTAGATCTGAAAAATCAGAGCGTGTAAAACTACTTAAAGCCGCAAACCTTTTTGTGCTATAATTCAAATCAACATGAAAGGTGTTTTCTTTGTTTACACTACTGATTCTGCCATAAGCATTGCCAGAAAAAAGTGTAGAGTCAGTGTCAGATAATGCAGCTGATTTGGTTCTGAAATGCATCACTCCACCCAGTGCATCTGAGCCATAGATAACAGAACCAGCGCCAAATAAGACTTCTGTGCGCTCTAAAATTGAAGGGTCAAGGGTAATGACATTTTGCAAATGTCCCCCGCGGTAAATGGCATTGTTCATCCGGATACCATCTATGACAATCAAGACTTTATTAGCCTCGAATCCTCTTAATATGGGGCTGCCCCCGCCTTGCTGGCTTTTTTGTACCAATACCTCACCAGAGTTTGTTAAAAGATCAGCAGCTGTCTGCGGATTTTCAAAAGCGATTTGTTTGGCGTCTATAACATCTATTTGCCGAGCGGTTTCGCTTTTTTTTTCTTCAAACCTAGAGCTTGAAATCACTACCTTTTTTAGCGTGGTTTGAATTGGATTTAAATAAAAGGTAGAGTCTTTTTTAATCTCGCGTTTCAGGAACATTAATTTAGGATAATTAATGTGTGAAAAAATAAGCGTATCATTAGAGCTAAACAAAGAAACATCAACTTGGCCTAAACGAGAACTAAGCTCAAATTTTGTGCTGTTTTGATTGATTACTTGCATCTCTGAGATAGGTTTTTTAGAGGCCTTGTCGATAAAGGTTAGCCTTTGAGAATATCCACAAAGAGTACATAGAAAAAGAATACTTATACTAAGATGTTTTTTCATTCCGCACAAAGGTAAGAAGGATAGATGTAAACACGGTTTTTTTTTGTACTTTGTCTATCTAATGAAGAAGATACCTTTGTGGAATGGCTTTTATCATCAGTGGGTAAAAAATCCTCACCGAATTTCGGTCTATGGCTCTCGGTTTAACTATCAAAATAACGATTGGAAACACCAACAAATTTTAAAATTAGGAAACGATCATTTGCCTTTAAATGCAGACAATGCCATTTATAAATGCGGTTATACTCTTTTAAGTAAACCGAGTTGTTTTTGGGGGATTGGGCGGAGCGATTACCATCAAATATCTGCAAAAAGAGATCATCCTACTTCAACAGAGGTAAAAAAACGAATCACTATTGATGTTAAAGATCTCCTTTTTAGTGGTAATCACGAGCGTATCAAAGAGAATGATCAGATCTGTTTATTGATTAATGGGTTTCATTTTGAGGCTGAAAATAATAAAGCCGGATGGCAGTTTGGTGGATTTGGCATTACACTTTCTAACCCGAAGTGGACGTCGAATACGACTCTTTCTTTTGATTTAATACTCCGTTTTAGGCCAGCGAGCGCTAAAGAGATTTCAGAGCATGGCAACAAAGGATGGGATGGTTCGCCCTGGGATGCGTCTATGTTATGTACGCACAATGTAAGTGTGGATTATCTTATTTTTTCGGCACCCGAATCTCAGCTGAATGGGGTCACAAACTTTCATGATTTGACAGTTAAGAAAAAGAGGTTTACCAATAAAAAGGTGCCCCTAAAGTATGCGCTTAAAAATAAAAATGCACATGCCTTTCTGGGGTTTTCTGGTTTTGATTTTTTGCTCAAAGACCGCAAAACAAATCAAGGTAGGTATACGCGAATACTTTCTTTAATGCTTGATAAATCTGTACATACAAGTGCATCTATTGAAAGTGTATTGAAAGTAAAATTCTCAAACAGAGGGATTATTCCTTTTTCATGGGATCTGCAGTCTAATACAACTATACAGAAATTTGAACTAGATGCTTTTCCGAGCTATAACAACACCACTGAAGGCCTTCTAGAGGCCCATAAAGACACATTTTCATACAAAGAAAATAGGGTATGTATGGAGAAGTCTGTTTTGGTTTGAGATCAAAAAATAGAGTTTTACTGGTAAAATTTGTTGTGAAGTGAAAAAAAACAATAAGCCTACAACTAGCTTATTGGTTTTTTATTCTGTGGAGTCGGAGGGATTTTAATACGATCCCTCGCATACGCCAAAGGTCAAAATAGATTTGATAATTGTTAACACAATTGATTTTTATTTTACAATGACCCTCAAATAAATTTGGGCTCATTATAAAAACAAAATATAATAAATCTATCCTCTTGTGGAGTCGGAGGGATTCGAACCCTCGTCCAAACGTAAGGCCTATAGGCCTTCTACATGCTTAGTCTATGATTGTTTTCGTCAATTACCCGGACACAGACACCCAAAATAAAAGCTTAACCTCACCAAATTTAACACGCGGTACCAAGGTGCGTCTTTGTGCGATTTTGTTAGTTATGATACCTTAAAAACTACAACAACAAACAATTTGTAGATAAGGCACTTGTTCTGGCTACTGTACTTCACCTAGAATTAAGCGTAAGAAACTGAGTCTCTTAGGCTGCAAGAGCATAATTAGTTTCGCCGATTAAGGCTTGATTACTCATATTTACGAGCGAATAACCGATGCTCGACATGCTGAGCTTATCGGCTTCTTAAGCTGTCAAAACCAGTCGACCCCAAAATATCAAAGAGCATTAACTACAAAGGTAATACATTTTCAAGGCTTTTGTGCACTCACTTGCAATTAAAAAGAGTCTTAAAATTATAAGTATGTTAGACGAATCAAGAATTTGACTCTCTTTCTACAATATTGAATGGTAGTTTTACAATAGCCATGTAGTCTTCACCCGCTTCAATCATGTCTTCGTCGTTTTTATCGACAATCCAGTCGATGTCTACCGCTTTTAAGGACTCTTCCTTTAAAAATTTGGCAAGGCGTAAAAAGATATCCAAGATAAATTTCGAAGAATTTGAATTAAAGTACTCGAGTTCTATTCTCAGTCTAAAATTATCTATGTCTCTTAAAGGCAATTCTTCTAGAAAAGCTAAGACGGGTTTGTAAAATGATACTGAATCTTCAGGAACAGACTTTCCTTTGAGCAATCCTTCTCCTTTTTTTAAATCTATGATAACCTCTGGAGTTGCATAAGTAGGTAAGATATGTATTAGATCTTTGTCCAGGACTATGATTTAAAAATGAATATTTCGTACTTTTGTTGCAACTTTTACAAACATAAACTTTTAATTGATTATTTGTGCAACAGTTTAGTTATTTTTTACACCTTATTTGGCTTTGTGGCTTTCTTTATTTTTTTTGGTCTTCTAAATCAAATAGTTCTCAAAATATTAGCCAAGAACAATCGGTTGAGTCTGCCTCTACTGCTGAATCAACATTGCCTTATGTCTATATTAATGAAGATAGTCTAGCGGCTCAATTTAAAATGGTAAGCGATTTGAGTGTGTCTATTCAAAAACAAAAAAAGATGTATGAAAATCGCTATCAAGCGAAGGTTAAAAAATTTCAGGAAGATTTGGTTAAATTTCAAGAAGAAGCCAAATACCTTACTCAAGCACAAGGGCTTGCGCGACAGAATGAATTTGTTGAACGCGAGAAAAACATCGCACTCTTAGAAGGTACGTATACTGAAAAGCTTTTAAAGATAGAGGCCGATAATCAAAAAAAGCTTTACGATGCCGTGCATCGTGTTTTAGACGAGCTGCACAATGAAAAAAAGTACGATTTAGTTTTTGGCTACTCTAAAAACAGTAATTTGTTGTTTGCCGCTGATTCATTTGATATTACTAGTCAGGCTATTGAGCGCTTGAATCAGTATTACACGGCTAAAGACAGTTTGTCAAACCAATAGAACGGCCTCATATGTTTGTTGCTCAAAAAAAGAAAGAAGAAAACATCATTGAATATGTGCTTTACATGTGGCAAATCGAAGACTTGATTCGCTCTTGCAATTTTGACGTTAAAATTCTTTCTAAAACCGTGATTGAAAAAAGCCCTTATTCTGAAGCTCAAAAACAAGAGCTTCACGAGTGGTATTTAGATTTGATGCATCAATTAGAGCGTGAGGGTAAAACGGAGAGTGGGCATTTAAATTTTATGAGCGATATTGTCGATGATTTAATTAAGGTTCATGACTTTTTAATTAAAATAAAGCAAAATCAGCATTACTATAAACACTATCTTAAAGTAGCCCCATTGATTGATGAATTGCAAAAAAATCAACAAGAAAACACACCAGATATTACCTGTTGTTTAGAATTCATTTATGGCTATTTGCTTTTAAGACTTCAGCAAAAAGAGGTGCGTCAAAAAACAATGCAGGCACTTCAGACGATTACAAGTTTTTGCTACGAACTAGCAGAAAATTATAAAGATTACAAGCAAGGGTATTTAAATTTATCAGATGCACAAAAAAATTAGTCTTGTTTTTTTGGGGGGATGTTTTCCGCTCTTGGTATTTACGCAAAATGTCAATCAAAAATATACAGATTTTTGGGACGAAGATCAGAAGAATAAAAAATCAGAAGGGATTTATCATTACGGTTTTGAGCAAGGTGAATGGCAGTATTATTATAAAAACGGCCAGCTTGAAGAGCAAACCAATTATCACCACGGAAAATTTGATGGCAAGCATACGCAATGGTATGAAAATGGCCAAAAAAAGAGAGAAGGGTATTTTAAAGAAAACTTCCCCGATAGTATATACACCGAATGGTTTGAAAACGGCATAAAAAAAAATGAAGGGACTTATTTAAAAGGCGTTAAAAAAGGAAAGTGGACTTCGTATTTTAGTGATTCAAGTGTGCATTATACACTTGACTATAAAGAGGATTCGTTACTGTATCTAGAGTGTTTTAATCCTCAGAAAGAAAAAATTCTTGACAAGGGTAGTGGGCTGTTTGTGGAGTATGATCATCAGGCGAATCCAACAAAACAGTACGAGGTAAAAAATAATATCAGAGACGGGGCTTACACCTCTTATTTTCTTAATCATACAATCAAAGAAAAAGGCTATTACCATTTGGGGCTTAAAGACAGTACGTGGTTGTATTATTATAAAAATGGGCAATTGAAAAAACAATTGAATTATGTAGATAAAAAGCTAGACGGAAGCTACTTAGAGCTCAGCGCTTTATCAGATACATTAATATACGGGTATTATTCTAAGGGTCAAAAGCAGGGTAAATGGCTGTTTTACAAACCCAATAAAGTAAAAGATATGATCGGTTACTTCTCACAAGACCTTCAGCATGGGAAATGGCAATATTTTTACAGCAGTTCTGAAAAAGAGTCTGAGGGTATGTTTAAAGAGGGTTTACGTGATAGTATATGGATATACTATTACAAAACTGGCCAAATATTAAAGCGTGGTTCTTTTGAGAAAGATCAAAAAGAGGGCGAATGGCAAACCTATTTTGAAAATGGGAATGTGCTTCAAAAAGGCCACTATACAAACGGTCTAGCAGAAGGGCTTTGGACCTCGTGGTATGAAAACGAGCAACTTAAAGATAAAGGCTCGTTTAAAAAAGGAGAAATGGACGGATCATGGGAAGGATGGTTCTCAAATGGACAGCTAAATTATAAAGGCACTTATGCGGATGCAAAAAAACAAGGCGATTGGACATTTTGGTTTGATACGGGTAAACCCAGAGAAGAAGGGGCTTACAAAGACGGGTTAAAGCATGGCGCCTGGGTGTTTTATTCTAAAGAGGGCATTGTTTTAGAGAAAGGGTCATTTAATGAAGGCCAAAAAAATGGCACTTGGATCTATCATTATAAAACAGGCCAAAAAATGCGTGAAGAGAACTATAAAAACAACAAGCTTCATGGCGTTGCTATACTTTGGGAGCAAGGTCATCAAAATCCATCCAGAAAGGCGCAGTATTCTAATGGTATGTTAGATGGTGAAACACTATTTTTTGATCCTAGAACGGGCAGTAAAAAGACATCTATTCAGTATAAAAACGGTCAAAAAGTCAATCAGACCAAATCGCCGTAAAACAGGATGTTAAACAATTATTGTTTTATTAGGCGCCCTGAGAAGGTTTGCGTATTTCCATAAGCGTTATAAAAATACACGCCAGCGGCATAATCTTCAATGGTTAGACTAACAGCTTTTTTATTATGCATAGTAAGTGCCTGAATCTCTTTTCCATTGATGTCGGTGATTTTAAGTAAAAAAATGTCTTCAGGGAAATTAAAATGAATCACACTTCGAGTTGGATTTGGAAAAGCTCTTTGGGCATAATTAAGATCATCAAGAGCAGTAAGCTCTGTAGAAACTGGCGGATTAGGATTTTGTGTGGTATACTGAATTAGAAACAACATCATTTCATCATCTGTAGTTAATCCCCAGGTAACTGGAGCATTTCCTGAGTTATTAAAGGTTGCAGAGTGAATAAGTCCATCAGATGGCTTTAGGGGCATAAAGTCGTAAAAATACCTAACAGGAGGGTGCTGAAAGTCATAAAATCCTTGATTGATGGTGTAATCGGCGTTAAAAAATCCTTCATAGACTTGCTCGCCTTTTGTTCCATCAGGGTTTCTTAAGAAGATATCATAATCTTTACCATACTTGTGGGTGTGTGAGCCAAGTAGCCATACATAAATTGAGTCGTTGCTTGAAGAAGTAAAAGTGCCCTCAAAAACATAGTCTTGGTTGTCGGCAGGGATATTAAAATTTGAATAAGGATAGGGCAAAGGGATTTCCGGATAAGTAATTAAATCTGTATGCATTTCAATGGTTTGAGAAGAGCGTTCTCGAAAGTAAACATTGGCATATACTTCAGTTCGGATAATAGAATTTGGGTTGTAGTTTTTTACATGGTAATTTAGATCTAAAGTGGTATTTGGCTCCCAGAAATAACCAGTGCCTTCTGGTAAAATAAGATCGCGCGAGTTTTGCCAGGTAGCCACTTGTTCTGTGTTGTTGATACTTAGATCGGCTAGGCCATTGACCACTCGTGCATAATCAGAGATGGAGTTGGCGTCTGAGGGTTGGTCGTATTTATCCATGATAAAATGATGTGAATAATCATCTAAAAAGCCTTCAATTCTATACACTTCGCTTTCAATCTCAATAGGTACTATTGCTTTTTTTCGATATTCAATTTCATCAAAGGGGTTTAAGAATATGGGGCCAAAATAAAGCTGAACGCCTTCTGTAGGATCTGGTTTTGGCGGAGCGGTAGAGAGTTGAATGCCCCCAATGGCATAAAAATCTTCAAGTTCTTGTTCTTCTAATATATTGCCAAATTCTGGAGCACCCTTGTTAATCCAAGCGTAAATTAAATCACGGTCTCTTCTAGAAATGGTGTCTGTTAGGGGCATATGGCTTCCGTTAAGTTGATCATCAAGGTGGTTAAACATTCCGCCATTGATTTTTTTCATCAAAAAACTTTTCTCAGCAAAGCCCTTGTCAATGAGCTTGTCTCCGTCAGCTAAAGCATCCGGATGAAAGGGGTCTGCGTTTACAATATTATCATAGACCTGAGAGGCCGGTAAGCTCAGATCTAAATTTCCGTTATTTGCTGAGGCAGTATTATGACAATTCACACAATTGGTTTGAAAAATGGAGTAAACCTTCTCATAAGTTGTTTGACCTGACACAGAAAAAGGGGGTATTAAAATAAACAAAATTAAATAGCGCATGTTCTTTTTTTTGCAAGTTAATCAATATTTGAAATATTGAAGAAAGTAGAGGTGAATTTATAACTCTTTCACATTGAGATACTCTACTTTTTGATGTGCGGTTGAGTTAATTAAAATTCTCTGTTTTGGATGGGCTATTTTATGCACAATACCTTTGTGTTTTAGTTTTGAAATAAGAGCGATAATGGTTTTCACATTCACCGTTTTAAAATCAAAAATTACAGAATCAATTCCGCATGCTTTTTGAATTTGCAGGATGTGTCTGCTGTCAGATAAGGTAAAAGAGTTGTAGTTTTTTTTTATTGAAATAGGGATAATTAAAGCCTCTTTCATTTTCTCTTGGATTAGTTTTAGATAGCTTGGGGCTTTTGCTTTCTGATCGCTTAAGGCACTTATAAAGAGTGTTTTGTGTTGCTTTGGATCTTGGTTTTTGACCGTATTAAAGAAAAAGAGTGTTCTGCTGATTACAAGATAAAGCGCAAAAAAAGCAATTTGAAACAAAATAATAGCTCTTGAAAAACGAATGCTTTCAGGAAGTATCCCATAAACTGCTAAAATCAATAATCCAGAAATTGCGATGCTCTTTAATCCACTTTGAATATTGTAGGCACTTTGATAACCCTTGAGCAAATAGTGACCGCTCACTAGTATAGATCCTACAACACACATCCCCCCATAAAAATACAGAGGGTTTAATACGATATTCTGATAGTGTGTGTAATAACTTTTAAAAAGAATGGTGGCAGAACAAAGCATTATAAAATCAATGAATAGCCAAGCATGTGTTTTTATTTTTTCAGCTAAGTAACTCAGTATGCCCAAAGCTAAAATACTCGGAAAAATAATGAATTTGTACATCCACAAAGAGTTGTCGGCAAAGTGTTTTTTGGCAAATAAATACATTGCTTTGTGAAAGGTAAGGTGGTATTTAAAATGATTCTTTTTGGTGCTTTCGCCTTTGTAATGAATAATAGAAGAATCAGAAAAGTAATAGTTGTTGTATCCTGCCTTTTGGATTCTGTAAGAGAGATCAATATCTTCACCGTACATAAAGAATTGCTCATCTAATAATCCAGAAGCATCAAGTGCTTTTTTTCTTATTAACATAAATGCACCTGATAACACATCTACAATATGGGTTTGATTTTCAGGCAAATGCCCAAGGTGATAATAATTAAATCGCTTAGAGGTGTTAAATAATTTTGCTAAACCCGAGAGCTTGTAAAACGCAGTACTTGGAGTAGGGAGTCCGCGTTTTGATTCGGGTAAAAAATGACCGTTGGCATCAACCATGCGAATGCCTGCAGCCCCGCAGTCTGCTTTAGAATGTATGAATGTAAGTGTTTTTTCAAGGGTGTCTTCTGCAAGGATTGTGTCTGGGTTTAAAAGCAAAATAAAGTTGCCTTTGGCTTCTTTAATGGCTTGATTGTTCGCTTTTGAAAAGCCAAGGTTTTTTTTATTCCAGATAAAACGAGTATTCTCAACGTTTTTTGTTAAGTAGTCTTGTGAGCCATCATTAGAAGCATTGTCAATAAGAATAATTTCGTAGGTATAATTTGTTTCGCTTTTTTGGATGGATGCAATGCATTGTTCGCAAAAGTACTTAACGTTATAATTGACAATGATGATTGAAAGATCCATTACAGCGCATTAGATTTTTCGTAAGGAACTCTTTCTAAAAAGGATTGGCTGAGTGTGATTTTATCCGCAAACTCTAATTGATCGCCGACAGAAAGTCCACGCGATAGTGTGCTAAACTGAATATTTTTATTTTGTATTTTTTTGTGGATATAAAAGCAGGTGGTGTCTCCGTCTAAAGTTGTAGGTAGTGCAAATATAATTTCTTTAGATTCCTGATTGTCAATCCTTTCAAATAAAGAATCTAATTTTAAATCTGAAGGAGATATGCCGTTTATAGGCGATATGATACCCCCCAGAACATGATAGGAACCTGTATAAATGTTTAAGGATTCAATGGCTACAATATCTTTAATGGTTTCTACTACACAAACAATGCTTTGATCACGCTTGGGTGATGTACAGATTTCGCAGCGCATATCTTTTTGAGGACTAAGATTATGACAGGTAGTACAGAAAAAGGTGTCAGTGGCTATTTTTTTAAAACTTTCTGAAAATTGCAACACATCGTTTTTATCAGAGTGTAAGACATGCAAAGCAAGCTTAATGGCTGTACGGTATCCAATTCCGGGGAGTTTATAAAACTGGTTAACCAAATCTTCTAGAACTTTTGATGGGAGTCGAACGTCCATATTACAAGGCAATAAAAGTGGATAAATTACCTACTTGTGCCGCACGAATACCTTTAGGCGTTCTTTCTAACACACAGGCCTGATTGGTAGCATCGTGCTCAAAACAAATCACCCAGTTTTCATCGCAGGCTTTTGTTAGAATGGCTTCTTTTTCTTTTAGGGTATGTAAGGGGCGCGTGTCGTATCCCATTACCCATGCTAATGGGATATGAGCTGTACTTGGTAAAAGATCGGCTGCATAGAGTATTTTTTGTCCTTTGTAGTGAATAAGAGGCAACATCATGCTTTCAGTATGCCCATCTACAAAAATAAATTCAATATTTGAAAAATCTGAGGGGCTTATAAGGCTGTTTTGCCTCTGTATAAATAAGAGTTGTCCGCTTTCTTGAATGGGCAAAATATTTTCTTTTAAAAACGAGGCTTTTTCTCTTGCATTAGGTTGAGTGGCCCAATTCCAGTGCTTTTCACTAGACCAGTATTGCGCATTTTTAAATGTCGGATAAAACTGCTCGTTTTTTCTTCGAATAGCACCGCCACAATGATCAAAATGTAGGTGTGTTAAAATCACATCTGTAACCTCAGCACAGCTAAAGCCTTTTTGATTCAAAGCTGCTTCTAAATCAATAGTTTCAGAGAGATCGTAATAACTGAAAAATTTATCAGACTGCTTGTCACCAAGACCTGTGTCTATTAAAATAAGTTTATCTGCATCTTCAATCAACAAAAGTCTCATGGCCCAGGTACATAGGTTATGGGCATCGGCTTCTATTTTTTTTGACCAAAGCACCTTAGGAACTACGCCAAACATGGCGCCTCCATCTAGTTTGAAGAGCCCTGTATCAATTGTAAAGATGTTCATACAACGAATTTAGGTATTTCAGAGCCTAAGTAGAACTTTTTACAAAAAAATGCACCGCAATAGGCGCTATTATTTTAATGTTTTATGTAATTTTCTCTCGTTAACTACAAAACTTTAAGTGATTATGTCATACAAAAATAAATATCAACCTGTATTAGATTTAGGAGAGCAGTTAAACATTCAAAATGGCAATTGGGAAGAAACACCCGATACATTAAGAGTAACGGGCACGGCTGAAACACAATGGGAAAAAGACCAACTTTGGGATAAGATTAAAGAAATAGGAGGCGAGTCACCATCAGATATTCAGGCCGACATACAAGTTCAAAATTCTGAGTATTACCATAAGCATACCGTGCAAAGTGGTGAAACTTTAGGTAAAATTGCCAAGAAGTATTACAAAAATGCGTCTAAGTATAATGAAATTTATCAAGCCAATAGTCAGCTTTTAAAAAATCCAGATACTATTTTTCCTGGTCAAGAATTAGTGATTCCAAATCTGTCTTAGAATACAGCGAAATTCAATAACTTTAAAAGCCCATCTGAACTTCAGGTGGGCTTTTTTGTTTAAAAGAAACTATGCCGTTTAAAAAACTAAGTTATGTTGTGCTAATAGGCGTCTTGTTTTTGACTGTCCTTTCAGCAATAAGTTTAAAAAACCTCTCTTTTAACTACGATTTCGAACGTTTTTTTCCGCAAGAAGATCCAGATTTAGATTACTATTTAAAGCATCGCGAAACTTTTGCCTCTGACAATGATTTTTTATTGATTGCCCTTGGCGCAAAGCAGAGTATTTTTTCTGTTGATTTTTTAAAGAGCATTGATACGCTCCACAAGTCACTCCATAAATTAGAAGATGTAGAAAGTGTATTTTCACCTACCCAGGCATTTCGTTTGATCCAAGGGCCCTTTGGTCCTGTGAAAGTCAAATACATCCATCCGAACACTCCTGAACGATTTAAAGAAGATTCGCTTCAATTACAAAATGAAAAACACCTTATTGGCTCTTTTTTTTCTAAAGAATTAGATGCTGTTTTATTAATGGTGCAGCACACCCCATATTTGTCTAAAATACGATCAGACAAGCTCTTGACAAGTATAGAGGCAGAGGTGAATCGTTTTTCGTTTCACAAGGTGTATTATTCAGGTAAAATTCATGGCCAATTTTACTTTATCAAAAAAATACAAGGGCAAATGGCCATTTTTATGACCACATCGCTTTTACTGGTTATTTTGTTCTTGTTTCTTTCTTTTAGGCATGTATTTGCTATAGTGATTCCTTTGTGTATCGTATTGATAAGCCTTTGCTGGACGTTATCGCTCATGCAGCTCAATGGAGAAGCCATTGATGTGATCGCTACCTTGTTGCCCACTATTCTTTTTGTAGTGGGTATTTCTGATGCTGTTCATTTCTTAACACGTTATGCAGATGTGCTCAAACAAGACAACACCTTATCTATTTTAGACGCCTTAAAAATTACCATTAAAGATGTAGGTTGGGCCACTCTTTTAACCTCGCTAACTACCGCGATGGGCTTTGCTAGTCTTATGAGCGCTCAGATATTGCCCGTTAAAGCATTTGGCCTCTATACGGCTATTGGGGTTTGCTTGGCTTTTATGATCACCTATGTACTGTTGCCGCCGCTGATTTATATATACCAAATCAAATTTAGCACCATGTCTTTGAATCAAAAAGGTATTATAGAGGGTTTAGACCGGTTGTTTTTGTATGTGTTTCGCCATCCAAAGCTTGTGTTTTTATGTTTTGGGGGGATGTTATTACTCAGCATATTGGGCATAGGAAAAATAGAAGTCAATAATTTTTTACTAGAAGATTTAAAAGAAAATGATCCTTTAATGAAAGGGTATTCATACATAGAAGAAGCGTTTTGTGGGGCCAGACCTTTTGAGTTGGCCTTGCATTTTAATTCTGACCCTTTAGAACAATCCAATCTTTTGCCATTAGAGCAGTTACACCAGTATTTGACAAAGGATTATGGCGTAAAGGCTTTAGTGAGCCCGCTTGTGTTTTTAAAACAAATTCATCGCAGTACACACGGCGGAGGCTTAAATCAAGAAAAAATTCCTTCGAAGGTTTCAGAGAGAGAAAAGCTTTTGGCTATTTTAAAGAAACAACAAAAGCGATTAGGACTATCTCAATTTTTAGATGCGGAACATAATGTATTGAGATTAGTGGGTAAAACAGCAGATTTTGGCGGAAAACATACAGATCAGAAAGATCTTCAGCTTACGAAGTTTATTAAAGAGTTGTTTAAAGACAAAGTCACAGAAGTACATCCAACTGGTATGGCCAAGCTGATTGACAAAAACAATACCTATTTAGTTCAAAATATGGTTTTAGGCTTATCAATTTCTTTTGTGCTGGTCTCGGTTTTGATGGCCTTCTTATACCGGTCGTTTAAAATGGTATTTATTGCTTTATTGGCAAATGTGTTGCCGCTTATTTTTATTGCGGGGTGCATTGGCTGGATGGGCATGTATTTGAATGTGTCTATTTCGATAATTTTTACTATTGCCTTTGGTATAGCGGTTGACGACACGATTCATTTTTTAGCCAAGTTTAAATCTGCGGTTAACAAAACCGATAATATTTTGCTTGCCTTAAAACAAACCTACAGAACAACTGGCAAGGCAATTGTAGTGACTAGTCTTATTTTGTTAGGCGGATTTTTAACACTTGTTTTAGCCTCCTTTAATAGCATTATGAATATAGGTATTCTGGTTTCTCTAACGCTATTTTTAGCAGTTTTGGTAGATTTAACCCTTTTACCTTTACTGCTGTATTTGGGTTATAGAAATAGAGAGACGCCTAGCGTTTAAGCTCTATTCTCACTTTATCAATTCTTTGACTAGATTCTTTTCCCATGTTCATGTCTAAAGTGCGTAGGGTAGTGATTTGAATCGGGACGCCGTAGTAATAATCGTACACAAATAAGTTATTGTTTTTTAAATCGTATTTTGATTTTTTAAGTAGCTTATCAAGTTCTTTATCTTTAAGCCCCATTTGAGTGAAAACTTGCTCAAAAACGCTTTTCATTTCTTTTTGGTCAATACTGGTTTTGTTTCTTAAGGTAAAAATTTGATGTTCTTTATCAACGCCTTCTACATAAAGCAAACCCTCTCCTTTGATAGGATCGCCACCAAGCATATTCGGGAAGGCTTCTTCATACTTGATTTCTTCATTTACAGCGTATTCAAGCCCAAAACCATAATGTAAGTACTGCAATTCATTTAATACCAATTGTTCAACGCCTGCTTTAGTGGTATAGGCATTTAAAAGAGGAGCCATTATTTTTTCAAAGGCAGCCTTATCCACGCTTGGGTCTTTTTCAAGTAAAACATCTAGCATTTGCTGTGTGCTTGAGGTAATTTGATCACTAATCTCTTTCCAGTTTTCTACTTCTTTAAATTCGCCAACATTGGTGGTGGTGTAAATAGCATTAAAGCTCATATTTTGATTAAGCGCATTGCTCAGCTCTTTAGGCAGCCCTCCCATGCCGCTAATTTGATTGACGTAACTCCATTTAATTTTGTAGCCTTCAGCTGAAGAATCCAACACATCAAAAGTGGCAATATAGCTATTAGAGTCATTAGATTGTAAAACGCCTTCAGAATATTTTTGTTTGATTTTGGTCACCTTATAGGTAAACAAATCTCCTTTGTTCCAGTAAGAGACTAAAGAAACTGTTTCTTGAGCATTGATACTATGTCCAACACAAAAAGAAAGTGCAAAAGAAAAGAATAGAGCTTTCATGATTTAAATTTTCTGCAAAATTACAGAATTTTATATTGCTTAGCCCTTTAAAAGCGAAATGTATTTTTGCTTTGCTGTTTGTGTTTTTTGTGCATAGTAATCCATGGCTCTTTGACATAATTCCAGATAAGCCTCATTTGACATTTGATCTATATCGGTGAGATAATTCTCAAAGCGCTCTTTGTCATTTAGATCAAAGCATAAACCTGCCTTAGCAGAATTTAAATCCTTCCAAGGGGTATGCACTGATGCCATAACAGGGGTTCCATGCGCCAGGCTCTCAGCAATAGAATGGCCATAGTTTTCATGCAAAGAACTCGAGATGTATACACTGGCCTTTGTGTAAGCCTCAGAAAGCTTGTGCGCTGGCCATCCTCCCAAAAAATAAAATGCTTTAAGGTTTAATTTTTGGGCTGCTTTTTCACATTTTTGCGCATAGGTTTCATCTTCCTTAGGGCCAATAATATTTAGCGTTATTTTTTTCTGAAGAGCAAGGGGTAAAGTCTCTAAAAGCTCAAGTAAGCCCAGTAGATTTTTTATTGGACTGATGCGTCCGACGTAGAGCAGGCTTAAGTCTTTTGGTTTTTTGTTTTTGTTTGATTGTTTACGCGCATTAATACTCAAATTGGGCGCAAGTATAACTTTGGCTGTTTTAAAAACACTCAGAATGTCTTTTTTCTCTTGGGGGGATGTGGCTTGCCACACAACATTGTTATATAAACCAAAGGCTTTAGAGAAAGAGATGAAGAGCTTTTTTTTTAAAGGTTTAATAGCCAAAGAGGCTTGTCCTAGCATGCCTCGAGGGGCTAAAATAACGCGGCCTTTAAATTTTAGGTGTAAAGGGTAGAGGGTAAAAGATTTAGAAAACAAACTGTTTAAGTAAAGAACCTCAGGATTGAGGTTTTGGATCGTCTTTTTTATAAAGCCGTAATGTATATGAGACGTGCTTAAATACATCACTTTAGCCTTTGCATTGTAGTCTATGAATGTATTGAGCTCTGAAGAGGATACTAGCGGTGTATTATCATGTAAATCATAAGCAGAGCAGAGCACGTAAAAGTCATAAGACGCATAGAGGTGGTCAATAATATTTTTAATAGAGGTAATTGGTCCTCCTGCTTTATAGGCCGGATCAAACCAATCACTACAAATCAGCACTTTGGGTTTCATTCGATTTGGTTTTCTGTTAACCACAATTCTAAGGCTACAAGTGTCCAGATGCGTGCCCATGAGGTGTTAGAAGATCCGTTGATAAAAGCGTTGAAATAATCTTTAAGCGCATCGGTATTAAAATAAGGGCGTTTGGCCAGATCGTCAATAGCCTTCTCACATAGGGGCTTAAGTTCGTTTTTAATCCATTTCTCCCACGGAAAGGTAAACCCCATTTTTTTACGATGGGTAATCTCTTTTGGGAGCATATCGCCAAGGCTTTCTAACAAAAGTTTTTTCGGTACCGTCGGATACTTCAGCTGATCTGATAAACCAAGCACGTATGTGATAAGTTGATGATCTAAAAAAGGGACCCTGACTTCAAGTCCGTGAGCTAGGCTCATTACATCTGAATCTCGCAAAAGGGTGTGCTTTAAGTACTGTTGGTATTCTAAAAGTGAAACTTCGCTAAATAAATGTGTGTCTGTATTAAATGTAGAATTGTGTGGATGGGGGGTGGATGGGGTAAAGCTTGTAAAGGCTTTAATGTCTTTTGCGCTAAAGGTAGAGCGTAAAATCTCATGTATGGCTTTTATATTATATGCCGGAAGTGCAGCGATTTCTTTTAGTTTTTGATGCGCAGTGGTGGATTTGAAAAATAGGATTTTGCCCACTAAAACACGCAATGGCCTTGGGATAGCAAACAAAAATTTTAGACGGTGTATTTTTTTTAGTCTTACAAACAGATCATATCCGCAAAAAAGCTCGTCGCCGCCTAGCCCTGAGAGCGCCATTTTTATCCCTTTTTCTCTAGTAACCTTTGAAATCAAATAGGTGTTAATGCCATCAGCAGAAGGCTGATCCATAGCCTGTAAGGCTGGATTAATCATCTCTAAAAGGTCTGTGGCTTGCAAGCGAATATTGGTATGTTTAGTCTCAAATTTTTTAGCGATGAGTTGGGCGTATTTTTCTTCAGAGTATTCATTTTCATTAAAGACGACACTTAAACTGTGTGTGTGGTCTTTTTTTGTATGTGACATAGCGCCCACAATAGCAGAAGAATCAATGCCTCCAGATAAAAAGGCAGCAAAAGGAACATCAGCTCTAAGTCTTAACTGAACAGCCTTAAAAAAAAGAGAACGAATGTTTTGGAGAGCCTGTTGTTTTGGCGTTGATTTTAGTGGGGTAGAGGCTTTAAATGAGAAATAGGCTTTTGGACTATTCCATTTAGATTTAAAAAGTGCGTAATGTCCGGCCGGAAAAACATGTACATTCTCTATAATAGAAAAAGGTTCAGGCACACTTTGCCAGCGCAAGTAATCGTTTAAAGCACGCTTATTTAATGTTTTTTTAATTAAACCAGAAGATAAAATACCTTTCAATTGAGAGCTGAAAATAAGGGCGTTATCACTTATAGAGTAATACAAAGGCTTAATGCCCATTCGATCTCTTGCTAAGAAAACCTCATGGGTGCTGTGATTTAGAATACAAACGGCAAACATGCCATTAAAATGACTTAGGCAGTCTGGGCCATATTTTTTAAACATCTCTAAAACTACTTCAGTATCTGAATGGGTGTTGAAAGGCACTTCTGGGAGGTGCTCATTTTTCAGCTCGACATAATTGTACACTTCACCATTAAAAATAATGCTATAAGTGCCACTGTGATCTTGCATGGGTTGGTGCGATCTTTGATGGGTGTCAAGAATACTTAAACGGGTGTGCCCAAGCGTAATGTGATGGTGTTTTACAAAGGCTTGGTGATCGGGGCCACGTCGTTTTAACGCATTGTTCATGGCTTTAATTTCAGCATTAAAATTGCGCTCAGATTTAGAGAAGTCTACAATGCCATTTATACCACACACAGCACAAATGTACGTTAATAGGCTAAAACTTTATATTTTCGCTGTGTGCGAATTGTAGTCTTATACGAAGAATTAGCAGAATATACTTTAGCCTGTTTAAGACATCTTGTTAAAAACAAAGAGGTTAGCGTTTATGTGTTTAAGAAAAAACGCAATAAAGAGGCGCCTTTTGATTTTGATTTTTCAGGGCTCAATGTTTTTGAAAGAGAAAAATTTTCTCCAGATGAGTTAAAAGAAAAGGTGTGCGCGCTTAATCCTAATTTAGTGTTGTGTTCTGGGTGGATGTATAAGCCTTATTTACGGGTATGTAAAGCGCTTAAGCAGGTGTGTAAGAGAGTTTTGTTGCTTGACAATCACTGGGAGGGCAGCTTAAAACAACATGTAAATACCCTAATGGGTAAATACTACTTTTCAACTGTTTTTTCTGATGCTTTCGTGCCAGGTGCACCGCAAAGAAAATACGCCTTAAAGCTAGGGTTTAAGACTCAAAATATTCACGAAGGTTTTTATTGTTGTGATACATCCTTTTTTTCGAATCTCTATCTTAAAATGAGTAAAGAAAAACAACACTCTTTTCCCAAACGAATGATTTACCTTGGGCGTTATGTTCAGCATAAAGGCATTGGACTTTTGTGGGAAGTGTTTTCAGAATTAGCGAAAAAGCCTGAATTCAAAGATTGGGAACTTTGGTGTATAGGTACAGGCAATGTAGAGCCTTTAAAGCATTCAAAAATCAAGCATTTTGGATTTATTCAGCCTAAAGAACTTGCGGGGTACTTAAAAGACACTGGCGTATTTATTCTGCCTAGTTTTTTTGAGCCCTGGGGGGTAGTGGTGCATGAATTCGCGGCGGCGGGTTTCCCCTTGCTCTTAAGCGATCGAGTAGGTGCCCATACTGCCTTTTTAAAGCCTGGTGAGAATGGTTTTCTTTTTAAGGCAGAAGATAAAAAGTCATTGACTCAGGCCATGCAAAGCATGATGTTGCTCAATCAGGATGCCTTACTAAAGATGTCTGCAATAAGTCATCGGCAATCTAAACACATTAGCTTAGATAGCTGGTGTAAAACAATTGAAAAGCTTGCACAATAAAACCAAAATATTTATTCCAGTAATCGAGTCTTTGCGTGGTGTGGCGGCTCTTATGGTGTGTTTGTATCATTTTGTTTACACCACCACAGGCTTTACCTCAAATCAGTGGATAAAAATAATCTTTAAAGAAGGCAGTAGGGGCGTTGATCTTTTTTTTTTAATCTCTGGAGTAGTCATACCGCTTTCGATGATTCAACGTTCGTATAAGGCTGAGATTTCTTATTTTTTACATTTTTTATACCGGCGGATTCTGCGTATAGAAATTCCATACTTCTATTGTTCTGACTTTAGGGTATTTGTATCTACGAGAATTTGTGCCGGGCACAGCAAAGGTCAGTTTGTTGCCCACTTTTAGTGATGTATGCTTGCATCTTGGGTATTTAATCCCTTTTTTTAAAGATGCGGTATGGATTAATCCGGCCTATTGGACCTTGGCGATTGAATTTCAATACTATATTGTTTTAGCGCTTTTGTTTCCGTTTTTAGTGAAGTCACGCCTCTCACAGTACCTGATGTGGATGCTTTTTATTGGTTTTTCATTGATTAGCTCAAATTCGAAGCTCTTTTTTTCATGGGCCATCTATTTTTATATTGGTATTAATTATGTGTTATGGCTTACAAAGAAAACAGCGCTCTTTGATTTTATTTTGCAAACCTTTATTTTGCTCTTCCTGTCTTGGTATTTGTATGATGTCATAGATTTTATGTTGGCTGTTTTATTTTTAATTGTAGTTCACTTTTGTAGGGATTTTAATCCTCCTGTATTTAAATTTTTGGGTAAAATTTCATTTTCATTGTATTTATTACATTTTGTTTTTGGAAGCCCTATTGTTAATTTCTTTTTAAAATACTGCACGCATTCCTTTTTAAAAATCATTTTGGTTTTAGTGGCCTTAGGGTTGAGTATCCTTTCTTCTTGGTTCTTTTATTTGTGGGTCGAGAAGCCTTCTATGAGATTAGCATCAAGAGTAAAACGCTAATTTTTAGCGTCTGAAAGGGGATGTTCAGAGGCGCTTTTTAAATACGCATACAAAAGAGCGAAAAACGGAAAGCCGTTAATAAAATAATGGCCTTGTCTAAATAAAAAGAGTGCAATTAAAACTAGAATTCCATTTGAATAGACCCAGTAATGTTCTTGACTATTTGTATTTGGGGGGATGTAAAACCGGTATAAAAACCAGATAAGAAGTACAACACCCATCAGTCCCGACTCTGATACAATTCTAAGAAACATAGAGTTGGCGTCTGCACTGTTGCCTGAAAACCCATATTCTCGAATGTGTTTGGTGATCGAGTATTTTTTAAATGCAATTTGATGAGAACCTAAGCCTGTACCAAACAAAGGGTTTTTTTTAAAATTCTCAAGTGCAACTACAAAATTATCGTATAAAATAATACTTGAGCCATGTGATTTCCCGAGCTCAAATTCAGAAGTAGAAAAAATAGTAGTGGTATCATCAAACCGGCTTTTAAATTCATCTACGTTATTATACAAATAGTATGTAATTAAAAGAATAAAGGGTAAAGAGAAGGTCAGATAGCGTATTTTTCCGTAAGTGATGGTGAGAAGAACAAGCGTGATAAATAGCCCAACAAATCCAACCCCTGAAAAACTGAGTACATACATTATAATTGTGAGTATACACTGCCGTGTAGTGTAAAAAGAGTACTCTTTGTTTATTAATTGAATAAATGCGACAAATAAGGCGGGCGCCTGAATAATGGCATACTGAGAAGGTTCTGTATAAAGCGAATTGATCCGAATGCCTAAGTTTCCGCCGGCTACATAAGCAGATTTAGTTAAAAACCAAGAGTAGTTGTATCCGGGTTCAAATCCCACCAAATAAAAAAACAATTGAATAAGCCCTATAAAGGTCATTAAATAAGCGCCTTTTAGATAGAGTGAGAAAAGAAAATGCACATTTTTTGCAAAGGCCTCAATCACATAATAATAAAACAAGTAAGAAAAAAATACCCCTAAATACACTTTGAAAAATAAACGAAAGGTGTTGTTGCCAAAATAGATATTAAAAAAACCAATCAGTAAATAAAAGACAGAAAGATAAATAAAGAGTGGAGGTATTTTAAAACGCCCTATGAAAAAAGGAAACAGGCCAATCATTACAATATATCCTAAATAAAACTCGAAAGGAGAGGTGGTTAAGACTATTGAGCTAATAAAAATAGTTAAGTATACGCCAAGACAAATGACTTTATTAAGTCTTGAGAGTTGATTAAAATACTGAATATCTTTAAGTGGTGTAATGATAATTCCTTCCATTAATCTCACAAAATTAACAAACTGTTTTTTACTTTAGTGCATATTATTAGAACATGAAAAAAATTGTTGTATTTGGATCGTCTGGAAAATCCTCTATTTATTTGGTAGAGTACTTGATTAAATGCATTAAAACGCACGGTATTTCTTTACATTTTTGTGATAGGGATACCTCTAAAATTAAAGCAAAATATCAGGCCTCATCGATTGAATTTACAGATTTAGACATTCACAAGAACAAGCAAAGAGGGGCTATTATAGAAGGTGCAGATATTGTGGTTTCTATGTTGCCTGCCTTTTTACATCCCATTTTAGCAGAAGATTGTTTGAATTTTAATACACACTTTATTACGGCATCTTATGTCTCTAAACAAATGAAAGAGTGGCAAGATCAAGTGGCTGAAAAAGGGCTGGTGTTTATGAATGAAATCGGGGTAGATCCTGGATTAGATCATATGTCAGCGCTTCGCGTGATTGATTGGGTGAAAGAACAGGGCGGTAAGATCACCAGATTTGAAACATTTACTGGCGGGCTTCTCTCACCAGAATCAGACAATAATCCTTTGCACTATAAATTTACCTGGAATCCAAAATATGTAGTTATTGCAGGCAGTAGCGGAGCGGTTAAATTTTTACAACAAGGCAAAGAAAAGTATATTCCATACCATAAACTATTTAGACGAACAGAACTTATAGAAATTGATAATTACGGCATGTTTGAGGCCTATGCAAATAGAGATTCATTAACCTATATTGATTTATATGGTTTGCCAGACGTTCAAACCATGTATAGAGGAACCTTCAGAAGGCCAGGGTTTGGTAAACTCTGGGATGTATTTGTGCAATTGGGGGTAACGGACGATCATTTTGTAATTGAGCACTCAGATCAGCTTACGTTTAGAGAATTTATTAATTCATTTTTAGTATACCATCCTACTGATTCAGTAGAGCTAAAGCTCATGCATTATTTAAAAATTGATCATGATTCTGAGATTATGGATAAGCTCAGGTGGTTGGGTATTTTTGAAAATACACCCATCCCCCTAAAAAAAGCAACACCTGCTGGTATTTTACAATATATTCTTGAACAAAAGCTAAAGCTCGAAGAAAACGACAAAGACATGATTGTCATGTGGCATAAATTCATGTATGAATTAAACGGAAAATCATATGACAGAGAAAGTGCATTGGTTGTTTTAGGTCAAGACCAACAATACACGGCAATGGCTAAAACCGTTGGGTTACCGTTGGCTATTTTTGTAAAGCACCTTATTGAAGGTAGGCACGATAATTTAAAAGGGGTTTTAATTCCTTCAGATAAGCAGGTATACTTGCCTATCTTAGAGGAGCTAGAAACGATGGGTATTCACTTTAAAGAAAAATATATCACATGACTATATTAGTAACAGGAGCGGCTGGTTTCATTGGCTCTAACTTAGCAAATAGGTTGTTAGACAAAGAGTACAAGGTAATTGGAATTGATAATTATTCTTTTGGTGAAAAGCGAAACATTGCTTCAATTTTAGATCACCCCAATTTCAAGTTTATAGAACAAGATCTTTGTTCGTATGCTCTTTGCGATAAAGTAGATAAGGTGGATGTGATTGTTCATTTGGCTTCTATGAAAATCCCTCGGTATACAAACTCTTACAAAACGCTTTACGTCAACGATTTGCTTTTAAAGAATGTGTTAGAAAAAGCGAAATTAGATCGTGCACATTTAGTATTTGCATCTACTTCAGATGTGTATGGGAAAAACAATGCTTTGCCTTTTTCAGAAAACTCTAACCTTGTTTTAGGCTCTACGCAAGTTAAAAGATGGGCTTATGCATGCTCAAAAATGTACGCTGAACATGCGATTATAGCGCATGCTCAAGAATTTGATTTTACGTATACTTTGATGCGTTTTTTTGGTGCTTACGGCCCAAACCAAAACCTATCATGGTGGGGTGGCCCGCAGTCAGTGTTTATTCAAAAAGCCCTTAGCAATCAATCTATAGAAATACATGGCGATGGGCAACAAACTAGAACCTTTACCTATATTGACGATACCATTCAAGGCATTTTATTGTGTATGGAACATCAGAAATCTAGAAATGAAATCTTTAACATTGCCTCAGATAAAAATGAAGAGGTCTCTATTTTCAGTTTAGCTGAAAAAATTTGGAAAAAAATACATGGCTTAAACGCTCAGCCAAAGCTTGAATTTATTCCGTATTCAGCATTTGGAAAATACGAAGATGTATCAAGAAGAGTGCCTTGTGTTAAAAAAATAAAAAAGCAGCTTGGCTTTTCTTCTTTAGTGGGCTTAGATGAAGGCTTAGAGAAAACCATTGCTTGGCAGAGAAATATTTCTAACTTAGGTTCAGAGAAACAAATAGAAGAGCTGTGTTCTTAAACCCGGATTATCTATAGTCTAATAGGTTGTATTACCATTTATTTTTCACCAAAAAAACCATATAATTTAAGGTGGTTTTAAAGATTTTCATTTTAGACTTCCCTTTTCGTCTATTAGACATGAGTTTTGTGGGTACTTCAATCATAGAAGAGTCTAAAGCGATTGATCTTTTTAAGATTTCTAGCTTACAAACAAATCCTTTTTCAGTACAAATAGAGCCATATCTATGATGTAATGCTAAAATTAATTTACCCGAATAGACTCTGTAAAAAGAACTCATTGTTTGAATTTTAATATCAAAAAGCAACCGAAACAACATGTTTGCGGTAAAAGAGAGTCCTTTTTTAAGCCAGCTTGTTTTTTCTAGAGTGCCTCCTTGGGCGTACACAGAGGCCAATACTAAGTCAAACCCTAGATTAGATATTTTAATCATACGGTTTGCCGTTGCGATATCGGAGGTTTGGTCTGCTTCAATGGTCAGTATTTTATCATTTTCATTTAATCCTTGATTTATAATCCACTCAAAACCCTTATTAAAACAATCGCCAGGACCAATATTTTTTTCTTTAGTGATGACATGTGTGTTTTTATCAGAAAAATGGGTATTAATTTCATTAAGGGTTTGGTCGTTGCTTCCGTCATCAGAAAAAACATGGTAAAGATCGTAATGGGGCTCTAATGTGTTTAGATCAAGAGCAAGCCCAGCAATATTATCTTCTTCATTATATGTTGGGATTAAAACATAAATCATTCGTCTTCTTTTTCTTGAAAAAAAGAGAGATCTTTCTTTCGGATCAGATGCGTATCTTTATAATAATGGCGCAATATTTCTCTATATTTTTTGCCGACATAGCTCATCACCATAGCGCCTTCTTGACAAAGCCCTACGCCATGACCAAAGCCTTTTCCGTAAACCTGCAGGGTGTCGTTTTCAACTGAAAATTTAAAAAAGGCAGAAGGCCAGTTAAATGCTTTTCTCAGAGATTTAGAATCATAACACTCTTTCTCAATAAAAAAGGGAGCTCTTGAAGCATCGACTCTTTTTTTTAAATAGTCAGAAAGATTAAGATGTTTGGGTACGCCCATTTGATGGTGAAAATACAATTCAACTTCAGAAAGGGGCATTTTTTTTGTCCAAGTAGCATGCGTTTTATTTGAACAAAATGAGTCTTTAACGGCAGATAAATAATGCTTTTCAGAGGTCCAGACATTTTGTGCATATTCTGTTTCGCCTCCACAATTGCTGTGAAACAATGTATGGGCCAACTGTGCATTTTGATCAACTAAGAGTAGATCCTTTGTCTTTTTTACTGCTTTTGTAATGTTTGAGTTGTATACTTTGGTGCCTTTGAATACTTGACAATGCACGGTATTGCACAAATTATATCCGCTTTCTTTGTGCCTAAACAGATAACTAAGTGCGTAGGTTCTACAGATAATAGCCTGTACTTTGTAGTATTCGGTATTTTCTTCAGTACCTGCTTCAGCCTGGATAACACCAGATAAATATTCAGGCAACGGGCATGTGTTAATTAAAGTCAACTTGTTATCTTCAAGTTTAATGGTCAGAGTGCCCTGGTAGCTGTATGAAGATTTTAAGTGAGATGAGCGACTATCAAAGAGGGTGAAACGCGCATTTTTATCATTTGGCTTTAAAAAAAGTGATGTTAGTCTTTGCGTACTTTCACCAATAGTGAAATAACCAGTATATACCTTAATGCTTAATTGTTTTGATTTAGAAATTTTAAGGTATTTCGTCTGATAGGTTCCTGATAGAGTTTTAAAAGTAAAGGCTTTGGTGTTCTCGAACGGATTAAGCCCTACCGAGATATTTTCTTGAGCCCTTAACTGACTAAAACATAAAAGAAGAATAAGCAGATAGACGTTCATGTTTTACAGAGAGATTGATAGATGTGTGCGCAAATCTTTTCACTTGCCTTTCCGTCACCTAGCTGTTTGTATAATTCTTTATAATCACGCGTAATTCGCGCTGTATTTTCTTTACTCATCATGTGTGTAAACGCCTTTTTTAAAGCTATAGTGTTAAGCTTATCCTGTATAAGTTCGGGTACGGCTTCTCTATTTAAAATTAAATTAACTAGGCTGATGTATTTTACATTGATCAGCGCTTTTGCAATATGGTACGAAATGCTAGAGGTTTTATAACAGACAACTTGCGGAACTCCATAAAGTGCAGTTTGCAGCGTGGCTGTTCCAGAAGTGACTAATGCGCCAACACAGGTTGGTAAAATCTGATCAAAATCGTCATATTTTATAGATATATTTTTCTGATTAACAGTGTGTTTTTTATATTCATTTAATGTTATATGTGATACTGCGGTTATAATAAATGAGTAGTCTGGAAATTGTTCAGCTACACTAACCATTATGGGTAAAATATGATCAATTTCTTGTTTACGACTTCCAGGCACAAGTGCAATTTTATTTTTTATTTTGGGGGGGGATGATAAATGCGTTGTATTGTGCATGGTCCAATCTAAAATGGGATTTCCAAAATAGTGCACCTCATAATTTTCTTTTTGATAAAAGGCTTTTTCAAAGGGAAGAATCACATACATGTTGTCAATCAAGCGTTTAATTTTTTTAATACGCTTTTTTTTCCAGGCCCATATTTGAGGAGAGATATAGTAAAAATTTTTAATCTTTCGCTTAAATGTATAGCGAGCTAGGCGTAAGTTGAACCCAGGAAAATCGATGAATATCATTACATCTGGCTTGAATAAGTCTATTTGTTGTTTACAATATGCGATGTTTTTAAGAATGGTTTTTAAGTGCTTTACAACCTCTATAAACCCCATAAAAGAAAGTTCGTTGATGTGTTTTTTTAATCCTTCGGGGTATTGTGCTTTCATTTTATCCCCTCCAAAGAATGCAAAAGAGGCTTCTTTGTCTAAATCTTGCAAGTGTTTAATGAGCATAGCGCCATGTATATCTCCAGATAATTCGCCTGCGATTAAAAAATATTTCACTTAATCATCATTTTTGGCAGGTTCAACAGAAGAGGCATCTTGAGTGTCGGGGTTTGAATCTTCAGGCAAATCAAGAGTTTTATCCCCAGTGTTATCGTTTTGGTTTAAATCCCATGAGAATAGGTCTTTTTTATTTTTAGGTCGATGTTCAAAAAAAAGTGAGAATCCAGGCAGTTTTTTTTTATTAGATGCGCTTATCGGAGATAGCTTAGATTCATTGGGTCTTATAAACACAATTTTTTCAACATTTGATTGCTCATCAAACAAGATGTTTAGTTTGTCTGAGGAGGCTTCGTTAATACCGATGTATTCTTCATTGTCTTTAGGGTAATATATTGTTTGAGCAGAAGAGTAAACATGCATTTTTTTAATATCTCCATCCATAAAATCAGCAGCCATTTTATCGCCCTTAATTTGGTTGTATTTCAGTGAATCAAGCTGAGTAATTAAAAAGGCATTGGAATAAAAAAAAGCAGTATCCACTTCATTGTTTTTATTTTTTATGACAATACTATCAGAGCGTAATTGATTGCTGTCTGAAAAAAGCACAGGGGTTTTAAACATTTTAACAAGAGAATCACTTTCAGCCATCACTAATGAATCACAAAGACCTTGCATAGAAGGCGTATGGAATTTCACCTTATGAAAAGCTCTTGTGAGATTAGAGTTTTGGGTAGAATCAAAAGCATAAAATAGAGAATCAGCATGAAGATATAGGGTGTCTTCGGTTGAGTAGTCTGTCAACAAAAGACTATCTGTAATCATGTAAGAACTATCCGTTTGATTAAAACGGGCATAATGCCCTACAATTCGCATTTGCTTTGCACTATCCTCCACCATTACATTTCTAAAAGCTTCGCCTTGTGACGAAAGGTCGTTATAGATAATACTATCTCCAATTATTTTTTGGGAGCCTTCCAAAATTTTGGCTGAACCGGTGAGTTGACAATCTTTACTTCTCTGGTTAAAGTACCCTGAAGAGCAGTAAATGGTTGTCTTTTTGTTATAGATAATATCAGTGGGGCCATAAAAGGTGGTAATATCACTTTTGGTATGATGCATCATCGTGTCTGAATAAATGACATACTCAGGATGTTTATAAGTGATACTATCTTTGAAAAAAAAGCGCTTGTCATCCGTGTGATAATACCCAATTTTACTTGTCAAGGTGCTGTTTTCAGATTTATCTGTAAGAATCCCCCCTCCAAAATAAGAGGCCAATTTAGAGTCGAGATTGTAGCGAATCACGGGAGCTGTTAGTTTTTTGTCTTTTTCTTCTAAAAATACATTTTTAGACACCGTACAGATTTTCTCTTTGCCATTGTAGTGTAACGAATCACCATTTAAGCGAACGCCTTCGTCATTATGAATACGTATATTTCCGTTGGCAATAATAATATTACTGTCTTTGTACAGAAATGCACTATCGCAGTACATAAACGTTTTTTTGTACTTAAATTGTACATTCCCTTTTAATTTTTGGGCATTTGAAAGACTCTGGTCAAATTCTAAAGAATCAGCATGAATCAGATCAATCTTTTTTTTAGAAGTGTCTGTAGATTGTCCATACACACCCACTGAGTAAATGACAAAGAAAAAAAAGTGACAAAACCTCATACTTATAGGCTATAATCAACCTTTTTAATAGATAAGGTCTCTTCGCGATCTGGGCCAAATGACACAATGTCTATAGGAAGGTTTAAATAGGCTTCAATTTTTTGTACATAAGCCTCTAAGGTTGCGGGCAATCCGGTTGTTTTTATGTGATCTAGTTTTCCCCACGAAGACACCACCTCATAATTGGGGCTTAGCTCAACGCTTTGATCGCTAGAAGAAATAAAGTGCTCAATTTTTTGGCCATCTTTGCTGTACGAGGTACATATTTTTAGTTCTTCTACAATGTGTAATACATCTGCTTTCATCATCATTAGTCTATCTACGCCACTTAACATGCAGGTATATTTTAAAGCGACTAAGTCTAACCATCCACATCGTCTGGGCCTGCCAGTGGTGGCTCCAAATTCATGCCCTTCATTTTGAATGGCTTCTCCTTGTTTGCCAGTTAACTCTGTTAAAAAAGGACCTGAGCCAACGCGTGTGCAATAGGCTTTAAAAATACCATAGACCTCACCAATATGTTTAGGCGCAATACCCAAACCTACACAAGCTCCGGCAGATAGGGTAGAAGAGGAAGTTACGTATGGGTATGAGCCAAAATCAACATCTAACAAAGCGCCTTGAGCCCCTTCGGCCAATATTTTTTTACCGGCATTAAGAGCGGTGTTTAAGTATAAAGCCGTGTCTTTTATGGGTAGTTTTTTTAGACGATCAATAGACTTAAACCAAAGTGACTCTGTGTCTTCTAATGAAAACCCAGGCGCTTTAAAGTCACCTATTATTTGAAGATGCTTTTCCTTTAGTTTTTGGTATTTGGCACTAAAATCTTGATGTAAGATATCGCCAACGCGCATGCCATTTCGCGCATATTTATCAGTGTATGTAGGACCGATGCCTTTTAGGGTAGAACCTATTTTTTTATCGCCTTTCAAATGTTCATAGTACGCATCTAAATACTTATGCGTGGGCAAAATCAAATGCGCTTTATCAGAGACGATAAGTTGCTGGTTAATCTCTACTCTTTTTTCTTTTAAGGAGCTAATCTCTTTGTCTAAAACAATGGGGTCAATCACTACGCCATTGCCAATTACATTGGTTAAGTTTTTTCTAAAAATACCAGACGGAATAGTGTGTAATACGTGCTTAATTCCTTCAAACTCTAAAGTATGGCCAGCATTTGGTCCTCCTTGAAAACGTGCAATAATATCATATCTAGGCGATAAAACATCCACTATTTTACCTTTTCCTTCATCCCCCCATTGAAGCCCTAATAAAACATCTACAGCCATTTTTTTATCTTGTTAATTGACAATTGTAAACACTGCATTTAATTTAGTCATAATAAATAACTTTTTTACGTTTTCTGAGACCTGATGTATTTCAAGTTCTTTATTTTCTTGCCTGACTTGTGTGAAAATTTTGAGTAGAATATTCAGTCCTGAACTATTGATGTAATCTAAAGTAGACAGATTAATTTTTAACAACTCCGTAGTCTTGAGTAGGCTTCGCATTTCTTTTTGTATGGCTTCTTCAGATTCTACAGACATCAATCGGCCTGAAAGATGAAGCGTAGACGATTCAATGTCTTTACGTATTTGAAGTGGGGGATGATTTTTCTGCATAAAAATAAAGGGTGTGGTGTGAAATTTTTATCTTGTGTTTGTCTTCTAGGGTTTTTTTGATAGACTCTATCCTTGGATCACAAAATTCGATGACCTCATTCGAATCAGCCACCACAACATGGTCGTGCTGGGAGGTGCCAAAAGATTTTTCATACTGGGTCACATTTCGGCTAAACTGATGTTTTCTAATTAAATTACAATTCAATAAAAGTTCCATGGTATTGTAAATGGTAGCACGGCTCACCCGATACTTTTTTTCTTTCATTTTCAGATACAGCAATTCTACATCAAAATGCTGATTGCTGGCGTATATTTCATCAAAAATAGCAAAGCGTTCTGGAGTTTTTCTAAATCCCTTTTCTTGCAAGTAAAGGCGAAATGTTTGCTTGGCCTGATCCATCATTGTAGAGTTAATAACGAATAAACTTGGTTTTTATGTGTAAAGATTTGTGCCATTTTATCAGAATTTAGCTCTATCTAGGATTCTTTTTCTATTCGTTCAACCATAATAACCCCTTCAACTATTTTCACATCATTTATTAAAGAGTTTAAATGCATAGTATCGTGAACATAGACCATTATATTTCCTTCAAACATACCATCTTTCGACTCAAATGACAAGGATTGCATGTTTACATTTCTATCGTTAGAGATAATTTGGGTGAGTTTGTTGATGATCCCCACATTATCTATTCCTGTTATTTTCAGACCAGCCATAAAGGCAATGTGGTCTTGGGTGGTCCATCTGGCTTTCACAATTCGGTAGGCATAATTTGATAACAACTGAATCGCATTAGGACAACTTACTCTGTGTATTTTAATGCCTTGGTGAATGGTTACAAATCCAAATACTTCATCTCCAGGAATAGGATTACAACAAGACGCTATTTTATATTTTAAATTTTCAATCCCCTCGCCAATCACCAATTCGCTTTTCCCATTTCTATAGGCATTAATCAAACTTTGAGGATTCTGTTCTTCTTCAGGTTGAAGTGCAGTTGCTTTTTCTGGATGTTGGATGTCTTTAAAGTTTTTGAGCAGAGAAAAGTCAATTCGGCCTTGTGCTGAACGATAGAAAAGTTCTTGATTGGTTTCAAGCTTTAAATGGTTGCAGAAAAGACTGATGTTTTTTTCACTAAACGGGATG
The DNA here is from genome assembly GCA_020629755.1 of Flavobacteriales bacterium. GTDB lineage: Bacteria > Bacteroidota > Bacteroidia > Flavobacteriales_G > JALEGO01 > JAHDHZ01. The sequence continues at coordinate 1,844 of JAHDCS010000022.1, read as the reverse complement.
TTGTTTGATTTGTATTTGCGTTTTAAAATTTCTTTACCTTCTTTGGCAATTTCTCTTTTTTCATCTTTTAATAACGATTTTATCTTGCTTTTTGCCTTTCCGGTAGTAACAAAATTGAGCCAGCCCTCTTTGACTTTTTGTTTTTTTGAAGTAATAATTTCTACCTGATCGCCACTTTTAAGGACGTAGCTAAGCGGCACAAGTTTAGAGTTGACTTTGGCTCCAATACATTTCTCGCCAATTTGGGTGTGAATGTCAAAGGCAAAATCCAAGGCGGTAGATTTTATGGGTAAATTTTTCAATTCTCCTTTTGGAGTAAAAATATAAATCTCTTTAGAGAAGAGATTTAACTTGAAATCATCAATAAAATCGAGTGTATCAGCAGTTGGATTATCAAGTAAATCCCGCACTTTATTGATCCATTCATCAATGCTACTTTCTGAATTTACCTTTTTGTATTTCCAATGAGCAGCATATCCTTTTTCGGCAACATTATCCATCCGAGCAGACCTAATTTGCACTTCAACCCATCGTCCACTTGGGCTCATAACAGTAGTGTGCAAAGATTCGTATCCGGTACTTTTAGGAGTGGTGATCCAGTCGCGTAATCTTTCAGGATTAGGCTTGTAAAAATCAGTGATAATTGAGTACACCTTCCAACACTCGGCTTTTTCATGCTCAATAGGCACATCCAAAATAATGCGAATGGCAAATACATCATAGACTTCTTCAAACTCAATATTTTTGCTTTTCATTTTATTCCAAATCGAATAAATAGATTTGGTTCGCCCCTTTATGTCATAGTGATCGTAAGTCTTATTTAGAACTCTGTCAATCGGCAGAATAAATTGAGAAATAAAACGCTCTCTGACTTCTTTTGTTTTTTCAAGTTTTAACTCAATGTTTTGGTACACCGAAGGTTCGGTATATTTAAGGCCTAAATCTTCCATTTCAGATTTGATTTGATAAAGCCCTAGTCGGTGTGCCAAGGGGGCAAACATATAGAGTGTCTCAGAAGCTTTGCTGCGTTGTTTTTCTTTCGGCATAGAGCCCATGGTTCTCATGTTATGCAGACGGTCTGCTATTTTAACAATAATTACACGGATGTCGTCAGAAATTGTCAGAAGCATTTTTCTGAAATTCTCGGCCTGAAGCGTAGAGCTTTGATCAAATAGGTTAGAAATTTTCGTTAATCCATCAATGATTTGAGCAATTTTAAGGCCAAATAAGTTTTTAATGTCTACCAAAGTTACCTCAGTATCTTCTACAGTGTCGTGTAGTAGCGCGCAAACAATAGAGGTGGTGCCTAGCCCAATTTCTTCAGAGACTATTTTTGCAACCGCAATCGGATGAAAAATATAAGCTTCTCCTGATTTTCTACGCATATCTCGGTGGGCATCTACAGCCAAATCAAACGCTTTTTTGATGACCAGTATATCTGCTTTTTTATTTAAAAATTTATTGGATTTGATTAATTGATGATAGGCCTGTTTAATCAATTGATTTTCTTCAGACAACTTATTTGTGGGGATATGTGATTTTTTCTCCATTTCTAGTCAAAAAATACAAATTTTTAAAGAATATTCTCTAGTAGAGCTAGATTGTGATAAAATGGCATAAAAGATTTTTAATAGAAAAGACAAATTTTGAGGCAAAAAACACAGACATAGCAGTAGCTATGGTGAGTATTTTTAACGAAGAAACTTGGTTTTTATATATAAAGATTTGTGACGTTTTATCACAATTTAGCTCTATGATTGTGTTTGCATTTAATTTGATTGAAGTTACTCCGTTTTTCATTAGAAAACCTTTCATAAACCTCATTATCATTGAATTTTAGAGAT
>JAHDCS010000021.1 GCA_020629755.1 Flavobacteriales bacterium | reverse complement strand
AATCTGTTTGCAATTAGTGAATAGTTCATAAGCGTTTGTCTTTTGTTATATGAGAGAGAATTACAAAGTTCAAACGCTTTTTTTATTCCTAAAAACACATACCCCATTTTTTTAAAAAAAAAAGTGCATTTTCACTTGTGAAACAAGACAAACTCAACTAGAATAAAAGCTAGGAAAGATCAATCAATGAAAAAAGGGGTAACTCCAGTAATTTATCTTGGAGTTACCCCGTTTTTTTTTAAGTTATTTTCTTCTATCCTTATTTTTTGTCCTTTTCCTTGAAGAAAAGAACGAAAATTCAATGATAATGAGGTTTATGAAAGATTCGCTAACGAAAAATGGGGTAACTTCAACAATTTATTCTCCTAAAAAAACACCCTCACCTCAGCGGTTAAACTATGTACTGCGCTCGTTTTTTCAGAAAGCCGGCCATTGTATAAAATATTAACCTGGGTTTTTTTCTTTAGGGTTCTTTGAATGTTTAGATTCCATAAATAATTCCTGCCTACCTGAAGGCCTGAAAGCATTTCAAATGCAATGGGCGAGTTATTGTTTAAGGTTTGCCCCAAAGTGTTGCTGAATTGCACAAAGGCTACTGAGGCCTTGCTTTCTATGTGGATGCTTCTAGCTTTACTGTATCTATACGTAATACCACCGTTTAATTGCGTGCTTATTTGCCCTCCTAAATCTGGTTTGTTTTGGTTTTTTGTCCATAAAAAATCTACGATCACACGGTTGTATTTATTTGCTCTGTGGCTTATTTTAAATGCTTGTTCAGACCGATTGATCTGGTAATTTCTTTGTGTAAAAAAAAGATTTACCTGCTCTTTAATGCCCCTGGTGTAGGTGTGTTCAAATATCCATTTTTTGAATTTTGAAAACCGAGATACCAACTGATGGCTTGATGCGTGTTTTTGCTCAAAACCATTATTAGCTAAAAATTTATTTTCTGCACTACTTTGATTATACGTTAAACTATATACTCTTGAAGATTGATTAAAAAACACACTATTTCGAATCGACGAGACATATCCAACCACTTGAGTGTCATTTGTGTTAATTAAAAACGGGTTACTGCTTTGCCACAAATTTTCTTCTGTGGTTTTCCAATCCATAGAAAAATTACTTGTTGTTGATACTCTTTTAATGATGTTATTTTTTGTGTTAGAAATCCACTTCTGTGGAAGAACAGCCAAAGAGAGATTTAAGCGGTTGTTTTTTGTTTGTACAAAAGCATTGACATCCCTAAGTACTTTTATATAGTTCGCTTGGTCACTAAAAACAGCAACTTCAAATTCAGAAAGCTCAGCTGTATTAGAACTGTCATAATCTACCCAGGTATAGTTTCCTGTGCCTGGCGCTACTTGTACATAAATAAACTCTTTTTGTGTTTCAAAACCTGATCCTAACTCATAAAAAAACTGTGCATTCATCGCTGATTTTTTATCTCTAAAAGAGCTTTCTAATCGATTAAGTAAGGTTTTTTGAGGGGTTAAATTTGCGTCTTTATCTTGTATACTTAAATCTCTGAATGTAGAGGTAAGTGCTAGTTTAAGATTTTTTTGCTGTCTTATTTTAGATGCTATTTCAAAACTATGTGCTTTACTTAACGGAGATAATACATTGCTTTTTATATGCCGATCTGACCGATAGATATATCCAATTTGCAGTTGATTACCCGATGAATCTTGGTATAAGAAATAGGGTTTTAAATCTGTAAAACTATAGGCATTGGGCATTAGTGAGTCGGTCTGGGTGGCTGCTTTTATATTGTGTTCTAAATCAGATCTTAATCCAACAGATAAAGTATTTGAAAATATATTTTCTAAGGTAGATTGATGCCTTAAAAAGTTAGTATTCTCTAGCGTTGAGCGAGATGAAACCCAACCACTTAAAGCTTGTAGTTTAAGGCTTTTTTTTGAAAATCTTTGCGTAATATTATTTTGAAACCCCTTGTAATTTAAAGCGCCTAAAGACAAGTGATTCAAAGAATAAGTAGATATATTTTGCTTAAGGGTATCAAGATAAGCGAGTTGAGCAACATGATGATGTAATTCAGACTGGGTGTTTTGTTGGGTTATATTCCAGTTACGCAAAAACTCAGGCTCTCTAAACCATTGTATGTGTCTAAAATTTTTGTGGTTAAACTCATAGGCATAGTTAAAAAGAAGCGCATTTTTTCTTTCTAGTAACTTTTGAGAGGCAGACGCTTTAAGTGCAGTGCCAAAATCATTAGCCTTATCATTCTGCGATAAGGTGTTAATGTTTTGATTTGACAGTGCTCCTTGGCATTCTATCCACCCTTTTTTATGGCTTTGTTTGGCTTGAAAATGTGCCATTTGATTTTGCTTAGGGCTTCGCAATAACACAAGAGGTTCAAAACGTCCTTTTTTTATCACCATCCCTCCAATAGTGTCTGGTTTAACCCACTCAAATACATTGCCATTTGCGGCGCTATTTACTTTGTTATACATTCCTTGCGCTTCGCCAACCTCAGAAAATCGAACGCTATACACAGCCTTTTGTGGGTTTGTGGAATATTTATAAACCCCTGAGTATCCTAAGGAGTCTATTTTTTCATACAACACCCTTTCTTCTGAATACCCAACAGAATCTTCTGATAAAAAAACAGCAGACTGAATCTGATCGCCTTGACTCGCTAAAAAAAGCTTCTGCGCGTCTGTCAGACCTGCATTAATTTCTTGGTTTTTTAAATCCGTCTCCAAAAAATAATCAACCGCATAACTAAATGAATCTATCTTATGTTCAACATTAAATGCTGTAAGTAATCGAGCATAGCTTTGGTCGGTGTATTGAAACTCAACAATGATACGTTTGTCTTTAGTAATTAATATGTTTGGTGTAAATGTTATTTGCGCGGTGTTATAGTCAATAATATAATCTCTATTTTGCCCCCTAGTTAACAGCTGACCATCTATATATACCTTTTCTGTTCCTGAAAGCACTACAATAAAAGATTCACTTTCAGAACCTATTAACCTGTAAGGGCCTTGCTTTCCTTCGATTTGCGTGATGGTTTGTCTTGAAAACTTACCTCTAGATGCACCAGCGGCAAGCCCTAGTTTAACATTTTTTTGGTTGTTGTATCGGTAATGTAACCCTTGCGCTTTTTTATTGTATTTCAAGAAATAGGGTTCTGAGTTTTCTGTGTAATAATCTCCGGCGATTAGGTCATGTTTTTTATTGTATAGCTCAATAAAAATATTATCAAAATCTTGTATTTGTGTTGTATTTCCATCGGGCTGAACAGGTATGTTTTGATCTGTTATAGCAGCCCGTATATTTAAATTATCAGAGAGTTTGCCTTCTAATTGCAGATTTAAAGACGACTGAACACCAACATCTTGTTTATTGCCCATACCTATAGATCTTGAAATACTTCCCGATTTATACAAAGATGAAAGCCTTTTTTTTTTCTCGGGCTGTCCTAATTGATACTTAAAAGGATCTTTTATCGCTGATGGTGTCGCTATTTTTTCGAACTCTTTATGTGTATAAGCCTTTGAAAAATCAAACTGATAGGTTATATACTTTGCGCGTATATTTTTGCATTTTACCTCTGATGTAATCACAAGAGTTGATGACCAAGGAAAAAGTGTGTAATTAGACCTGTCTAATGGTTTTTCATCGCACAAAAGCTCAAATGAATTTTCTACGATACTCAATGAATCTATTTTTTGATTTAGTGACGTAATGTTTTTAATATCTACATACTTATACACCACTTCTTGGCCAATCCCCTTTGTGTTCAACACAATCAAAAAGCAAATAATAACAAACAATATTTGGTTTACCCTCCCCAAATAATAAAATTAAAGTGAATCAATAACATCTAAAAGCTCGGTGAGCATCATGGCTGTAGCGCCCCATACAAATTCTTTGTTAACCGAATAACCTAAAAACCCAGGCTTTATTGTGTGGCCCATCTTGTGCTCTATTTGCGGATGAGTGATTTTCAAAGAGCTAATGTCTGCTCGAAGCACAGAATGCACTTCATCAATAGAAAGCTTAAAGCCATCGAGTCTTTTAAGCACGCACACAAAGGGTTGAACACTGAAATCTGATACTGGAATATACACCTTAGATAAACGCCCAATAATTTGTGACTCCTCAATCTCCACCCCTATTTCTTCCCTAGTTTCACGTAAGGCTGTCTCTAAAAGATCTTTATCTGACTGTTCTTTTTTACCTCCAGGAAAAGCGACTTGAGAGGCATGGGAAAATTGACCGCTTTTTCGTTTAATAAAAAGAATGTTGTTTTGTTCTTTCTCCTGTTCAATAATAGCTAAAACAGCGCTTTTTTTTGCTGTTTCAGGAATTCTCATCCCTCCTCTTAATCGCGGAACAACCTTTTGAAATGAACTGATTTTTGGTAAAGGAAGTCTTAGTTTTTCTTCTAGTCTGGTTCTAAAATTGTTCAAGCCACTCTGTAAAATTTGCCTTTGATTTTCTTTTCTTTTTTTTCTTTTTCTTTACCTTGCTTTTCACCGGATTTTCTGCTTTCTCAATGACCTGTTCAGAAACAGAACTGTTTTGATCTTCTCTTAGCTCTTCTAGACTCTGTTCTGTCTGATTATCGTGTGCTTGAATCGGAATTGTTTGTGTTTCTATAAATTCAGGAATTCTAAATTTAATAAGTGCATGATTTATTTTTTCTAGCAATAAATGATTCTCTTTGTCGCGCTCTAAAAGTTCCGAGATTTGATGGCTTTGATCGTTGAGCTGTTGGTCTTTAACCTTTAATTGGCTCTCCAGAGTTTTCACATAGTCTTGCAGCGTTTTTATCGCTAATCCCGAGATAGGCTTACTTGTTAAATTGTTTTTTTGGGGGGATGTTTGAGTGCGTTTTGGCTTGGGCGTTAACGATCCTTTAATACCGTACTTTTCAGCTAATATCTTTTTTGAGATTAAATACTGATAGCCTCCATTTTTAAGTTTCTTTTTTTTAATCGCGTGTTTGGTTGCTTTATCGTTTAGTGCACTGCGCACAAATCTTCGCAATGTACTTTCGCTTTTATGACAAAAATCCTTTGCTTGATCAAGAGTTAAGTATATATCGCTCATAAACCTATGGGGGATGGTGAATTTTGATTTAAATTTAAGGAATACTTTCTTAAATAGCTTGCAGGACTTATATTTGTAAGCTCAGCTTTAAAGTTTCGTCTTTAAATCACAACATACTAAACACGGTAATATGAAATCTTTATTCTCTTTTTATACAAGTTTTTTCTTCTTAAGTTTTGCCTTAGCGCAAGCCCCTTGTGGATTGAATTATTTTGAAAAACAATTTTTAAACCAACATCCTAACTTAGAAAAGTACATCAGCGATGAAAAGCAAAAATTAGAAGATAAATATCAGTCTGATTTACTTCAAAAAGCGTCTGGCCCGATTTATACGATTCCGGTTGTGTTTCACATTTTACACGAAAATGGTCCAGAAAACATTAGCGATGAGCAGGTCTACGATGCCATGCGCATTTTAAATGAAGATTTCAGAAAAACCAATGCCGATTTTTCAAATGTGATTAGTCAATTTTCGGGCATTGCCGCAGATGCTGAAATTCAGTTTAAACTCGCTCAAAAAGACCCACAAGGAAATTGCACCAAAGGGATTAATCGTTGGCAAACGCCTTTAACTTCTAATGCAGGCGATAACTCTAAAATACAACAATGGCCCAGAAACAAATATTTAAACATTTGGGTGGTACGTACTATAGATGCTGGCGCATCAGGCGGAATTACCTTAGGATATACCTATTACCCTTCAATCGCTAATTTTAACCCTTCTATAGACGGTATTATCGTGCGCCACACCGCTGTGGGTACTATCGGTAGTTCTAATTCAGATGGCAAAACACTCACACATGAAGTTGGGCATTGGATTAATTTACCGCATACCTGGGGAAATGGTGAGGTCGAAGATCCAACGGCCTGTTCTGATGATGATGGAGTGGCTGATACGCCAAATTGTATTGGTAATTTTGGGGGATGTAATAGCTCTAGTTCGTCTTGCGGAACCTTAGATAACGTTCAAAATTTTATGAATTATGCCAGCTGCACACATATGTTTACTCAAGGGCAAGCAACTCGAATGCGCTCGGCGCTAACTTCTTCAGTGGCGGGCAGAAACAACCTTTGGTCAGCGTCTAATCTACAAGCTACTGGCACTGATGGCAACGATAATCTTTGTTTAGCTGACTTTAGACCTTCTTCATATGTGGGATGTGTTGGCGATACTATTGTGTTTAATGACCTTTCTTACCACAATCCAAGTACCTGGAATTGGTCTACTTCAGCGTCTAATAGTACATTTTCTAGTCAAAACCCTGAAGTAATTTTAGAAAATACTGGCTTTGCAAATATTAATCTTACTGTTGAAAACACTAGTGGCTCTTTAAGTTTAAACAAGAATAACATTATTAGGGTCATTGAAAACACAGGCAGCCCCGCTCCTATTAGTGAAGACTTTTCATCTGTAACAATCCCAAGTCTTGAGTGGGACAGAATAGATGTTACAAATGACAACACCTCTTGGGAAACATCTTCAGTGGGGTATAATTCTACGGGTAGTGTGTGGTTAAATAATTTTTCTGTGACTGGTCAAGAACAGTTCGACGAGCTTATCAGCCCATTGTTTGATCTTGGCAATATGACCTTTGCAAGTGTTTCCTTTAAAGCAGCATTTGCTAGAAAAATAACAGCTAATCAAGATAAGCTCAATGCCTATTACTCTCCTGATTGCGGAAAAACATGGATATTGAAACTCTCTAGAGCTGGATCTAGTTTAATGTCTGTTCAAAACACAACTTCAAATTTTGTGCCTCAAGACAGCACAGAATGGAAATCGTTTAGTTTTTCCATTGCCTCTCAAGAGCTTTCTTCGTTTGGTTTAATCAAATTTGAATTTGAATCAGATGGCGGAAACAATATTTACATTGACAATCTAAACATTGACGGCCTCTTTTCTTCAGAGCCCGTTTTAGAAAGTCCTTCAAACTTGGCGCTATTGCAGCAATATTCTGTAACTCTTGATTGGAAAGCCTTAAACGACCCGGTTGATAGTTATGAATACCAATTAGACACCACTCCTTCATTCAACAGCCCCTTTCTACAAGAAGGATCAAAAAACTATATAGATAACACGCACAATAATATCGATACAGAGTATGAAGTGCCTACTGCCTTATCTAAAGGCATTACCTATTACTGGCGCGTAAGAGCAATAGAAAGTTTTATTGCAGGCAATTGGTCACCGACCTGGAGTTTTCAAGTAGACCCCTTGCTATCACAACACAGCTTTGCGTACGACAATAAAATGATGTTACATCCTAATCCGGCATCAGAATGGGTTCAAATAATGATTCAACTTAAAGACAATCAGTCTATTGAGATTGACCTTTTTGATGTATTTGGTAAAAAGATAGAATCCATTTTTTCTGGTTCTTTACCCGATTCTAAAGATGTTTATGCTTCTGGCTTTTCCACAGCGCATTTAGCAAGTGGCATTTATATTTTAAGACTTAAAGGTCAAAAAGGGAGTTTTACCAAAAAGCTTATTATTGAATAATGAGTAAGCAGTTTGTTCTCACATTTATTTTCACTGCTTTTTCTACATTATTTGGTGTTTCTCAACATTGTAAGACCTATAGTTATCTTGAAGACATAGCGCATTCACATCCAAGCAAATTAGAACAGATAAAAGAAAAGAACAAAGCGTTTAATTCTTTTTTAAATGGATTTGTATCCCCCCAAACATTTTTAAAATCTTCTTGTGAAACATCTGATTACATCATCCCTGTCGTGTTCCATATTTTGCATCAAAATGGCAATGAAAATTTATCTGACGATGTAATTACAGGCCAAATGCAGCGATTAAACCTTGATTTTCAGGCTTTAAACACTGATCTAGATGATGTTTTAGACACCTTTAAATCTCATATCGGAAACCCTAATTTTGAATTTAGACTTGCAAAAATTGACCCACAGGGTAATCCTACGAATGGTATTGTTCGTTACAATACAAGTCAGACCAATACGCCTCACAATTATTACAATAGCTGGACGGAAAATCGCCAATGGCCTCGCGAAAAGTATTTAAATATCTACATCGGCAAAAACGTTGGTGAAAACACTGCGGGCTTCACATTTTTACCTGCCTGGGTAGACAATCAGCCCATGAGCGATGCGATTTTTTGTAGTGCCTCTTATATTGGTGAAAACGACAGAACACTTACCCATGAAATTGGGCACTGGTTAAATTTAGATCATCTTTGGGGTGGTTCAAACAGTCCTGGTCAGCCCGATAATTGCCAAATGGATGATGGGGTTAGTGATACGCCATTGTCTATAGGATGGAGCAGTTGTACTTTAGAGGGTGAAAGCTGTGGTAGTTTAGATAATGTTGAAAATTATATGGAGTATTCATTTTGCTCAAAAATGTTTACCAACGGCCAAGCTGAAAGAATGGAAGCTTTACTAAATTCATCAATTGCCCAAAGAAATAATCTCTATTCTATAAACAATTTAGTGGCAACAGGTGTCACAGAACTCAGTACCGTTTCAGTCTCTCCAGATAGAAAAATTATTTGTGCTTCTGACACCTTAACCCTAACTGACAACTCTTATTATGGTGTTTGTGAAAGAACCTGGCAGGCTGATTCTTCATTGTTTATTTCTGAACAACAAAATGACATAAGCCTTGTGTATCCTTATGCTGGATTATACGACATAGGCATTGATGTATCGAATGCATCAGATAATTTAAGTGCAGATTTTAACGCTTTTATACTGGTTGAAAACCCTTCAGAATTTTGGCCCCCATATCTTGAAGATTTTGAATCTGTTAATACACTGCCTTCTAATCGATGGATAGCAGATTATCATAATGAAACAACTTTTCAAATTCATTCTTCTATTGGGTACAACAGTTCAAAAAGCATCTTTTATGATAACTTTAACCATGATATCTCTTCAAAAATTAATCTGTACTCTTCTGCTGCTGATTTAAGCGGATTAACCTCTGCTAAAATCTCTTTTAATTATGCGTTTGCGCAACAAAATACATCAAATAGAGACATACTTCGGGTGCTTGTATCTGGAGATTGCGGCCTAAACTGGACAGCAGTGTATTACCGAGTGGGGTCTTTTTTATCTACAAGAGACACTCTAGATAACATTGCTTTTTTACCCGCTGATTCTACAGAGTGGTCTTCGCATCAAATCTCTGTTCCGAGCTACCTTTTAAATGAACGTTTTCAGATTAAATTTGAGTTTACCCCAAAGGGCGGCAACAACTTATTCTTAGACAATGTTCATCTGTTTGGCACATTTGATAACACTCCAACACTCCATCTTCCAGAAAACTTAAGCGATCATGTGGGGCAAAATGTGATGTTAAATTGGAAAAGTGTAGATGCCGCCAATTATTACGCGCTAGAAGTAGATACTGCTCTAACTTTTAATAGTGCTTTACTCCAACAAAGCACTCATCCATTTATAGCACCTCATCCATTTTCAGAAGACACCGAGCACGCTTTAAACAATTTACAAGACAGCACTTGGTACTTTTGGCGAGTGAGAGCCATTCACAACACAGATACCTCAGATTGGAGTGAAACTTGGTCTTTTTTGACCTCTGACTCTTTAACCCAAAATGTAGTTCTTCCGCCTAGTCATGTAAATGAAACGGATTTGTTAGATGATCAAATCACTATTTACCCTAACCCTTTTTTAGATCATATTATTGTTGAAAATAAAGCTAAAGAACAACTGATGATTAGCGTTTATAACAACCTGGGTCAAAAAATAGAGCATCGTTCTATTACTTCTCAGGGGCAAATCTCAACAAATCTTTGGCCAAAAGGCGTTTATGTATTCGTGTTTGAAACTAAACAACAAGTTCGGTCAGTAAAAAAACTAGTTAAATAACCACTGTACTAGTTTTAAATTTCTCCTCTTTGTTTTAAAAAGCTTTTCCAAGAACTTGTTTTCTTACCGCTTTTCTTTTTATAATCAATTGCACCTGATCCGTTTTGCATATAATGACAAACTGCTGCTCCTAAAGCATCTGTTGCATCTAAAAGATCTGGTATTTTATCGCCCTTTAAAATTGAAGCAAGCATACGTGCGACTTGTTCTTTTGAGGCATTGCCGTTTCCGGTGACCGACTGTTTTATTTTTTTAGGGCTATATTCAACAACTGAAATTCCATAATTCATTGCGCAAACAATTGAAATACCTTGTGCTCTACCTAATTTTAACATAGACTGCACGTTTTTACCAAAAAACGGACTTTCTACAGCGCATTCTGTAGGTTTAAACTCTTTTATAATTGAAGAAAGCCGTTGGTATATCTTGTGTAATTTTTCGTAATGATCTTCTAGCTTTTGTAACTGTATTACTCCTGCAGTGATCAACTCAATGTTTTTGTTTTGAACTCTAATCACTCCATATCCTAAAACAGACGTCCCTGGATCAACCCCTAAAATTACTCTTGACACAATAGTGTTTATTTACTCATAAATTTAGATAAATTTGAAGGCATATGCTCATTCTGGGGTTTTTATCTACTGGTATACTTTTTGTTTATGCCTATTGTTTATATAAACTGCGCATAGGCAAAAAAAAAGAACCTGAGACTACTCCAAAACATCATAGGCTAGGCATCAGTTTAATTATTCCATTTAGAAATGAAGCTAACCATCTTCAAGCCTTAATAGAAAGCTTTGAAAACCAAGATTTTTCTCTTGAAAATTGCTCCTTCATTTTTGTTAATGACCACTCTACTGATAACTCTTTAGATGTGCTAAAACCATTACTTTCAAATGCTAAATTTGACTCGGCTATTTTACATTTACCTCAGCATCTTACAGGTAAAAAACAAGCTCTTTTATATGGCATTAAAAAAGCAAAACACCCTATTATTGGCACATGCGATGCAGATTGCACCTATGCTTCAGGGTGGATTAGTGCTGCACATCAGATGTTTTTAAATTCTGATGCCGATTTTTTAATCGGTAAAGTTTGTCTTAAAATACGCAGTACGTTCCTACATAAATTACAGTATTTAGAACAAGAACTGCTTTGGGTGTTGACTAGGCAAACTGCTCTATTACATCTACCTGTTTTGTGTAGTGGCGCGCATTTATTTTTTAAAAAAGACTGTTTTTATGATGTGGGGGGATATGCATCACACATCAACACCGCTTCTGGAGATGATTTTTTCTTATTAGAAAGCTTTTACACAGCAAAAAAGAAGATCTGCGTGATCATTAATAAAGATTCTTTTGCTGAAACACATGGGCAAAATAATTGGCGCAGTTTACTTTCTCAACGCATGCGATGGGCTCATAAAACGTCTAAAGCGCAAACACAACATCTAAAATTAATAGGTGGTGGTTTTTTTCTTTTAAATGTCATTCACATATTTAGTGTGTGTGCCTCTTTTTTCAACCCACTTTTATTGCTTTTTGTGGGCTTAAAAGTATGGATAGAACTTTTTTTTATTAAAAAATGGATGCCTATCACCTTAGGGACAATAGCCCTGTTTTTTGTTTACCCGTTTTACAGTATGTTTGTTTTATGTGCCTCCATGATTTTACCTAACCATTGGAAAAAAAGAAAAGTATAAATCTGTTACTTATTGCCTTTTTATTAGGCGCTCACACCTATGGCGTATGCCAAGAAAAACTTTTTTTTAGAGGTGACTCAATCTATATACACGGCATAAATATTCCTTGGAGAGATTTTGCAAAAGATTTTGGCGAAAATTATAATACCGCTTATTTTGAAAATGTGTTAAATCAATGCGCGTCTAATGGTGTTAATACCGTTCGTGTGTGGGTGCATGCAGATGGTCGATCTTCTCCAGAGTTTAACGCAAATGATCAGGTGGTTGGTCTTTCACCTACTTTTTTCTCAGATCTAGATCATTTTTTAGACTATGCAGAACAAAAAAATATTTTAGTGATTCTTTGTTTGTGGTCTTTTGATATGTTAAAAGATTACACCAATGTAGCCGGAGTGTATGCGGGCATGCATCATACCTTAATTAACGATAGTTTAGCCACACTTAGTTATATCCATCAGGTGTTAGAACCATTAGCGATCAGGTATTCTGACCAGTGTAATCTTTTGGCTATTGATGTAATCAATGAGCCAGAGTGGGGCATCACAGAAAATACGTTTAATATAAATACGGTAGATAGTACAGTAAGTAAAAAACATATGCAGCGGTTTGTGGCAATGCAGACAAAAGCTATACACGACCATTCAGATTTATTAGTGACTGTAGGTTCTGCTTCTTTAGGGTGGATGAGTACCCAATCTAATGCACAAGGAAACTGGTGGTCTGATAGCGCGATGCTTAATGTTATAAATCATCCAAATGCTTGTTTAGATTTTTATCAAATCCATTACTGGTCTTGGATGGGCCTTTTTGGGTTTGACCCATACATATATGATTTTGATTTTTGGGGATTAGATAAGCCCACTTTTATTGGCGAAACACCTGCAAATAGCTCCTTATACCCGCCTTTAGCTACTCTTAATGCCGCTAAAGAAAATAACTGGTCAGGTGTTCTTTTTTGGTCATATGATGGCAATGATGGATTTGGGTCTTGGAACGACTGCAGTGACGATCTATTGTCTTTCTATCAGGATAACTCATTACTTACACAATATGAATCTTCTTGTAACTTGACTAGTCAAAATAACAAAACTACTGACCTTATCTATTCTGTTTATCCTAATCCTGCATACTCATTTATTCACATTAAAACACCACCTATCTTTCAAGAAAGTAATTTTGAAATTTACAATGACATGGGTCAGCTTATGTTAAAAACATCCTCAACCAATATTGATGTATCTGGCATGGAAAACGGGCTTTATCTGATTAAACATTTAGAATCTAAGAAAAGAAGTGTGTTTATAAAAAATTAGAGCCAATGAAAGAAAAAGAAAAAGAGTCTTTTCAGAAAATCTTACTGATCATGGATGAGTTAAGAGAAAAGTGCCCCTGGGATAAAAAACAAACCATTGCCTCCTTAAGAAAACTCACCATAGAAGAAGTCTACGAACTATCTGAAGCAATATCAAATGATGATTTAGAAGAAATAAAAAATGAACTTGGAGATGTCTTATTACACATTATCTTTTATGCCAAAATAGCAAGTGAAAAAAAGGCCTTTGATATTTCAGATGTGATTAGTCATTTATGTGCTAAATTAATTAGGCGACACCCGCATGTTTATGGAGATGCTTCTGTGAATAATGCCCAGGAGGTTAAAAAAAACTGGGAAGAAATAAAAAAACAAGAAGGCGGTACAAAAAAAGGCATTCTTTCAGGAGTCCCCAGTGCATTGCCCCCAATGGTTAAATCATTTCGCATACAAGATAAAGCTAAATCTGTGGGGTTTGACTGGGAAAACGCCACTCAGGTATTAGAAAAATGCAATGAAGAATTTGATGAACTAAAACAGGCCATACAAAGAGAAGACAAACAAGAAATTGAAAGTGAATTTGGTGATGTGCTTTTTTCATTGATTAATTACGCACGTTTTTTGGATATAGACCCTGAAATGGCTCTAGAGAAAACAAACAAAAAATTTATCCGCCGTTTTAATTACATTGAAAATCATGCCTTATTAAAAAATAAATCTCTCAAAAAGATGAGCCTTAAAGAAATGGATGCTATATGGCAAATGGCAAAAAAAGAAGAATGAATCAGAATAATTATATTTGCCACATGAAAAAAATCATTCTCTTTTTACTTCTTTTAATTGTTGCGGCCTTTGCTATTACTTATTTTTATGCGTCTTCAAAACCAACAACTAAACTTGTAGAACAAAGCATTGAAATAGCTTCTGATCATCAAACCATATTCAATTACATAAAATATTATAAAAATCAAATTGAATACAGCCCTTGGGCAAAAATGGACCCTAATACCCAAAGAACTTTCCAGGGCACTGATGGTGAAATAGGATCTGTACATGCTTGGAAGAGCACTCATAAACAAGTGGGTAATGGCACTTTAGCATTAAAATCAATTGACCAAGGTAAAGAAATTGTGTGGGATCTTGAATTTACAGAGCCTTTTGAAGTAAAGTCTGAGCCTTATATGCGCACAGAATTCATAGATTCTAACACCACTAAAGTTGTCTGGGGAGTAGAGATGAAAATGCCAGTTCCAGTAAATGCCTTTTTACTTGAGAGTGAATCTGCAAACCTAGCAGCTCTATTTGACCAAGGGCTTAAAGATTTAAAATCAATTCTTGAAAATTAAGACTACTGCCTGAGCGTTAATTCCTTCGCCTCTACCTACATACCCTAGTTTCTCATTAGTAGTTGCTTTTATACTTATCTGATCTGTATCTATATTTAGAACCTTAGATAATACATCTTTCATTTGGTCGATATACGCCATTAATTTAGGGTGTTCAAGCGTTATGGTGCTGTCAATGTTCCCGATTGAATAGCCAAGGCTTTTTATTTTATCGAGCACTTCAGAAAGTAATTTTTTGCTGTCTATCCCCTTGTATTTAGGATCTGTATTCGGAAAATAATAGCCAATATCTTTTAATCCGGCTGCGCCTAAAAGCGCGTCACAAATAGCATGAATTAATACATCTGCATCTGAATGCCCCTCAGCACCAAAATCAGAAGAAATTTTAATCCCCCCTAAAAAAAAAGGAATACCATGCTTTAATCTATGCACATCAAAGCCAAATCCTATTCTAAAATTACTCAAGGTATTTCTAACAACTAATTAGATGTTCCGTCAACAGCAGGCGTTGACTTAGTGTTTTTGCCAAGCTTTCCGAAGTTAAACCCTAATGTAAAACGAATGGTGTTTTCAAGAGGACTCCTTTGCACATTTCCGCCAAAATATGCTGGTATTAAGTATGAAAAATCTAAAGAAAATACATTGTAGCGGACCCCAGCCCCTAAAGTAAAATATTTTCTATTCCCCTTTAAGCGATGCTCCCAAAAATACCCGCCTCTTACGGCAAATTGTTGGTTATACCAGTATTCGGCTCCAAACCCCAAAGTAAACTCTCTTAACTCTTCACTAAAGCGACTGCCTTTGTCAATACGCACTGAACCATCGTCATTGTATAATATATCGCCATCTTCATTTCTAAGCACAATACCTGGCGCATCTGAAAATGAACCAAACATGCCACTTACAACAGGTTTATTAGGATCTGTTCCTGTTAAAATAACCGGAGATCCGTCGTCGTCAAATAAAGTAACCCCGTTAGAATCAACGGCATATACCGGAGGAGTTGGCACCAACAGTTTATTGATATCAAGAGTTAACGAAAGTTGATTGAATTCGTCAAAATTAACAGTATATCTTGGGCCCAATCTTAAGTTGATAGGAATAAAATCTCGCTTTGCTGTTTCAGAATAAGACATTTTGTTGCCAATATTAGTAATGGCAAAGCCGAGTGCCAATTCAGCATCTTTTCCGCTAAACTCAACATCATCATTCACATAATACCCCGATAAGTCTACTCCTATGGCTCTACCTGGTTTAGTGGTTGTGCCTTGTACGTTAATGCCCCCTGTTAAATTAGAATTTACAAATCTTATCGCTGTACCAAATGCAAAGCGCTCTGAAAGCTGCATGCTATACCCAGCATCAATAGAAAATTCATTAGGTCTAAATTGAATGGTGTTCTGACCAAACGAGTTGGTAAATTGAATGTCGCCAAGGGTAAAATAACGCAACGATCCGCTCACCGCACTTCGTTTGTCAATTTTTTTATAAAAGGATAGGTACGATAAGCTAATGTCGCTCACTAGTTTTCTAAGCCATGGTGTATAGGAGAGCGAAAGTTCAAAATCTTCTGAGGCAAAAGCTGTTTTTGCATTGTTCCAATGAATAGAATTAGCGTCTGGTGATGTGGCTACACCTGCATCTCCCATAGCGCTTGCTCTAGTATCTGGAGAAATCATTAGAAACGGAACAGCTGTAGTAATCGTATTTAAACTTGCGGCTCCAGTTACAGTAACATCACTTCCGCCAATGCTTTGCGCCTGCCCACTCATAAAAAGTGCCAGGCCAAAAAAGAAACTAAATGTCTTATAAATGTAATGCTTCATTTTAATTGAATCGCTTTATACCAAACGTAAAAGTACGAAATTTATTATCCTGACCGCAAGTTTATTTTAAAATCACAAGTTTTTCTCTCTCTGAGGCTATCTCTCCTTTTTGAGAGATCACTTTTAATGTATACACATATACACCCTTGGCTAAAGGCTGCTCAAAATCATCACGCGCATTCCAATCTATTGGGCCTACGCGAAACCCTTCTGAAAAGATATTTCGATGAATGGTTTTTACTCTTCGACCAGACACGGTGTATATCTCTATTTTTATACTAAGTGTAGAAGCGGGTTTATTATGCTCAAAGAAAAAACTGGTTTGGGTAGTAAAGGGGTTAGGATAATTTAAAATGTGATCTAAGGCCAAGTCTTCAGATGAGGTAACGTAAAACTCTAAATACCCTTCGCCTGAATTGTTATGTACATCCCAGGCTTTTAGTCTTAAGGTATGTTTGCCAAGAGGTAAATCAGAAAAATCATATTGCACAGAACCTTTCTGATAAGAATCAAGTTCGTTCTGGAATTCTTCATTCAATATTATTTTATTGGGAGAGTCTTCATCGATAATAAGAGTAATATCGTGTCCTATGCCATTTCCGGTGGTATTAATACCATTTTCATCTTCGATGTCTGCAAGTAATTTCGGAGACGGATTTGTAATCCCCCCAAATACAAAATCTCGGTTATTTAAAAATAACTCGATTTCAGGACCTTTTTGATCTGCCAACGCGGTAGTATCTATCCCTCCAATTAAAAAATCATCATGTACTCCAGCGGCATCAATAAGTCCGTTTTCTGCATAGTAACTGATTCTACCTGCTCCAAAATTTAAACCTATGTCTTTGGGTACTACAAAAGAAAATTCAAACTCACCATTAGTTACCGATGCCTTACCATTGAATAAAAGAGTCGACTGATCAGAAAAAGAGAATACGCCCACTCCATCGTTATTCAGGGTTTGGATGGTCTTAGCCTTATCAAAAACCTTAGGGTATAATACGCCATTAAAATCTGTTTGTATTTGCCCATTATCGTCTCCTATAAATCCTTTGATTGTGACTAGCGAAAGCCCTTTTAAAGTATCGGGACAGGCGGTGGTATACACCTTCAGTTTTGGCAGTGCCAATTGTACAGCCGGATCGCCGAGCAATGAAAAATTTCTAGTATTTACAACTTTAGGGCCAAACACCTTGGTTAAACGCACTAAATCGCCAAGTCTAGGGTTTTCATTGTTGGCGTTTTTTCTAAATGCATTTTCAATAAAGGCTTTACTAATTAAAAAATTGGGGCCTGCAAACACAAGCCGAGTGGTCGTAAGCATACCAATAACGCCTCCTTCAGGGTTTAATAAGCACAGCTCACCTGCAGAGGTGCGTTCTGGATCGTCGAATCGACTAAACTCACACGTCGCAGTAATCATAACAGGCATGTTGTTAAGGTTGGTCCATGCATTAATTTCATTAGTGGTTAAGACTTTTTCGTGCCCCCATCCTGTTTCACCGCCATGGCCGGTATAGCTTAAAGCCAACACGCCCTTTTTCATGGCGTTTTGTATTTGCTCGTTTACGTCAGGATAGAGTTGCCCCGAAGAGGATGTTTGCTGTAAAAAAGCATCAAAAAACACTTTTTTTAAATTTAATTGATCGGCGCTGTCTTGGCTGATGTTTGAGAGTTGATTGGATTGGCTCATGTGTATGTTGCCATCTTCATCGTCAGCCACAAAAGCGGCAACATTTCGCCAGTCTCCCAAAGCATTTGAATGGTAATACGCCTTTATTTTATCGACCATTTGTTGCGCTTCTAGTGTATTTTTCACCATGAGCCTGCCAATGCCCACATCTACAATGTCAGTGAGTTTATCGGATTCTAAATCATCCAATAACCCAAAATAATCATCGGTTAAATACGAGGCCTCAATCCCGGAGCCATCTGCAGGAGTTAAATAATTTTTAGATTGGTAAACCGGAACAAAATTGGTGTTTTGAGTATTTCTGTCTTTTAAATCATAAGAGGCATCTCCAAACAACAATAAATACCTGGGCTTATTGGTGCCGTTTTGAATGGCTCTGTCGTACAACATCTTGTTAAAGTGCTTAATAGCAGATATATCTTGAGCCCCCGCTGAAAATTCATTGTACACCTCTTCTGTGCTGATTACAGCTGTTGAAAAACCTGCGTTATTAGCATGAAAGTCTGCTAATTCATTGGCTTGATCTATGAATAACGGATGCGTGACAATAACGTAATCAGCCTGCTGAATACCATGTAGGTTTTGGTTATTTACCTTTTTTATGAAGTTGGGCTTTAAAACCCCATTTGCTGTAAAAGCAATAAATTTTTGAGCCGAATCGCTCTTGGTTTTAAATTCTGCTGATTGGTTTTGCTGGGCGTAATGCACTCCTTTAGGGGTATAAAAGTCAGTAACATTCCATATTTGATCCATTTGCCCTGCATCTGAAACAACAAACTTTTGAACCAACCCGGTTGCATTGGGTTTAAGATATTCAAAATACAACTGCTCTGAATTTGATAACGAAAGGGCTCTTTGGTAATTGAGCTCTATAAAATCGAGCCATCCTTCTGCACTTGCATTGGCTTTTTGAAAACCTAAATCAATCTTTACAGCAGCATTATTTAAAAAAATATTATCGTTAAAAAACGTGGCTTCTTTTGCATAATCTTGCCAATAGACGCCAGATACACTTCCTATACTTAAATTTCCTATATCTTGCCCATTTGCCTTTACTGTAAAAAAAGATGAGGCCGCTATTGATCGGCTTACTGCTTTTATTCTTAGAGAAACAGGCGACGAAAGAATTGGGTTTTGCATCTGCATATCAAAACTATAATTGGTTATTGAAGAAAAATGCTCTCCAACCCAGCTTTGGCCAGATTTAATCAAAGAAAACAAATCAATCTCATACTTCATTTTATCTGTAAAAGAGTTGATTGTTACACTTTGTAGATCTGTGATTGCAGATAAGTCTTCGATACGCTTAGGTGAAGCGGTTTGGGTAGATAAAAACACAAATGATTCATTTGAAAAAAGATGATTCTCATGTGTATAACTCTGAGAAACACTATTAAACATCCAGCGAGTAGGTTCTTGAGCATAAAAAAGAATATAATCATCTAGATCAAACGCCCCATCATTTTCACCCACTACTTTAATGGCAATTTGACTTAGGTCATCCTGTGTGTACTGATTATTCTGAGTAGACAACATTTTTCCGTCATGTGCAAACAGCCCAATGTTTTGAGGGTTTATACTTGATGGATTAATGCCTGCATTTACAAGCTGGTCGTAGGTGATTTTATATACGCCTGTTTTTTGAACCGAAAACTTATACCAATTGCCTGTAGATAAAACAGACGTGTTTGTATAGACCAATGATTTTTGATTTTTATAGGGGGATGTTCGGTAGGTTAATTGAGCGCTCACGAGCTTTTTAAATACCCCGTTTTGTTTTATTAGGGGGATGAAAGAATACGATAAAATACTCTTGTTGTTTTGGTAACCAATGCCAGCATTTAAACTGATTTTATCAGTAATATAATCGGTGTTTTTCAAGGATTGCTTTTCTAGAGTCGAGATGTTCTCAAACACAAGATTAGTTAATTGAGCTTTTTCAAATACGATAGGGGAAGCCCCCTTTAATATATGTGTGTGATTGACATATGGTATACCCAAATGGTCTTTAATAATCTTCTGAGCTGAAAACACTGCATTATCCTCCCAAGACATTTGAATACTTATAGTATTTTGAGCAGATACATGATTATTAAGCGTAAATAATAATAGCATACTAAAGCCTATGGCAAGACTCATATACCTCTTAAACAACTGTATATTGAATAAGAATAAAGATAAAAACTGAAGGATTTTCATTGTTAATTGAAAGTTAAAACTACAAACTTATTGCATAACGCAGATTTTTTTGATAAATTGTTTTTTATCGAGAATCGCTTAAATGTTTCTCAAATAAATCGTAATATTGTATATTGTTTGAAAAGAGACAACATAGTGCGTAAGTTAGTTTATTTATTTTTTGCGTCAGTTTGTATGGCAGTTAGTGTTACTACTGCTTATGCACAAGACCCTTATTTTTCTCAGTATTACGCCAATCCGCTCTACTTAAATCCGGCCATGGCTGGAACGTCTTGGTGTCCTAGATTTGTAACTAATTACAGAAATCAATTCCCAGCTTTTGAAGGCAATTTTGTAACCTATAGCGCATCTTATGATCAAAACATAGAATCCATTGGTGGTGGTGTTGGAGTTCAGGTTTTTCATGACCGCATGGCAGATGGCATTATGACAAACAACGAAGTAAATCTAATGTATTCTTACCACTACGCTATAAACCGTCGGTTTTCTATGCGTGCTGCATTGTCTGTTGGTTATTTCATGAAAACACTAGACGGGTCACGTTTAACATTTCCAGATATGATTGACCCGCGTTATGGCTTTATTTATACCACTCAAGATTTAGATATTTTTAACAATACTTTTGACAGACCTCAGGGGCTTGATTTTGGCGCAGGTGTTTTAGGCTATTCCAAAAAGTTTTATGGCGGATTTGCGGTTGATCATTTATTAGAGCCAGATGATGCCTTTTCTGGATTTGGTAGCGTTATCCCTAGAAAATATACCATACATGCTGGGGCATTAATTCCTTTAGAGCGTGACTTTAAAGATGTATCGATCTCCCCAAATTTTGTATACCAAAAACAACAAAACTTCTCTACCGCTAACTTAGGTATGTATTTCACTAAAGAACCATTTGTGGGTGGAGTTTGGTATAGAAATGCTGGCATAGCCTTTACGGATGCCTTTATTGTATTAATTGGTTTAGAACAAATTAATAAAAATGGCCCTCAGTTTAAAGTTGGGTATACTTTTGATATTACTATTGGTGGAGTTGGCATTGGAAATACTTCTGGTGCACATGAATTATCGCTCTCTTATGTTTTTCCTTGTCGTAAAAAACCAAAGCGTTGGAGAACAATAAGTTGTCCGTCTTTCTAGTTATATAATTATGGTATCGTATCAAAAAAATAAGAAAATGAAGTCTCTTTTTTCTATTGTATCTCTTTTTGTCTTGATTTTAGCTTCAGGATGTAATAAAGAGCGTTCTTCTACTACCGGATGGGAATACAACAATCCTGATAATGGAGGCTTTGAAAAACCATCCTTTTTTGAGCAAGAAACAGGCCCTAATCTTGTTTTGGTTCAAGGGGGTACCTTTACGATGGGGCGAATTGTTGATGATGTGATGTATAACTGGGATGCTATCCCCAGACGTGTAACTGTGTCTTCGTTTTATATGGATGAAACAGAAATCAAAAATTTTGATTGGTTAGAGTATTTATACTGGTTAGGCAGAGTATACGGGATAGATTACCCTCAAGTGGTAGAAAATGCAAGACCTGACACTTTAGTATGGAGGGATCGCCTTGCGTATAATGAACCTTATGTAGATTACTATTTAAGACATCCTGCTTATAGAGATTACCCGGTAGTAGGTGTAAGTTGGTTACAAGCGGTCGATTATGCTGCTTGGAGAACAGACAGAGTAAATGAGCTGATTATGATTAGAGAAGGATTGTTTGAGCATTACACCAATCAGATCAATGAAGATAACTTTAACTCCGAAGCTTACCTTGCAGGACAGTATGAATCTGGTAAGAAAACCGAAGGCTTGCCAAGTTTTCATCCGAATTCTGACTTTAGAAATGTTCGTATGGAAGATGGTATTTTATTGCCAAAATACAGACTACCAACAGAAGCCGAATGGGAATATGCTGCCTATGGTCTAATTGGCAACTCGGTTGGTGAAAGAGTAGTTGAAAGACGGTATTGGCCTTGGGGAGGACACGCGGTAAGAAACCCTGAAGACAAATATTTAGGTATGATGCTCGCAAACTTTAAGCGTGGTGCAGGGGATATGATGGGTGTTGCCGGACACCTCAATGACAATGCAGAAATTACTGCACCTGTATATTCGTATTGGCCAAATGATAATGGTTTATATAACATGGCCGGAAATGTCTCTGAATGGGTCATGGATGTATACAGACCTCTATCTAATGAAGACCGTTCTGATTTTAGAGCCTTTAGAGGTAACGTGTATAAAACAGTGGTGAAAGACCAAGACGGATTAGTCGCTGAAAAAGATTCATTAGGGCGTATTCCAAAGAGAGATGTTACAGAAGATGAGAATATTACCCGTAGAAACTATAGAAAAGCAGATAACATTAACTACCTTGATGGCGATTGGGAGTCTAATATTACAGGCCAATGGACAGAAGAGCCTGAAGCTGAAGAAAAAGCATTTAAACTCAATAATAAATATGAAGAAACATATAATGAGCCAGAATCAAATGCAATGTATGATTATACCATGACCTCTATGATCAATGATAAGGCGCGTGTATATAAGGGGGGCTCTTGGAAAGATCGGGCTTATTATATGAATCCTGGCACGCGTAGATATTTAGATGAAAAGTTATCTACAGACTACATTGGGGTTCGATTAGTAATGGACCGAGTGGGTAGTCCTGCTGGTTTTTAAATGCCCTCTTCTAAAGCACTACATAAGCTTTTAGAACGTATTCAAAAAGGAGCAGCTGTTTGTACAGATACCCGAAAAATTCAAAAAGGTGATATTTTCTTTGCGTTAAAAGGCCCTAGTTTCAATGGTAATTTTTTCGCTGAAAAAGCTCTTGATTTAGGCGCTAAAAAAATCATTATAGATGATCCTAGTTTTGATCATTTACCAAACTCCATACTTGTAGAAGACACCCTTTTATTTCTACAGCGTCTGGCAAAGGTATATCGTAAAACCCTAAAGACTAAGGTGATATGCATTGCGGGTTCTAATGGCAAAACGACGACTAAAGAAATACTCGGAAAAGTACTTTCTGAATGCTATAATACTTTTATTACACCTGGCAATCTAAACAATCATATTGGGCTTCCGTTAAGCATACTGAAAATTCCTCAAGACACCGAGTTTGCCATTCTTGAATTAGGGGCTAATGCACTTGGTGAAACGGAGTTTTTAAGTGCCATTGCTATGCCTAACTATGGCGTAGTCACCAACAACGGCAAAGACCATTTAGAAGGCTATGGTAGTATTGAAAAGGTTATTGAAGCCAATACAGAGCTTTACGCCTTTCTAAAAGAACACTCAGGCACTGTTTTTATTGATCCTAAAGACGAAATTCTAAAAGATAAAGCGCAAAACATTCGTTCAATTGATTATATACCTTTAAAAGAAACAGTTTCAAAAAATGGTCTTTTTCTAAAGTTTGAATATGAGTCTTTAAGTGTTGAAAGCCAATTGGTTGGCTCCTATAATCTTCAAAATATTCGTTGTGCTATAACCATTGCAAAGCACTTTAACATCCCCCCAAAAAAAATAAAGCGCGCCATTGAGTCTTATGCGCCAACAAACAACCGCTCTTCGTATCAAAACAAGCAGGGGATTAAGTTTATTTTAGATTGTTACAATGCCAACCCGTCAAGTATGCACTTGGCGTTAAAAAATTTTATCGCGCTTTCTGTTTCAAAAAAAATACTCGTCTTATCGCAAATGAATGAACTGGGGAAACACACAGAAAAAGAACATGGCGATGTATTAAAATACATTGCAAAACACAATTGGTATAAGGTATATTTGATAGGAAATGCTTTTAAAAAGCATCAATCCCAATATAAAACATTCAATTTCTTTGAATCAACAAATGCCTTTCTTGATCAACTAAAAAAAGATGACTTTAAAAATGCAATTGTTCTTTTAAAAGGATCGCGAAGTTATGCCCTAGAAAAAGTATACCAGGCATTCTAAAACTACTCGAGATTTTTATTTAAGTACTGCCCGTGAAATCACTATTTTCTGAATTTCTGAGGTGCCTTCATAAATTTGAGTGATTTTGGCATCGCGCATCAACCGCTCTACATGGTATTCTTTCACATAACCATATCCCCCATGAATTTGAACAGCCTCAGTAGCAATACGCATAGCTTTTTCGGCTGAGAATAACTTTGCCATTGCTGAAGCTAAACCAACTGGCTCATGTTTGTCTTTTAAATAGGCTGCTTTTAAACACAATAAACGCGCAGCTTCAATTTCAGTAGCCATATCTGCTAATTTAAACTGGACCGATTGGTGTTTTGAAATTGGTTTACCAAAGGCTTCTCTTTCTTTTGAATACTGAAGCGCTAATTCATAAGCTCCTGACGCAATGCCTAGGGCTTGTGAAGCAATCCCAATTCGGCCTCCTTCTAAGGTTTTCATGGCAAATTTAAACCCGAATCCATCCTCACCAATGCGATTTTCTTTAGGCACCTTCACGTCTGTGAACATCAAAGAATGTGTGTCTGACGCACGGATACCCATTTTGTTTTCTTTCGCTCCAATTTTAAATCCTTCCATGCCTTTTTCAACAATAAAGGCGTTAATGCCTTTGTGGCCTTTATCCGCATGCGTTTGTGCTATGACTAAATAGGTGGAGGCTGTTCCGCCATTAGTAATCCAGTTTTTAGTGCCGTTCAGTAGGTAATAATCGCCTTTATCTTCGGCAGTTGTGCGTTGAGAAGTTGCATCAGAACCTGCTTCAGGCTCACTTAAGCAAAAAGCGCCAATCTTCTCGCCTTTAGCCAAGGGCACTAAATATTTTTGCTTTTGCGCCTCGGTTCCAAAATTTTCTAAGCCCCAACAAACCAACGAATTATTTACAGACATCACAACAGAGGTAGACGCATCTACTTTTGAGATCTCTTCCATGGCTAACACATATGAGATGCTGTCCATGCCGCTGCCCCCGTATTTTGGATCGACCATCATCCCCATAAATCCGAGTTCAGCCAATTGCTTAATTTGGTCGGCCGGAAATTTTTGAGCTTCATCTCTTTCAATAACGCCTGGTTTAAGTACATTCTGAGCAAAATCTCTAGCCGCATCTCTAACAGCCTGCTGTTCTTCAGTAAGTGAAAAATTCATTCTAGTTGTTTGATACAAATATAGTTTTTTTAGCCCCCTTTGCCTATAAAAGCCTGTGCCTTAAAATACTTGACTCTAGTAGGTATAGTATTTACCTTTGCATTATGATAAAAACAAATAGTCTATTTAGTATTGCTCTTTGCTTTTTTTTACTGATGATTTGCTCAAACAGTGGCTGTACAAGTCAATCGGATGAGTCTTCTTCTAACCCGTACGCTTTAATAGAGCATGACTTTAGCTCTCCTAAGCCCACCCCAATGGATCATGAGTCTTATAACGCCATTTGTTATTTTGAACAAAATAACCCATCTGCGCCTACAGATTTTGAATTGCTAATAGAGAATTATCCGTTTTATAACGAAGTTGGTTTCGAAGAATTGGCAGAAGAAATTGGTGGTAATGTTAAGCTGAATATGTTAAATGTTCCTGCATTCAATCTAACTTGCGCCATAAGAGTAAGCCATATGCTTAATACTTCTGGGTACAAAATACCCAATATAACCGGCAAAACCATTAGCGGAAAAAATGGCGATCAATATATTTATAGAGTTACAGATCTTGAAGCATATTTAAGAGCTACGTACGGCCCGCCTGATTTTGTTGGAAAAGAAGATATTGTCAATAATTTAAGTTGTGGTGGGGGTATTTTTATCGATAAAGATTTTCACGCCACTATCTGGCTTGGTAAAGATGTCGGTGGCGGAAATTATGATGCACAATACTATTTGAATCGACAATCAATGGTCTGGCAATCTAATTATAACCCGGATATCCCTTACTCTTGGGATTAGAGTAAAGCCCTAATTGCATTTCTTAAAAACCCAATGTCAACCTACAAGGTCATAGGTCTTATGTCAGGCACATCATTAGATGGTCTGGATATCGTATACGCAAGCTTTGAAAAAAAAGAAAATTGGCACTTTAAGATCTCTTGTTGTGACTCGATCGCCTATCCTGAAGAGTGGCTGAATAATTTAAAAAAAGCCTATCATTGGTCAAAACAAAAGGTAAAACAATTAGATGATGCCTATGGTGTTTTTTTGGGGGATGCTGTATTAACGTTTCTTAAAAAACATAATATTAATAAACGATCGGTAGATTTTATTGCCTCACATGGCCATACCATTTGGCATAGGCCAAAAGAAGGATTTACCCTTCAGATAGGGAATGGAAATCAAATTGCATCTACTACCGGAATTAACTGTGTCTGTGATTTTAGATCCAAAGATGTGGCTTTAGGTGGCCAAGGAGCGCCTTTGGTGCCTAGAGGAGATCAGTTATTGTTTTCTAAATTTCAGGCCTGTGTGAATTTGGGGGGATTCTCAAATATTTCTTTTGACTGGAAAGATCAGCGTATCGCCTTTGATATTTGCCCAGTCAATACCCTGTTAAACACCTATGCTAACAATTTAGGTAAGCCGTATGACTATAACGGCGAATGGGCCAAACAAGGACAAATTAATCCTGCGCTTCTCAAGAAACTCAATGCTCTTAATTATTACACACAACCTCATCCTAAATCTTTAGGTATAGAATTTAATGAGCAGTTTATCTATCCGCTTATTTCATCTGAGATTCCTTTGAAAAATATTCTACGCACCTTAGTAGAGCACATTTCCACTCAAATTGCGTTTGTTTTTAACGATTATAACATTGAAAGCGCGCTTTTTACTGGCGGAGGGTGTTTAAATACCTTTCTAATGAAAGAAATTGAAAAGAAAACCCCTACTGCGATTGTCATCCCCCCAAAAAAAATCATTGATTTTAAAGAGGCTTTAATTTTTGCTTTTCTTGGGGTTTTACATAGAAGAGATGAAGTCAATACGCTTAAAAGCGTGACCGGTGCTAAAGAAGATTCGATTGGCGGAGTGTTTTATAAAGCGTAACTTCATTAAAAAAAATGCTTGTAGAATCTTCGATGATGGCGCTAGGTACTATAGCGCCAGATTTCACTTTATTAGACACTAGGTCAAACAACTACAAATCGCTTTCTGACTTGCAATCTGATAAAGGCACAGTAGTACTATTTATTTGTAACCATTGCCCCTATGTGCATCACGTGAATCAAAAGCTCATTGAAATGGCACATCACTATATCTCTAAAGGGATTGCTTTTATTGCGATTAGCAGCAATAACATTGAAACACATCCGCAGGACGGACCTGAGCAAATGCGAGACACCGCTCAAAAATTGGGTTACCCTTTTGCTTATCTTTACGATGAGTCGCAAGAAGTCGCAAAAGCATATAAGGCCGAGTGTACACCAGATTTTTATCTGTTTGACAATCAGATGCGATGTTTTTACAGAGGACGCTTTGATGCTACTCGCCCAGGCACGGGCTCTCAGGCTACTGGTGTAGACCTTTCTAATGCACTTGATTTATTGCTTTTACAAAAAGAAGGGCCTAAGCACCAATACCCAAGTATGGGATGCAATATTAAATGGAAGTAAGAACGTGAAACTTTTGTGCGTTATTCACGTACAAAAGGGGTATGAAAAGATTGTTCTACCCTTTAATACTGGTTTTTTGTTTTTTTACAAGTGCTTGTGAAACAGAAGAGCCTAATGGAGATAATGTAAATGCTGATTATTCAAGAAATTTATGCATCTCGTTCACGGATCCTTTTTTTTCTGAATTTTCTCTACTAGAAGATCAGACCATTGTGCTTGATCATCTCTTAGATATGCCTTTTTACTCAAAGGCTCCTGAAGACGGAAATGGCGATATTCTTGAATACACCTTTGGCGGTTTAGTGCTTGTCGAAGATTATTACAATGCATTAGATGGTCAATCTATGCTTTTATTTCATTTGTTTTATGAAGCAGGTTCTGAAGTCGAAGATCTTATTTTAGATTGCGCAGGTAATATTGTAACTGAATCCTTTTTAGAAGCCTCTGAGCAAGCTTTAGATGCTAAATTTGATTTTGAAACTGCTCAGGTCATCTATTCTAAGTATCATTATTTTCAATAGTTATTATCCCTTTTTTAGTCGAAATGCATAAACTATAGGTAGCTTTTGTTAAGTCTTTTGTAAGATTTTTTAAAAAAAGGCGTCTTTCATTGTAAATTTGTGCCATGGAAGAGTATTACGCAGATGAAATCTGGAAGGAGTACCGAGAAGATAATTACGAAGAGGATTATTATATCTTAATCTCAAACTACGGTAGGGTTAAAAAGAAAAATCTCAAAGGAGATTGGTATTTCTCTAAAACAAATAAAATATCGAAACTCACTTCTGTAGCTGTTCGCAGACATTCTTCTTCAAAGTATCAGTACATCCATAAAGCTGTGGCTCGGGCATTTATCGAAAACGATAACCCAGAAGAAAAAATTTGTGTTACTCATAAAGATTACGACAAAGACAACAACCATGTCTCTAACTTGGTTTGGATGACGAGAAAAGAGCAAGGCAAACATGCCAATGCAAGCCCAAATGTTAAGGAAAAGTACTTTAACTCTTGGAATCATACCAAAAAACAAATTCAACTACTTAAAAGAAAGTTACTCGACCCCAACAGAAAAACACGTGTAAAAATTCTTGCCAAACAATTCGGTTACTCAGAAAAACAAGCCAGAAGAATTATGCGTGGTGAGTCTTGGGCAGAATTATAAGAGTGAGGGATATTAGGGGCTAAACCATTAGGTTTAGGTGCGAAGCACGGAAGCGAAGCGCACCCCCGATTAGCCCGACCCGAAAGTGCATTGCACTGAAGGGGCACTCCCAGAATAAAAAGCATTTAATTGTGTCATCACAAATGTGCTTTCTTCTTACATTTGTTCTAGAATGAATTTTACAGATGTTAAATCATTAATTGCTTCTTTTGAAGCAAAAGAGCCTGAAATTGTATTTCATTGGAATGACCTTTTAACCGATGCTGAAGGGTGGTTGGTGATCAATTCGCTTAGAGGAGGGGCAGCAGGCGGGGGGACAAGAATGCGTAAAGGGCTCGACAAACGAGAAGTGGTTTCTTTAGCCAAGACCATGGAAATTAAATTTACAGTGTCTGGACCACAAATTGGTGGGGCAAAATCAGGGATTAATTTTGATCCGAATCATCCTGATAAAAAGGAAGTGCTCAAACGCTGGTATAAAGCTATAATTCCGCTCTTAAAAGCCTATTATGGCACGGGGGGAGATTTAAATATTGATGAATTAGATGAAGTTATCCCCTTTACTGAAGAACATGGACTTTGGCATCCGCAAGAAGGGGTTGTGACTGGGCATTATGGCACAAAAAGCGCCGATAAAATCAAAAAAATTGGACAACTCCGAGCAGGTGTTTCTAAAATAGTTGAAGATCAAAACTTTAAACCTTCTCAGGTAGATCAATACCAGATTGCAGATATGATTACTGGATATGGAGTAGCTGAATCTGTGCGGTTATTTTATTCATTAAATAACAAAACCTTAGAGGGTAAGCGCATAATTGTGCAAGGCTGGGGTAATGTAGCGTCTGGTGCAGCTTTTTATTTGGCTCAAAAGGGGGCTAAAATAGTGGGTATAATCGATAAAGAAGCAGGCATAATTCAAGAAGATGGCTTGAGTTTTTCAGAGGTCAAAGCGCTTTTTAACAATAAAACAGCCAATAAATTAAACGCTGATTATGCTGAGTCTTTTGATCGTATCAATCAAAAAATTTGGGATGTTAAGGCCGATGTGTTTTTGCCATGTGCGGCTTCAAGGTTGGTAAATAAAAATCAGATTGAGCGAATGATTGAAGCTGGCGTAACACTTATTAGTGCTGGAGCAAATGTTCCTTTTAATGACCCAGAAATTTTTTATGGCCCCACTACTGCCTTTGCCGATGAACAAATAAGCTTAATACCAGATTTTATTGCCAATTGCGGTATGGCTAGAGTGTTTGCGTATTTAATGAGTGATAATAAGGTAGAAGTAAGTGATCGCGCCATTTTTTCTGATGTGTCGCATACCATTGAACACTCTTTAAGAAGCATATTGTTAACCAATCCTACTCTAAAAGGAGTTACAAAGACTGCCTTTAAGATTTCTTTAAACAAATTAGAAACTGTAAATTAGCCCTACTATGCTAGAAAGTTTTTTAGGTCAGAGCCCCAAATGGTATAAATATACCATGATTGGGTTTTTAATTTTTAACATTTTTGCCTACTTTACTTTAGGCCCTGTGATTACGTCATGGATAGTACTTGGTGAATTTATTTTTACCCTTGCCATGGCTTTAAAGTGCTATCCGCTTCAATCAGGCGGATTGATTGCCATTGAAGTTGTTGCCTTAGGTTTAACATCTCCTCAGATGGCCTATCACGAAGTGCATGCTAATCTAGAGGTTATTCTGCTTTTAGTGTTTATGGTCGCTGGCATTTATTTTATGAAGCCTTTACTGATGTACATCTTTAGCAAGGTGTTTACCAAAATAAAATCGAAGCTTACCTTATCTGTTTTGTTTGTATTGATATCTGCCGTTTTAAGCGCTTTTTTAGATGCGCTCACCGTAACCGCTGTGTTAATTAGTGTTGCTGTAGGTTTTTATGGCGTGTATCATAAAATCCATTCTGGATCTTCAGATTACGATAAAAGCGGTAAGTTAGATAAAGAAGAATTAAGTGGAGAAACCCTTGAAGAATTTAGAGCCTTTTTAAGAAGTTTGGTGATGCATGGGGTTGTCGGAACTGCTCTAGGAGGTGTTTGTACACTCGTTGGAGAACCTCAAAATCTTCTGATAGGAGAGAAAATGGGTTGGGAATTTGTAGAGTTTTTCATGCGTATGACGCCTATTACCATACCTGTATTGATTTGCGGAGTCATCACCACCGTTATTTTAGAGCTCACTAAAGTTTTTGATTATGGCTCAGAATTACCAGATGTAGCTAGAAAAATTATCGAAAATTATACCGAAGAAGAAAATAATAAACGTACTACCAAGCAGCGTTATGCTTTAATTGTTCAATCGGTAGCTGTAGTGTTATTAATTATTGGTTTGGCTACTCACGTGGCTCCTGTAGGCTTAATCGGTTTGGCACTTATTATTTTTCAAACGGCTTTTATGGGTATTGTTGAAGAGCACCAATTAGGCAAAGCTTTTGAAGAAGCGCTTCCGTTTACGGGTCTTTTGGTTGTGTTTTTTGTGATTGTAGCCATGATTCACGACCAACACATGTTTACGCCTATTATCTCATGGGTGTTAGAACAAGAAATGTCTGTACAGCCTACCATGTTTTACATTGCTAATGGGGTCTTATCCATGATTAGTGACAATGTATTTGTGGCTACCGTTTATATTGGCGAGGTTAAAGAAATTTTTGACGCTGGTGAAATTACAAGAGAACATTTTGATAAGCTTGCTATCGCCATTAATACGGGCACTAACTTGCCAAGTGTAGCTACTCCAAATGGGCAGGCTGCCTTTTTGTTTTTGCTTACTTCTGCTTTAGCGCCTCTTATCAATCTTTCGTATTCAAAAATGGTAAAAATGGCTCTGCCATATACTATTGTATTAGGAGGTGTTGGGTTATTGTGTGTAAAATACTTTCTCTAGAGTAGAATCGGTCTATCTTTTTTATTGCTTTTTATTGGGGGGATGTTTATTTGTGTGCATAAGAGTGTTTACCTTTGTGCTCTATGGGATATCCGTTTCAGACAATAGAAAAAAAATGGAAAGAGACTTGGGCTAAAAACAAGGTGTTTAGAGCAGAAGACTTTTCTGAAAAACCTAAGTACTATGTCTTAGATATGTTTCCGTATCCTTCTGGCGCAGGATTACATGTTGGCCATCCATTAGGGTATATTGCTTCAGATGTTTACGCCCGTTACAAACGCCATAAAGGGTTTAATGTGCTTCACCCTATGGGTTACGACTCTTTTGGTTTGCCCGCTGAACAATATGCTATTCAAACCGGACAACATCCAAAAATAACCACTGAAAAAAACATTAGGCGTTACCGCGAGCAATTAGATACTATTGGCTTTTCGTTTGACTGGTCAAGAGAGGTGCGTACTTCAGACCCTAACTACTATAAATGGACCCAGTGGATATTCACTCAACTCTACGATGCGTGGTACAATAATAAGACGCAAAAAGCAGAACCTATTGAGCATTTAATAAAGATTTTCTCTACAAAGGGCAATGCTGATGTTTTGGCTAGTCATTCTTGTGAAGTGGTCTTCACAGCAGATGAGTGGGAAAAATTTGATGCCCTTAAAAAAGAAAGCATTTTAAGTTGTTATCGATTAACCTATTTGGCTGATACCACTGTAAATTGGTGTGAAGAACTGGGCACTGTTTTAGCCAATGATGAAGTAAAAGACGGCAAGTCAGAACGAGGAGGGTATCCAGTGGTGCAAAAAAACATGCAGCAGTGGATCATGCGAATTACCGCCTATGCAGAACGCCTACTCAAAGGTCTTGAAGGTATCGATTGGCCAGACGCTCTGAAAGAGCAACAACGCAACTGGATTGGCAAGTCTACAGGTGCAGAAGTTGATTTTAAAATTCAAAGCCATTCAGATGTCATTAAGGTATACACTACACGTCCCGATACTATTTTTGGCGTAAGTTTTATGGTGCTTGCACCTGAACATCCTTTAGTCGATCACATTACAACCAGTGCACAAAAAGAATCTATTGCTGATTACAAAACACAAAGCAAACTCAAATCTCAAAGAGAACGCCAAGCTAATGTTAAAGACATCTCAGGAGTGTTTACAGGCGCCTATGCCATCCATCCCTTTACAAATAAACAAATCCCGATTTGGATTAGCGATTATGTGTTGATGGGCTATGGCACGGGTGCTATTATGGCTGTACCTGCTGGTGATCAGCGCGATTATGATTTTGCTAAACACTTCTCTATTGATATCCTAGAGATTTTTGAAGGTGTTTCATTAGAAGAAAAAGCCTATGATCAAAAGAAAGCGCTTTTAAAAAACTCTGATTTTCTAAATGGCATCCCCCCACAAAAAGCCATTGCATTAGCGACACAAAAAATAGATTCTATGGGTATTGGAAAAGCCCAAACGAATTATAAGCTTAGAGATGCCGTGTTTTCACGTCAACGGTATTGGGGAGAGCCCTTCCCGGTTTATTATGAAAACGGAATTGCCAATACTATTGCTGAAAGCGACTTGCCAATAGAGCTTCCTGATGTAGATGCTTATTTGCCTACCAAAGAAGGTGACCCCCCTTTAGCGCGCGCTAAAAAAGAGGACTGGAAAACCTTCTACGGTGATAAGATGGAGGTCAATACTATGCCTGGTTGGGCTGGGTCATCTTGGTATTATCTTAGGTACATGGATCCTGTGAATAATACAGCATTCGTTGATCGCAAAAAGGCTGATTACTGGGGGCAAGTTGATTTGTATATTGGGGGGAGTGAACATGCCACAGGGCATTTACTTTACGCACGGTTTTGGTGTAAGTTTTTATACGATATCGGGTTTATTGGTTTTGAAGAACCCTTTAAAAAACTCATTAACCAAGGCATGATTTTAGGGCGGAGTAACTTTGTATACCGCGATAAGATTTCTAAAAAATTTGTAAGCTTTTCGAAGCGAAAAGACTATCAGACCTCACGCTTACATGTTGATATTTCTCTTTGTGATAACGATGTTTTAGATCTTGAAAAATTTAAAAAGTGGCGTAAAGAATATGCCGCTTCAGAATTTATTTTGGAGGATGACGGAAGCTATTTGTGCGGCTCAGAAGTAGAGAAAATGTCAAAGAGCAAGTACAATGTGCAAACCCCTGACGAACTTGTAGAGCGTTTTGGAGCCGATACTTTGCGGTGTTATGAAATGTTTTTAGGCCCGCTTGAACAGGCCAAACCCTGGGATGTAAAGGGCATTAATGGAGTACATAATTTCTTAAATAAACTCTGGCGTTTATTCTATAAAGAGGATGCTCTTATTGTAAATGACCAAAAACCCAATGAGGCCTCTTTAAAAACTTTGCATAAAACCATTAAGAAAATTTCTGAAGACTTAGAGCGCAATAGCTTTAACACACCCATAAGCGCGCTGATGATTGCCGTAAATGAACTCACCGAGCAAAAATGCCACTCTAAAGAGGTGCTTAAAGATCTGTTGGTGTTGGTCTCTCCTTTTGCGCCTTTTATAGCCGAAGAACTTTATGTGGCTCTTGGTTTTTCTGGGGGGATGCACTTTGCGTCTTGGCCATCGTTTAACCAAGCTTATCTTGTTGAGCGCTCGATTCACTACCCGGTGTCCTTTAATGGCAAGATGCGTTTTAAACTTGAACTGCCAGCTGATTTAAACCCGAAAGAAGTAGAAGAACGTGTGCTAAGCTCAGAGCAAGCTCAAAAATGGCTTGAGGGAAAAACACCTAAAAAAACCATTGTAGTACCTAAAAAAATTGTGAATGTGGTGGTGTGAAAACTGCTGAAGTTGCGCCTAATCAAGTAGATTTATCTTACGGATTACCAAAAAAAATCCCTCTCACTATATGAGTCTTTCTTTGGAGTTACCTCATTTTTTAAGTTATTTTCTTCTATCCTTATTTTTTGTTCTTTTCCTTGAAGAAAAGAACGAAAATTCAAGCCAAGAATAAGGCTTTGGGTGAGGGATAGCAGCGGCATCCTTTTAGCAGAAGGCTAAAAGATATAGCGTATAGCCCGACCCGAAGGGGCACCCCCAAAATATAAACACTTTACTAGGCCTCTAAAATAGATTCAGCCCCTAGCTTTTGTAAAGAAAGCAGTTTGTAATACACGCCTTTTTTGTCTTTTTCAAGCTCTTGGTGAGTGCCAAATTGTACCACATTTCCTTTTTCTAGAACCAAGATTTTATCTACTGATTTAATAGTTGAAAACCTATGGGCAATAATTAAAGAAGTACGGCTTTCCATTACGCGATCTAACGCAATTTGAACCTCACGTTCACTTTTGGAGTCGAGTGAACTCGTTGCTTCGTCTAAGATTAAAATAGCAGGGTTTTTAATGACTGCCCTGGCAATAGCAATACGCTGGCGTTGCCCCCCTGAGAGTTGAATGCCTCTATCGCCAATCATAGTGTCAAATTTTTCAGGTAACTCTTCAATAAATTCTAACGCATTGGCCACTTTAGCGGCTTGAATCATCTCTGCTTCACTCGCCTGTTGTTTGCCGTAAAGAATGTTTTCTTTAATGGTGCCACCAAATAAAAGACACTCTTGCGGCACAACCCCAATTTGCGAGCGCAGCACATGAAGTGGTATGGCTTTTGCATTGGTTTTATCTATGTAAATATGGCCTTTGTTTACATCGTAAAATCTTAAAATAAGGGCTGCCAATGTAGATTTTCCAGAACCAGAGCTGCCCACAATGGCTAGTTTCTCTCCAGATAAAACTTCAAAATTTATCTTTTTTAACACCTCTATTTGATCTCGGGTGGGGTACGAAAAAGAAAGATCAGAG
Organism: Flavobacteriales bacterium; assembly: GCA_020629755.1. Taxonomy (GTDB): domain Bacteria; phylum Bacteroidota; class Bacteroidia; order Flavobacteriales_G; family JALEGO01; genus JAHDHZ01. Next base: position 1,749 of record JAHDCS010000021.1, on the reverse strand, counting down.
ACCTTTAAATGGCCTTTAAAGTTGTCGTGTACCTGTCGGGTTGTTGAAAGATCAACGTCTTCTGTTTTTTCTTCAAAAATATCAAGTACCGCTTCTGTTGCCCCTATGGCCTTAACTATTTGTGCGTAAACAGCCGCCATCCCGCCAATAGACGCCCCAATAAAAATAGTATACATCACAAAAGTGAATAAATCACCCATGCTGATTTGCCCCTTGCCTACTAAAAGCGCCGCGTACCACACTACCGCAATAATAGCCCCAAAAATGCACAGGATTATAAAGGTGGCAAATAAGCCTCTGTATAACGCACTTTTTAAGCCATAATGCACTACTTTATTCATGATATTCTGATAACGAAATAACTCAAAGGCTTCGCTAGTAAACGACTTAACAGTAGTAATGCCATGTAAAGATTCTTCTAAAATAGAATTAGACTCCGCTAATTTTTTTTGCATTTTTTTAGAGAACCGTTGCAACGCTCTTCCAAAAATTACTGCAAACACTGCAATTAGGGGCACAATAGCCAACATGAAAAAGGTTAAACGTACCGATACGGTAAACAGAGCTATAATACCACCAATAATAATAATGAATTGACGGATAAGTTCAGCTAAAGAGGTGGTAAATGTATCTTGAATCAAAGAAATGTCATTAGATATCCTCGAATTCAGCTCGCCCACGCGATTTGTGTCAAAATAGGTTTTAGGCAGTCTAATTAAATGATCAAATACCTCTACACGCAAACGGCCTAATCCGCGCTCGGCAACAGACACAAATAAATAAATTCTAAAAAAAGAAAAAATAGACTGTAGCAAAATAACAATGGTTAACCCAATGCCTACCTGATTAATTGTAAATTGGCCCTCTTTTTTAACGGCATCTATAATCATGCCCATTAACTTTGGAAACGCTACGGCTGTAGCACCAGTTAAAATCAAAAAAATAAACCCAATAAAAAACGTGAGTCTATAGGGCTTTATGAAGCGGTACAGACGCAAAGACTTTTTAAAAGCACCTTTCTTTAGTTTGGGTGGTTTTTCTCTTTTGGCCATAGGTCTGCAAAGTTAGGTGATTTTTGTAGTTTTGATAGATGCGTAGATGGTTGGTTTTTGCTTATTTTCTATTTTACTGCACTGGAGTTGCAACTTCTCAAAACCTCCATGTAATTGGCCTACAAGACATCAGTATTTATCATGAGCTTAAAAATGCATACCGCAGCCCAAATCTGGTTGAAGGCTTAGTCTTAAAAAAGAAAAAGTATACCCGCATTCCTTTAAAACGCTTAGAAAAATTTAAAAACCTTAAATACCTTGATTTAAGTAAAAATAAAATTGACAGCATCCCCTCTGAATTTGCAAGGCTATTTCCGAATTTAGAAGTACTGATTTTACATTCAAATAAAATTGAAAGATTGCCACAAACACTCTTTACATTGAAAAAACTAAAATACCTCTATTTAGGAAAAAATAAAATAAATTACATCCCCTCAGAAATAGAAAATTTAAATCAACTCTTATGGCTTGATTTATGGAACAACCCTTTTTTAAGGATGCCTGAAGAAATCAAAAATTTAAATGCTCTTAAAAAATTAGATGTGCGGTATACAGGACTTAATGAGTCTGAGCAGAAAAAAATAAAAAAATGGCTGCCCAACACAGATATTATATTCTCAAACACATGCAATTGTTACTAAGAAAAGAAAATTCAATTGCTAGTGCCATTTTTTTAGAGAAGATAAACACCCTAATT
>JAHDCS010000001.1 GCA_020629755.1 Flavobacteriales bacterium | reverse complement strand
AGATTATGTGCGTATCACAGCGCCCAACATTAAAGAAGCTGAGCATCTAGGAGTTATCAAAAAAGAATTGCGCGCCAAAGGTTATACAACGCCGCTTATTGCCGATATTCATTTCACACCCAAGGCGGCTGAAATAGCGGCTCAAATAGTAGAGAAGGTAAGGGTAAACCCTGGCAATTATGCCGATAAAAAAAAGTTTCAGCATATTGTGTATACTGATCAAACATATCAGAATGAAATAGATCGAATACGCGATAAGTTTTTACCCCTTGTCAAAATTTGTAAAGCCAACGGAACAGCCATGCGTATAGGCACCAATCACGGATCACTCTCAGACCGTATTTTGTCAAGATATGGAGATACTCCATTGGGTATGGTCGAAAGCGCGATGGAGTTTATTCGTATTTGTAGAGATGAAAATTACCATCAACTCGTTTTGTCTATGAAAGCGAGCAACGTGCGTGTTATGGTACAAGCTTACCGACTGCTGGTATCGAAAATGATCGAGAACCAGATGAACTACCCTTTGCATTTAGGCGTTACAGAAGCGGGCGAAGCTGATGATGGGCGGATTAAATCTGCTGCAGGAATAGGCGCTTTACTATCAGACGGAATTGGCGACACGATTAGGGTTTCTCTTACAGAAGAACCTGAAGCAGAAATTCCAGTAGCTAAAAGTATTATCAAGGCTGCCATCCCTAAAAAAGAATATCCTCCCGAAAAAACAGCCTTTCAAAAATTGAGTTTTAATCCGTTTGATTTTCAAAGAAGAAAAGCCAAAACCATTCAAAACATAGGCAGCTCAAAAGTACCTGTTGTAATGGCAGATTTTTCGAGTAAAGAAAATATTAGTCCTAAAAATTTGTTTGCCTTAGGCTATCGCTATGATGTTCAGAATGACAAATGGAATATATCTTCTGGTGCCACAGATTATGTGTTTATTGGAAAAAACACCATAGATTTTCAAACCCCAGGTACCCTAGGTGTTGTGCAGTCTTATAAAAATTGGCAAAAAAATAAAGCCTTTCATTACCCTTTTTTTACGGCAGAAGAATTTTTAAAATCTACTGATTTTTCAAATCATCAAAACTGGGTGTATCTTACTCTTGAACAGCTTACTGATGCGCTTATAGAAAAGTGTAAAAATGTTCAAAATGTAGTTGGTCTTATTGATACATATCACAAAAGCCATCCTATTCAAGAGCAAAGAATGCTGTTTGATAAACTCTCTGAAATGGGCTGCGAGATCCCAATTGTTATTGGCCGAGCCTATGGTGATCTTACTCAAAAAGAACTTTTGATACACGCTTCTATAGATTTTGGAGCCTTACTCGCTGATGGCTTAGGAGATGGTATTTTTATTGCAGATGCCACTAGTGTAAGTGCTATAGAAAAACACCATTTGGCTTTTGGTATTTTACAAGCTACACGCTCTAGAATGTCAAAGACAGAATATATCTCTTGCCCCTCTTGCGGGCGCACCCTTTTTGATTTACAAGAAACAACCGCTAAAATAAGAGCAGTTACTGATCATTTAAAAGGGCTTAAAATTGGCATTATGGGCTGTATAGTCAATGGACCTGGTGAAATGGCAGATGCTGATTATGGATATGTAGGGACTGGACCAGGAAAAATATCCCTCTATAAAGAAAAAGAGGTAGTACAAAAAAACATCCCTGAACAAAAAGCGGTAGAGGCTCTGATAGATTTGATAAAGAAAAACGGAGATTGGGAAGCGCCTTAGTTATCTTAATATTTTATTTGTTTTTATTCTACCTTATTAAAAGTAAAAGATTCACCCCCTATATTCACATAATAAAAGCCCCTTTTAAGACGAGCGCCATCAATGACTAATTGGTTTTCACCGACTTTTTGAATTAAGTTTTCTATGTTTAACATTTGTCCGATGCTATTATAGAGTTGAACCTGATTAACTTCTATGTTCTTGCCTAAAACAAAGAGATCATCTCTTGTTGGATTAGGATATACTAATATCTTTTGATTGGCCTGATTGTTAGATAAGTTTACAGCCCTAATTGCACTGTATGAAAATGAGTCATCAAAATCAACTTGTTTTAATCTATAGTATGATATTCCAGGCAAAGGATCAGTATCTATGGTTGAGTAACTTAAAGATTGATTGCTGTTCCCGGCACCATCAATAGTTTGAATAGAAGCAAAATGCACAGCATCTGAAGACCTTTGAATCTCGAAATAGTCATTATCTGTTTCAGACGCAGTATGCCATGCGATATCTACTTGGTTTATCTTTTCAGAAGCCGCAACCTGAAAGGTTAGTAATTCAATTGGCAATGGGTTAATGCCCCCAGACGATGATAAAGTAATAGGGCTATATGAAGTAAAAGCAACAGTAGATGTGACCGTTCCCGTGCCAACTGTTCCTGTGGCTAAAGAGCCCATGTTTTCCCATTCAGAAGTACCAGAGTCGTAATGCGCTACAATTAAATCAGCTAGATCGGTCACGCCGCTTCTAGTGCCATCTTCCCAATACAATGTAACGGCAGGGGTTGATGTGCCAAGATCTCTAGAAAGATCCCAGTGTTCAATACCACTGACATGATTAACAGTAACATCTAAATTTGTTGGATTAGGTGAGCCACTATAAAAGTACTCTGCTGTAAATACATCAGTGGTTACTGAAGGTGCAGAGATGCCTAATCGAGCCCAAATGCCGCCTTTCCCGCTTGGAAACACAAAAGCGTCGTCTCCAATCTTTTTAGAGGGGCCATTAATGTGGCTGGCATTTGATCCGCCTGAAACTAGAGCGCCATCTTGAAAAACAACCATGTCAGGATCTGAAGTATTTACAATACCAGACGTAAAGGTCATGGTGCCGCCTGTGTATATGTTAACTATTGTGCCTGTGCTTAGGTTTACTTCACCTGAGGCTTTATTAATGGTGAACCCATAAAAGGTTTCTTCGCTAGTGTTGGTAATTAGCTGATCTAAAGTTCCGTCAAGTGTTAGGGTTGAAGTACCTTCTAAAAGGCGATCTGCTACAACGCCAAAAGTACTTTGATTAGTGAAGTCTCCAGCAAGTGTAACATCGTGGTCTAGGTCTAGTTGAGCAGTGCCTTCAATTAAGATGTCTCCATTTACATCTATATTGCCTGTTGTTATCTTCGTATTATTGCTCGACGCCGTTAAATGGTAGTATGATGTTACGGGCACCTCAATATTTTGTGATAGATTACCAGAATAATTTACAGTGTTCTCAAGTGCATTGGCATAAAGTAACGAAACAGTTTCTCCATCAAATATACCGCCCTTAACACTTAGTACAGAATTAGGGCCTTGCTCCCAAACTCTTAACACACCACCACCCTCTACACTACCTTGTATAGTGATTTTTCCGTTGTTCACCACTTGAATATTATCTTCTTCAATATCGAAAGTGCTGGTCAATAAAAGGTTTGACCCCACTAAAATTTCTTTATCGCCACCGGTAATATAAAAGTTAGCTGGCCCATTTGATACTGTACCTAAACCGCTAATATTTTTTAAAACCCCAGACAAAGTAATGTTTCTGCTTGTAGAGCCCTTAAGTGTACCATCACATCTTAAGTGTCCTTTAATTTCAAAATGCTTATTTTTTGCCGCACAATCTAAAACACCCCCTGCATCAATGTCAATATTAGTAATACATGAATTGGCTACGATTTTAACCGTATGGCCATTATTAATTAGAACATTATCAGAAGGTTGTGGCGTACAGCCGCCGCAGTCCCATGTGTCAGGATCATCCCAGTCACCATTGTCTTTGGAGGGAATAACGTCATATAGTGTCACCAAAAGCTCTACGGTATCAGCTTCTACACTACAAGCGCTTTTACCAACAACTTGCACTTTTGCTGTGCCTGCTCCTCCCCAGTCTACAGTGATGCTGTTTGTAGTACCACCCGAAGCTTGAGTGCCGCCAGTAATTACCCAGGTATATGTATATCCTGAACGCGCAGTCACTGAATAGGCCGCGCCTGTTGAATTTTCTCTTAGGATATTTACCCCCGTAATATCAGATGTAGGGAGGCTTTCAAGATACACATCCATAGCAGAAGGGTCGCCGTCTGTACAGCCATTGTTTTCGACAACACTTACCTCGCCAATGAGCCCTGTTGGGTTCCAATCAACTGTGATAGAGTTTGTGCCAGCACCAGAGGCTACGGTGCCACCTGTGATGGTCCAGGTGTATGATGATCCTGGTGTATTAGGCACGGAATAAGCTTCACCGGTGACGCCCGCACAAAGGGTGTCTTCACCGGTGACTATTCCGGTTATAGGTGGGATGCAATTTGTGGTATCTGCAAATGCATATTGACCACCACGAGTGCTTAGGCCTGTTCTTGAAAGAATAGTACCCGCAAGACCTGCATGTGTGCCCTCAAGAGAAAAAGCGCTGCCAGCATCACTACGTGTCACAATTCGTGTTGAATTATCTAAGGCAAAAGAGGTCATGCCATTTCCGGTTAAATCTAAATCGTAGTTAGAACACTTAAATCCATCATTCTCAGTCATGTCCCAGTATCCTTCGCTAAAGGTATTGTAGAAAGTAAATCCGGCTTCAGTTAAGGTAAAACCATTGTTGCCTGGGCTTGATTCTATAAACTCAACACAGTAAGATCCGCCAGTACCTGCAATGGTATTAAAAGTAACTGAAGCTAATCTGGAGTGTGTAAGTGTGCCCACTGGGTAATCGACAGTGGTACCAGTGGTGTTGTCCCACCAACGGCGAAATTTACCATATACCCATGCGTTAGCTGTATAAACCAACACCCCTTTATCGACAGCTGTATTGGATGTGCCAAGCGTTAAAACATTGCCCTGAGTATGCACAATACCTTGGTTAAGATTTAATATTTTTCGAACCACAACATCGTCATTTAAATACAGTGTAGCAGAGCCGTATTTTCTAAGTTGGTTAAATTGGTTGTTAGTTGAATTAACTGTGATGTATTGATCTCTTGTGCCCTGAAAACGCACATAACTAATGCCATAATCAAAGGTGCCTTCGTTGGTCCAATCCCCCCAAATCCATATAGGTTGGTCGTTGCAATCAAAGATGCCACTTATAAATAGATCTCCGTAAATATCTAAGGCTGCAGGCTGGGTTTTAATGCCTGAGCCAGTAATGCGTAAGTGGTAATACCGACTAGAAACAGGAGTTTTTATATCCATGTCAACATCAGCATAATACTCTACAGTATTGCCTATTTCAAGAGCGTCTAAAGTACCTGTTGCTAAAACAATATTTCCAGCGATTAACGTGCCGTTATTGTCAAAGGTAGAGCCTGCGTTACCGCCATCTATTTCGGCATCTGTGGTTAATTTACCATTATTAGTTAAGGTTTTGTTGTTGGCAATATTTATAGTAGTTACCGCCGCGTTTGAGGGGTTATCAAATATTTTAATATCAGAACCAGCTAAAATTTCTACATCGCCATCGATATCAAAATTTGCCATACCAGAAAATGTGCCAATACCACTTATGGTAGTACCAGTACCACCGGTAATAATAACATTTTTACCATTAGAGCCATCATAGGTGCCGTCTATATGTACGCTACCATCTATTTGAAGGTTTTTATTGCCATCCGTTAAAAAAGCACCAGATTCAATGGTTAAATCATTACAGGTTCTTGTGCCACCTCCGCCACTAAGTGCAACTACATGTCCTGTAGAAATTACAACATTGTCAGCATCGTCTGGGTAGTCTGTTCCTGCGGTAGAGCCTGGGCATGTACCCCAAGTGGCACAAGACTGCCAATTTCCGGAAGTAACCGAAGTGAAAGTGGTCTGAGAAAAGATCCCCAGACCAATAAGCACGAACGATATAACTAGTGTTATACGCATTTTTACTAAATTAATAAAAAGTAGCAACGAGGGGGTATTTTTCTTGTTAGTTCTGGGCATTCTGTTGTCTTTTCACTGCTTTTGTTACGTAAATACATAAATTAGGGTTACATAATTTAGGTTAAAACATCCATCTGCCCCCTATCCCAAACCGGTAATCGTAATCTAGTACAAACATTAAGGAGGCTTTTTGGATAATTCGCCCTTCTAGCATCACTTGCCATTCTTTATCGGTATTGGCACGGTAGTAAATGTTGGTTCTGGGGGCGAGAGGTATTTTGCCTGAAAATTCAAAACGGTAGCTCAAATCATGCGCTAGTCGAGCTTCTGCGTTTATAAATAAAGGTAGCGTGTAGCGCATGCCAATTACCCCAAGAGGATTTACTTTAAACTTAGCAGACACATCGTTACTGTCAATCAGGTATACACGATTATCCCCCCCGTTCATAAACATCCCCCCAAAAAAAGACAGGTATTGATTTGACCCTACATAATAACTGTAATCAATGTCAGTTTCAAAATAATATCTGTAATCGCTTTCTAAATCAACATTAAAGGCTGTTTTATAAGTAGATGATGTAAAATTAAAATCAAGCATATTGTACAACAAACTGATTTGCCCATAATTGTAACGATTAGAGAGAAATTTTTTTCGATCTTTTTGATAAGAAGACAACACATCAGCATCTTTTGACTGCCCGTCGTAGGCAATTTCTTGAGATAAACCATGGTGGTTTCTGTAGAGCATATTGCCATCAAAAGCCCAAACTCCACTTTTATTAGGCACCCATTCTAAAGTCACCCTATCTAAGGGCTTAATATTAATGCTGTGTTTGAATGGCGCATATTTTCCTTGGGCATTTTTCATTCTAAAATAATGGCCGTGCAGATGAAAGGGCTGGAAAAATGGGGTTTTATTATCAATGACCAGCTCAATACGATCGCCTGCAGATACGGTAATTTGTCCTTTTTGGTTAGCGTCTTTTACATCTACATCCCATACATAGCGTTGCATGTTGCCTTTAATTGCCATTTCTACTTTTTTATAAGGCTTAGACGTGTCTATATTGGTAGAGTCAGGCGACTTAATTAGGTGGTAATTCAAGACCATATCTTGAGAGCGCAAAATAGAGTCTACATTACCAACTTTGCTTGCCGCTTCATATTTATCTTGTTGGGCGCCCATTTGTTCAAGTTTGTTGAGACCTACGGTGTCTACCCTTTGGTAAATCACCATTTCATCTTCCCAGGCAACACCTTTTAAAGAAGAGGTTTTATAGCGGTTCAATACAGGGATCTTTCTTACGTTTAAAAGATTAGAGTCAGAATGAATCATTTTTGGTTCTCCAAAATAAACACTGGTAGACAAAACACCATCAAAGCTTTGCGCTTTTAGTTCATAAGCAAGCGTATCAGAGGGGATGTTAATACTTACGATATAGCTCTCACCAATACCAATCTGCATTCTATCTACCGATTGCGTATCAATGGGTAATCCGTCGGCAGAATGCAAACGCATTTCGCCTCCAGAGTATTTTAAATCGAAGTTTGTAAAGGTTGAGGCGTTAATTATCTTGAGAAGAATAGAATGCCCTGCTTCGCAGCCGGTTAATTCTAAAGCAGTGTCTCCGTTTAAGAGCGCCAGCTGAGGATTAAATTCATGAAAAGCCACAGCCGGAATTCTGTTAAAAGACTGCACTAATCTGTCTATGCCAGCGTTGTTGAAAATATAATCAAACCAAGTTGCATTTATTTTTTTCTTTTTGATTTCGTTCCATTTGCTGTTTCTTTTCAAAGGTTTGATAATTTGATCGGCCGTTTTGTTGTCAATATCTGAAAGCACAAGGGTAAGTTCTTCATCAAATTTTGAAGGCATGTCTAAAATGCTTTTTACCTCTAATGACCCGTATAAGCCCATCTGTTTGTGGTTGCTCATTAGGCCATAATAAGAAAACAAGCCTTCTTCAGGGGGGATTAGTGTAATGGTTTTTGTTTGCCCGCTTTCTATCGGAACAGCATTTACAAACGGATCACCATTATCTCTTAGATTGGTTTGCAGACCTGTGAAATGTATGGATGTAGGTTCTCCTAAATTATTTTTAATGGTGATCGATGTGCTTTTCTTTTTTTGAATACTCAGATTAGGCCCAGGAAACATGCCGTTTATGGTCACTACTCTAAAGGTATCTTTGCCTATCGTTTTGGTTTCCCAATTTAAAATAAAGTCAATGCTTTTTGTTTTTTGGGAGGATAGGCCCAGAGAAAAAGAGAGTAAAAAGGCAGAAAAAAGTAACGGCTTTATGGGTATACACATTGTGATTGTCCTAAATTATATCCAAAAAATACACTAAAAAATCTTCATAAGACCTATGTGGGATTCTATTTTAAAAATATGTAGGAGGATCAAAAAGAGGTCCAAGCTATGATCTAATTGGGGTTTTGATGTAATTATCCACATTGGGGTGTTTGTAAAAAACAAAAAAAATTTGACGAGTATCAAATCATTGTATAATATTGTGTTCATAAATAATTACTCAACATATGAAAACACCTAGACTGTTTCTTTTAATCGTTGGTTCTTCTTTAGTTTTAGCAAGCTGCAATCCGCTAAACAAGATGATCAAGAACGCTCCCCTAGTAAAATACGGTGCTGAGCCTAATCCTTTAGAACTTAAAGGAGATGAGGTTGCTGTAACATTCAAGGGAACTATCCCTCCAGAGTATTGGCATAAAAAAGTAAAGGCGGATATTACACCAGTGCTTATTTATCCTGCCGGAAGCGCAACGCCAAAAACGCATGAGTTTACCACCAAAACAGTGATTGGAGAAGTAGTAGAAGGTGAAGGTCAAAAAATGATGTATGAGAAAGGAGGTGATATTTCATGGTCAGATAAAGTAAAGTATGATCCAGACATGGAAACAGCTACTTTAGAATACAGAATTCACGGTACCTTTAAGAAAAAGGAGAAAGACCTTCCGGCGGTTAAAACGGCTGACGGAACCATTATTACTCAACTGCTTGTTAAAGGCGATGAAAGGGTAATTGCAGGGAAAGATCAATTTGTTAGAGTAACGCCTGCTAACACATCAGCAGACATTCACTATTTAGTAAACTCTCCTACAGTAAGATCTTCTGAGCTTAGAGACGATAACATCAAGGCGCTTAAAACTTTTATTGATAGCGCTGAAGCGAATAGAATTGCTGTAAAAGGAATTTCTGTTAGTGCGTATGCGTCGCCTGATGGAGAATTGTTGAAAAATGAAAATCTTGCCAATGACAGAGCAGAGAGCGCGATGAAGGCGGTTAAGAAGATGTACAAACAACTTAAAAAAGATGCTGCTTTAGCTGATGAAGGGTATACTTCTGGAGGTAAAGGTGAAGACTGGGAAGGATTTAGATCTGAAATGGAAGCGTCTAACATAGCAGACAAAGATTTGATTATTAGAATTCTTCAGTCTCAGACAGATGTTGAAAAGAGAGAGCAAGAGATTAAAAACCTTTCAAAGACTTATCTGTCAATCTCAAGAGAGATTATGCCTAAGTTAAGACGTGCAATGATCAATGTAACGGCTGAAAAAACGGGGTATTCTGATGATGAATTAAAAACATTATCTACATCTAATCCTGAGATATTAAATGTAGAAGAAATTTTAAAAGCCGCTACATTGTTTGATGATTTAAATCAGAAACTAGGAGTCTATAAAGCAGCAGCTGCTCAATTTTCTGATGATTGGAGAACGCAAAACAACATTGGATATGTGTTGTACACGCAAGGTAAATTAGATGAAGCTAAAGCCGCTTTTGAAAAAGCAAATACAGCGAAAGCGAATGAGCCTACCGTAATGAATAATTTAGGTGCTATTGCCAGAAGACAAGGTGATGTTGATAAAGCGAAAGAGTACTACTCTAAAGCCGCTGGAGCTGGCACAGAGGTGTCTCATAACTTGGGTATTATTAATGTAATGGAAGGTGAATATGCTGAGGCCGTTTCAAACCTAAGTGCACACGGAAATAGTTTTAATTTGGCCCTTGCTAAAGCTTTAAATGGTGATCCTGATGGTGCTTTAAGCACTGCAGATGTCTCTGAAGAGAACGGCACAGCTCTTGGTCATTATTTTAAAGCTATTGCGTCAGCTAGAAAAGGAGATGCAGCTGGTGCTGCCTCTAACTTAAAGATGGCTATTGATAAAGACAGCAGCTTTAAAGCAAAGGCAATGAAAAACGCAGAGTTTATTAAGTTTAAGTCTGATGGTGCTTTTAGTGCATTACTGAATTAAGATTAAAAACACAGGACAAATTCATAATTGAGAGGAAAAGGGCCTAAGCGTAAGCGAGGGCTCTTTTTTATTATGGATGTTTTCACGAATTATTAGATCCTGTAATTAGGATATTTTGTAAAGCATCATGTAGCGTAGAGTATTGAAAAGAAAATCCACTTTCTTTAATCTTTTCATTACAAACCCTTTGTCCTTTAAGCACCAATTCACTTTGTTCGCCGAGTATGAGTTTTAATATAGATTTAGGCACGGGAATAGGCCAGAATGGACGGCTTAAAACGCGTGCAGTCGTTTGTGTGAATTCTTTTTGACTAAGTACCTGATCGCTCACGGCATTATAGCATCCTTCAAGCTGACGAGTGCAAACATGATCAATCAATCGAATTAGATCTTTAATGTGAATCCAGCTAATGGGCTGTTGTCCATTTCCTAGAGGCTGAGCAAGATAGTATTTAACAGGCATTACCAGCTTAGGTAGAGCGCCTTTATTCCGATCTAGAACGACTCCGATTCGAATGAGACTTACCAAACTATGGGGGGTAAATATATGGGTTTCTGCTTCCCAGTTCTGGCATACTTCAGACGAAAAATCAGTAGCTTTTGAAACATACGATTCTTTAAATTTAGTGGTAAAATCGTTATTGCCGTAATAACCAATGGCAGAGGCTCCGATCACCTGTTTTGGAAAAGCATTTTGTTTTTGAAACATAGCAAAGGCAAGTTGCAGTCCTTTGATTCGGCTTTGAATGATCTGTTTTTTTCTCTTTTTAGTCCACCGTTTATCCCCGATGGATGCACCAGCTAAATGTATAAAACAAGAAATGTTTTTGAAAGCCTCTGGATCTGCTTGAGAGGTCTTTAAATCCCAGGTAAAAAAACGCATATGTGGTGTAGAGGGCCTTTTTTTTCGTGACAATGCATGAACAATATGTCCTTTTGATAAAAAATGAGCTGCTAGTCTTTGTCCGACAAGCCCGGTAGCACCAGAAATTAAAATGGTTTTAGCCATGTGTATCTAACAATATACGTCATGTAAAGTTTAATCTGGGTTTATCTAAGCAAAACCACAGTTATGTTCTGTGTATTTTTTTGTATTTTTTCTAAGTTTTGCGAGGATTAAAATACATTTTACTAAGCCCTGTCGGCTTTATGTGGTATATTCTGACCTTTTTTAGAAATATATTCTATGATTTCGGGGTGTTTAAATCATTTTCATTTGAGTCTGAAATCAAAACAATAGGAGTAGGCAATTTAAGTTTTGGTGGAACGGGGAAGACGCCACACGCATCATACATTATTGAGTTTTTAATCAAAAATTTTCATCCAGATAAAAACATTGCTTTTTTATCACGTGGATATGGCAGAAATACAAAAGGCTTTTTAGAAGTCAAAAATGGCTTAGTCACATCTGATCAATTTGGCGATGAGCCTATTATGATAAAAGAATTAAATCCTGAGAGTTTAGTCTTTGTAGATCAAAGTAGGGTGCGGGGAGTTCAAAATATAGTGGAGCAAAAAAAAAATGTAAAAGCAGTAGTGTTAGACGATGTGTTTCAGCACAGAAAACTATCGACAGGCTTAATGATTTTACTAACACGCAGCGATAAACTTTATACCAAAGATTTTATTGCTCCTTTAGGGACTTTAAGAGAAGCAAAAGCAAACGCAAGACGAGCAGACATTATTATAGTAACTGGAGGATTTAATAGCATCCCCCCAATTGAAAAAAGACTTATTAAAGAACAGTTAAATCCAGGGACACATCAGCATTTATTTTTCAGCCATATTGTATATAAGAGCATTAAACCACTCCATGCATTTAACTATAAACATAGTCTGAATAAGAAGACATCTGTATTTCTTTTTACGGGTATTGCGCATACTGAACATATTTTTTATCATATCAAAATGAAAGTAAATAAGCTTGAGCATCTTAAGTTTAAAGACCATCATGCGTTTAGCAAGAAGGATGTCAATAAAATTTATGATTTATTTAATGCATTTTATGGGATAAATAAAATAATTTTGACCACGCAAAAAGATGTGACTCGGTTGAAACATCTCAATTTTGCAAAAAAACTATTTGAATTGCCTTTTTATGTGCTTCCGATAACCATTGATTTTGACGCGTCAGATAAAGAGAATTTTCATCAACAAATACTAAAATATGTTAGATCAAATTAAAGAAACAGCCAGGTATATAAAAGACAAAACGGCATTTACTCCTTCTGTTGGGATTATTTTAGGAACAGGTCTTGGGGGGCTGGTGAAAGAAATTAAAACGGAACATTCTTTGTCGTATGATGCCATCCCGAATTTTCCGGTTTCTACAGTAGAAGGCCATTCTGGAAAGTTAATTTTTGGCACTTTAGGAGGCAAAAAAGTAGTTGCCATGCAGGGCAGGTTTCATTTTTATGAGGGATATGGTATGGAAAAGGTGGTTTTCCCAGTCAGAGTTATGAAATACTTAGGTATTGAAAAGTTGTTTGTCTCCAATGCATCAGGAGGCGTTAATCCTGATTTTGAAATAGGTGATGTAATGATACAGACCGATCACATTAATTTTTTTGGCACTAACCCTTTGATTGGGCCTAATATTAAAGAGTTAGGAACGCGTTTTCCTGACATGAGCGATGCGTATGATGCATCTTTAATAGACTTGGCTACTCAAATTGCAGACCAACATAATATTCATATTCAAAAAGGGATTTATTTAGGATTAACTGGCCCAACACTTGAAACGCCAGCAGAGTATAAAATGGTACGTATTCTTGGGGCTGACACAGTTGGCATGAGTACGGTACCTGAGGTTATTGCTGCGCGTCATATGGGGATACCTTGTTTTGCCATATCTATTATTACAGATTTAGGTGTGCCTGGAAAAATTGTAAAAGTCACACATCAAGATGTTCAAAAAGTAGCAGAGAAAGCAGAGCCAAATATGACGCTTTTAATGCGTGAATTAATAGCGCAGAGCTAAAAGGAGTATTCATTTGTGAACTATGCACTCAAAAGCCTAGGGTTTTTTATCCAAGGATTAATTACAGTTTTTCCGCCTTTAGGATTAAGGCTTGCCTATAAGATATTTTGTTATCCATTTAATTATAAATTAAAGCCTAATCAAAAGGCATACTTAAAACAAATTAGGAAAGCAGATCTGGTCTACGACAATCAAAGTATTGCGTTGTATTCAAAAGGGTCTGGCGGCACTCATATTTTGTGTTTACATGGATGGCGGAGTAATGCTTACCGTTGGAAAAAATTTCTGGAGAGCTTTGATCTAAATACATATACGGTACATGCATTAGAGGCACCGGCGCATGGCGCCTCGTCTTCTGTAAGTTGTAATATTCCGCTATACGCTAAGGCGATTGAAGAATTTTGCAAACAAAAACACAAACCTGATGCTGTTATAGCGCATTCTATGGGGTGTTTGTCTGCTTTGCATTTATTTGCTGAACAAAAAATGCTATCGCCAAAAAAGCTTATTTTGCTAGCCCCACCAGGAAGAGCGCAAGATTTTGTTGATTTTTATGTCAAAGCATTGGGTTTAAAAGAAAGTGCGATTCAAAGACTAGAACACTTTTTTCTTCAAAAATTTGGGTATTCTATAGAGCATTTTTCTTTACAAAATTTAGCCCCTCAAGTAAACACACCTTCTCTAATTGTTCATGATAAACAAGATAAAGATGTATCGGTGAAATATGTTGAAGAATTGCAGGTTCAGTGGTCTTCTCCTCAGTATTATTTTACGGATGGATATGGACATAAATTAAAACACATTAGTGTACTTAAAAAAGTACTAAACTTTATAGCTTGAAAAAGTGGTTGTGACACTTCTGTGACAATACTTAATTTTTAATGCTATTACTTTGCTGCAAGCAAAGTAAACGACTTGCAGAAATTTCAAATCATATCGCTTTCACACAAAGATGCACCTATAGATGTTTTGGGAGCTTTTTTTGTGCCCTTAGAGTTGCGTGGTGAGTTTTACCAAATTGTAAAAGAAAAATTTCAGTTAGAAGAATTTATGTATTTGGCCACCTGTAACCGTATTGAGTTTGTAGTAGTAGGTGCTAAAAAAATTAACCTTGAAGATCTTTTTTCTCTAGGCTTTTTTAAAGCTGAAACAGAGAAAATCAAAACGGCTAAAAAATGCGCAAAAGCATTTAGTGGTCAGAAAGCATTGCAGCATTTTTTGCGCGTTGCATGTTCTTTAGAATCTATGGTTGTAGGTGAGAGAGAGATTCTAGGTCAAATCAAACAGGCTTATGCTGAAGCATTAAGTTTTAAAATGGTCAATGATTATTTAAAAATTAGCACAAGAAAAGTCATTGAAATAGCCAAAAAGGCCTACGTAAAAACAGAAATTTCAAAGCATGCGGTTTCAGTAAGCAGTGTTGCGTTTAAAAAACTATTACAGCAAAAGTCTCTAGATAGTGACACTAAAATGCTTGTTGTTGGTGCGGGCCAAACCATGTATGCATTTTGTCGTTTAGCAGCTAAAAAAGGAGTTAAAAATGTAAGTGTCTATAACAGAACAAAAGAAAATGCAATTAAATTAGCTTCTGTTTTTTCTTCTAAAAAGGCATTTCCATTAACTAAATTAGAAACACATTCTGAAGATTTTGATGTTTTAGTTTGTTGTACCGCATCTAAGCGTGTTGTAGTTGATTTTGGATGGCTTAAAAAAAGAACGGCACACAAGGCAATAGCCATTGACTTAGCGGTTCCATTTGATATAGACAGACAAATAAAAAGTCTTTCAAATTATTCTTTAATAGATGTAATGGCTATTGAGAAAACCTCTCAAGAAAACATTAAGAAAAGACAGCAGTCTATCCAAGATTGTGAAGTGATCATTACATCGGCATTAAAAGAATTAAAGGTGTTGTTTCAAGAACGAGAAGTTGAATTAGCAATGAAGCAAATACCAATTAAAGTTAAAGCCTTGAAGGCCCATGCCATAAATACGGTATTTGCTAAAGATTTAGAAGGCTTAGATGATTCTTCAAAACAGGTGCTTGACCGAGTGTTAAACTACATGGAAAAAAAATACATTAGTGAACCCATGAAGATGGCCAAAGAAATCTTAATTGACTCAGAAATTTGAAACCTTTAATCATTGGTTCAAGGGGTAGTAAATTGGCTCTTTGGCAAGCAAATCATGTAAAATCAGAACTCCAAAAGCAAGGCATTGATTCAGAGATCAAGGTAATTAAGACCAAAGGCGATGTCATACAACATATAAGCTTTGATAAAATTGAAGGCAAAGGATTTTTTACTAAAGAAATTGAGCAGGCGCTTTTAGACAAGCAAATTGATTTAGCGATTCATTCTCATAAAGATTTAGAGACTACTCAACCAGAGGGATTAACAATTGCAGCGGTACCTAAAAGAGCGGATCCTTCAGAACTTTTGCTCATTAACAAAAATAGTGTAGATCACTTACAGTCTTTTTCTTTAAAAAAAAGTGCGCGAGTGGGCACCTCTTCGGTCAGAAGAAAAAGCCAATTGCTCTTTTTTAGACCTGATCTTAAGGTAGAGCCCTTAAGAGGAAATGTGCCTACAAGAATTAAAAAATGTGAAGAAGATTTTGATGCCATTATTTTAGCAAAAGCAGGAGTGGATCGTTTAGGGATTGATTTATCTGGCTTTGAGGTGCAAGTGTTAGACCCGACTATATTTGTGCCTGCGGCTTCGCAAGGCGCTTTGGCTATCCAAATCAGAGAACATGACCATGAAGTAAAAAGAGCTGTTGACGCTTTAAATCACGATCTCACGAATGAAGTGGTAGGTGTAGAAAGAAAGATTCTTCAGCTTTTAGGAGGAGGCTGTCAAATACCCTTAGGGATTTATGTTGAAAAAAAAGAGCAACACTATAAAACTTGGATCTCAAAACAGGTTAACGAAAAGCTATTGCAAACATATTTTGAGCATTTTAAACTAGACACTCTACTAAAGCATGCTAAAACAGTGTATGCCGCCCCTTCTTCTTCTCAACAAAACAGAGTGTTGTATTTCACTAAACCAATAAAAGAGAGTAATCCAGCCTATCAATTGCTTAAAAATGCGGGCATTGAAGTTAATGTTAAGCCTTTGTTAAAAGCTCAATTTTTAGATTTTACAGTAGATCTAAGCCTCTATACTTGGGTGTTTTTTTCTAGTAAAAACGGGGTAGATTCTTTTTTTTCAAAAATCAAGGATCGCGCAGCGTTAACACCTCTTAAAATAGGAGCAATTGGCAGAGATACTGCTGCTGCCGTTAAGGCACATGGCTATGCAGTTGATTTTTTTGGCACTCAAACATCTACGGAACAAAGTGCCATTGAATTTTCACAACACATCAAACCAAATCAAAAAGTCTTGTTTATTAGTTGCGAAACATCAAATAGGACAGTGCAAAAAAGAGTGCAAAGGCCCAATTATGATGAAATAAAGGCATATAAAATTGAGCCTATTGAACAACACATTCATGTAGATCATCACCAAGCAATAGCATTTTTAAGTCCAAGTGGTGTTAGGTCGTTTGTTCAAGCAAAGAATACAATTAGCACTCAAGCACAGGTATTTTGTATAGGCGAAAAAACCAGAAAACAAGCAGAAGAGTTGTTAAATGTAATCCCGCAAAATATTCATCGGTCTTATTGTCCCACAATTCAGAGTCTTAGTCAGGCCATTGTTGGTGCTTTTTCTTAATATTCTTTGCATAATTAGAAAAACTTAAGCCTTCTTTGTTTCTAAATAAAACAAAAAAATTGTTAGGGTTTTGATAGCCTAATTCAAACGCAACTTCTTTGCCAGAAACATTAGGGAATTCATGAACCATGCCTTTTGCTTCTTTAATAATTTTGTCTTTTATGATTTTAGACGGAGAGGTAAATCCTGCTTTGAGAAAAATATTAGAAAGCGTTTTTGGAGAGACGTATAAGAGTTCGGCGTAGTCTTTTAATCTTTTTTTCTCTTTGTAATGAATATTGACTTTTTTTATAAAAGAGGATATAAGATGGTGGTTGTAGTGTTCAAAAGATTTTTTTTCTTGTTTGGTGTAAAAACGCAAAAACTTTATAAAAAATCTTTCGGTTAATAACTTCATCATTTTAAAATGAAGAATGTTACTTATTCTATATTCATTTTCAATTTCTGAGAGTGTGCCTTCTACTTGATATAACAAGTCATCTTTAAATAAATCTAAGACGTAGAAATTATCAAAGTAGTCGATAATTATATTGTTTAGATATAACGAACTTAGATCAAGCTTACAGTTTACTGAATTAATTTGAACCATATAGCTTTTTTCAGGCTTGCGGTTTAAAAATTCAATATCTCTTATTGAGCCAGTAATAATCACACACCTATTAAGCGGTCCGGTTTCTTTATTGTTAATTTTTAATGCAAGGCCAGGATCTATAATAAGAAGAATAGAGATGTATTCTTTGTGCGTGTAAAAACCACTTAGGTTTCTTGAT
This sequence comes from Flavobacteriales bacterium, assembly GCA_020629755.1. Taxonomy (GTDB): domain Bacteria; phylum Bacteroidota; class Bacteroidia; order Flavobacteriales_G; family JALEGO01; genus JAHDHZ01. The sequence continues at coordinate 126,429 of JAHDCS010000001.1, read as the reverse complement.
ATTTTAAAAGTTTCTAAGGCTTGTTGAGATGACACCACAACAATAATAGTTGTTTTTTTAGTTTTTGAAAAATAAACGTCTTTATACTTAGAAACTGTTTAGGTTTTAGTCGTAAAAATAATTATAGTTAAGCCTTTTTCTGTTAGTCGATAAATTTTAGAATGATAATAGCAACGCTACTTGAATGAAAAAATTTGATGAATAACAAAAAAGGATTCATAAGGATTTTTTCAGAATAAAACCTAAACAGTTTCTTAAAATCAATCACAGTTTATTACCTTTCTAATCAAGTAGCTTTAAGATCTGAAGCTGTTAGAAGAGAAATAAAATACGTATGAGAATAAAAAGGGGTATACTTTTAGGGGGAATAGCCATGTTGGTGTTGTTGCAATCCCACACAGAAACACAACCACCAGAACTGATTAATTACTGTTCTGACGCACACAAAGAATTCTCATTGGAGCCTCTGGAGATTGATATAGAAAAGACGGAGTGTTTTTCAGGAACGTTTAAGTATGTTCGCTTTTTTACGTTTAAAGCAAAAACGAGCTTTGTTGATTTTTCTGTTCGGGTTTCTGAAGGGAAAAACGCCATTAAAGATCCAGCAATATATCTGATGGATGATCAAAAAAAACCAATCATTTGTACAATACAAAAGGGCCACGAACGAACCATTGGTATTGCCTACAATAAACTTGAAAAAAAGAAAAATTATTATATCGCTGTTTTGAGTAATTATCCTAACAAAAATGCTACTTTCGGATTTTGTATTAACACTCAAATAGATCAGGGATCGTATAAATTTGCGAAAGAAATTACCCAAGAAAAATACTGCAGTGAAAAACTACTTGCTGTACATTCTTTTATGGGAAGCTATCCGGGCGTATCGTATTTAAAAAATGGCGCACACCAAAATGTGTGGTATACCTTTAAGGCAAAAAACACAGGTGTTAAAATTGAGGTTAAACCTGGTGGAGAAAAGGCGTATCTAGAGTACCCGATAATTGGCCTATTTGATAAAGATGTTCAGGAACAAGCATTTGGTAAGTTTACAAGTAAAAAAAGAGCGGAGTTGTTGTATTATGGGCTCATTCCTGGTCAGACCTATTATATCAGTGTAGATCATAGAGATCCCCAAAAAGGAAAAGGCCCATTTTTAATATGTGTAGACCAAACACAATCTATTGCCATAAAAGGGGATTCAAAAATTATTGGAAAGATTACATCCCCCCAAAACAGTACCGCACTAGAGGTAGATTTATATGACAAAGACACACAAAAAAAGATAGCCTCTACAAAAGCAAGTCTTGCCGGTGATTTTGAGTTTGAAAAACTACCAAAGCAAAAAGAGTATCTGATAAAAATACAAACACCATTACCTGTTGAGCTAGAGGTTTTTCTGGTTGACCAAGAAAACAGAATTGTGGCAAGTAGTTTTTCTCAAACCAACCAAGCAGAGCTAAGCATTAAAAAAGAGGAGCCTAATCCGTTTAAGCTTTTTAGAGAAAGTAGCTTTGAGTCTGTTAACGTAGAAAAAAATAAGACAGTAATTCACGGAAAAGTCGTTGATAGGCAAGAGCCCTCAATAGCATCTCAAGGGGTATTGGTGCAATTATTTGATTATAAAAATGAGATGTTAAAAGAAGAAAAAACAAGTGAAAAAGGGGTGTTTACATTTGAAGATTTAAACCCAAGTAAAGGGTATTCGGTTCAAATAGAGAATGCACAGAGCCAACATTATGTGGAGATGGCGTATTTAAATGATGAAAAACAAGTGTTGATGTATTCACATTCAGGTTTGGTAGATGAAAACGGCAGGTTTAGGTTTCAAAAATTACCTAAGCAAGAAGTAAGTTTAAAATTTTTAGATCTAAAAGATGAAAAGCTTCCTTTGCCTATTGAGACTTTGCTTCCAGGAAAATCGCTAGTACTTGACAACTTATATTTTAGAACAAATTCACATGCTATTTTAGAAACTTCTTTTGATCAGTTAAATCAGTTAGTGAATACTTTAAAAGAAAATATGAAACTAAAAATAAAAATAGTTGGGTATACAGATAATGCGGGCAACGTGGTACAGAATCAGATTTTATCTGAAAAACGTGCTAAAGAAGTGGTGATGTTTTTAAAGAAACAGAATGTTTCTCCTGATCGATTAACGTATGTTGGTATGGGGATGAAAAATCCGATTGCCAATAATTCTACTCAAGAAGGAAAGGCAAAAAATAGAAGGGTTGAGATTGAGGTCTTGAAATAAAAAAGCCCCGGCACGCCGGGGCTTAATCACAAAACACATGAATGAAACGTTTTAGTTCTCTTGAGCTAAAACTTTCTTCTTAGATTTCTTTGATCCGTTTAAACTAACTTTTTTGTTTGTTGATGTGTTTAAGTTGTTAAGCAATGTAGCCATTTGTTTGCCAGCAGCATCTCTTCCGCCAAGGCCAAATGCTAAAGCAAACGCAACTGCAACAGCACCAAATGTAAGTCCGAATGCTAAGTTTACAATACTGTCTGCAATACCCATAGCACTTAATGAAATTGCTAAGAAAACACCTATGATAGCCGTTCTTGCAATTACAGCAAGTGTACCATTTACATTTTTAAGGAAGTTAACAGTTACAAAATTAGCAATGTAAGCCCCTGCTATCATAATCATCATGCCAAATAAAATTTGACCTGATAAAGCGTATATGCTATTTAAAGTAGTTGTTAGCTGAACCATTTCTAATTTCTCTGAAGCAGAAATAACACCAGTGAACATAATAAAGAAAAAAGCTACATTTTTTATTGTGTTTACAATTGAGTTTTTTCTTGATCCACCAACGTAATTAGAAACGCCCATGTTTTTTGCCCAAGAATCAACATTAAAACCTTTTAATAATTCTGCTAAGGCGTTAGTGACAAATCTGCCTAAGATAAAGAATGCGCCAAGAATTACCGCAGCAGCAATAATTTTAGGAACGGCAGCAATAAAGGTTGCTAACATTGCTGTAGCAGGCTCAGAAATAGCTTTTAAAGAAAGAGCATCAATGGCTAAAATTAGAATTGGAGCAAAAACGAAAATGAATACAACATTCTTAACAATCTTTACAAGATCAATATTTTCGTCAATGTTTAATTTTTCTGCCCATTTTTCAATCCATCCAGCGACAAAGCCAGTAGCTTCAGAAGCAAGCGTTGCTATGATGTAACCTGCAAATCCAATGATGCCAGCGGCAATCATTTTAGGTACAAATGCAAAGAAAGAAGTAAGCATTGCCTCTAAAGGCGCAAATACATTACTCACACCTAATTTGTCAAGTGTAATAATACACACATAAGCCAAAACAAAGTAATAAGCGATATTGCTGATCGTTCTTTCAGCTTTAAAACTTGAATTAGATGTTTTGTTAATACGTTGGTCTAAACCAATTCTATTTAGCATCTTATAAGATACTCTACGTATGACACGTGCAACTATCCATCCTATAACAAAAATAGCTAATGCACCTAATAGACCCGGGAAAACATTTCCAAGCGTTGCTTGTAATGGTTCAAAAAAGTTTGAAAAAGAATTAAAGATTTCCATGTTTATTTTTTAATGTACCGCAAATTTACAGATAATTAAAAACATAACAAATAATAATTTGATTAAAGACAAAAAACAATGATTTTCTTTGGTTAAATATCTTTTTAGCATTGTAAACGTTTTGATTTAAGGTGTTAAGCAGAGTTGTTTTGGGGTTTTTTAGAACTCTTTTAATGAAAAGACAGTGAAATATCTGATAAATTTTTGCACATCATTTTTTTTGATGTTATATTTGCAGGCCAAAGACCTGGTAGCTCAGTTGGTAGAGCATCTCCCTTTTAAGGAGAGGGTCCTGGGTTCGAGCCCCAGCCAGGTCACAAAATGCCGCCAAATGGCGGCATTTTTTGTTTTTGCCCGGGTGCTGAAATTGGTAGACAGGCATGTTTGAGGGACATGTGTACCAAGTACGTGCGGGTTCGAGTCCCGCCCCGGGCACTTTCTTGTGGTTGTTTTATTTTTAATATTCTCTATTGCACTCATTCTTTTAGAAGGGGTTAAAATTGCTAGCAAACACAAGGTGTTTGATCTACCTCAGAGGTCTTATGATCAGGAATTTCCATTAAGTGTAGTAGTGTGTTATAGAAATGAAGTAGATAACGTTAAGCGACTCCTTCAGGCACTTAGAGCCCAGTCGCATCTAAATTTTGAGCTGATTGTTATAGATGATTTTTCTGATTTAGATCAGAAGGTCCCTTTTCAATGGTTAGACAAAACACCCTTTAGAATTCGATACATAGAACTTGAAACATATTGCAAGACCCATAAAGGTAAAAAACAGGCCGTTTGGTTCGGAGTATCAAAGGCAAATCACGATTGGGTAGTACATACGGATGCTGATTGTGTGCCTAAGTCTAAAGAGTGGCTGCACACCATTGCCAAAGAACTGCGTCAAAAAAATAACAAAAAAGAAATATATATTGGGTATGGAGCCTATCAAAAATTGCCAGGATTATTGAATAAGTTAATCCGTTTTGACACGGCCCTAATCGCTGCGGATTATTTTTTTTGGAATCAAATGGGCTTTGCGTATTCAGCCGTTGGAAGAAATTTAATCTATCATAAAGACGTTCTTTTAGACAATCCTCAAATTGTAGTGCCTGAATTAGACTCTGGTGATGATGATTTGTTGGTTGAAAAACAAGGTGATATCCCCATTAACAATCTTACAGATCCTTTGTCATTTACCCTTTCCATCCCCCCTAAAACGTTAAAAAATTGGATTAAACAAAAAGCACGCCACTTAACCACAGCATCTTACTATTCATGGGTGTCTAAGACAATTTCTTTTTTGAATTTTCATTTGAAATTATTTTGGTGGATGTTTTTTTTAGGCATTGCACTCACAAATACCTTAACCGGGTTAGTATTCTTAACGTTTATACTTAGAGTAAGCACTGGCTTTTTCTTTTACAAGTCTTATTTTAAATCTCTAAAAGAAAATGATTTACAACACTTTGCTTTGATATTCGAATTTCTTGTTATACTTTTCTATCCTATATTTTGGGGGATGAAATTTTTGCCCTGGCATAAAAGACAATAACAGAATGGAAAGCCAAGAAAAAGTAAACGAGAATTTATCGATAAAAGCACAAAGAGACTTTAAACTCGTGCAAAGAGCCATTAATCAAAAAGACCAAAAAGCGTATGCAGAATTAATGGGCTATTATCGAGATTCGATTTATTTTATGCTATTAAAAATGGTACGAAGTAAAGATGATGCCGAAGACTTAACCCTAGAAGCTTTCGGGAAAGCGTTTAAAAAACTTCAGCAATATTCACCAGATTATGCCTTTAGTACTTGGCTCTTTAAGATTGCGTCTAACAACTGTATTGACTTTTTAAGAAAAAAGAGAGCCCATATTATTTCTATAGATAAAAAATATGAAGATCCAGAAGGCGGAAAACGCTCAATTACCCTTGAATCAAAAGGCTTAGATCCTGAAGAAGAAGCCATTAAATCACAGCGCATTAAAGCGATGCGAGATGTAGTGCAAAAATTAAAACCTAGATACAGAAAACTCATCGAATTGCGTTATTTTGAAGAGTTGTCTTACGATGAAATTGCCCAACAAATGGATTTGCCTTTAGGCACCGTAAAAGCGCAGCTGTTCAGAGGGAGGGATTTTCTTTTTAATATTATGAAAAATACGATTGAAAAATACTGAGATAGCGTATCAACAGTTTTTTTCAAATTTATCTGTAGAGCAAATCGAAATGCTTAAGCATGCCGAAAAGCTCTATATAGATTGGAATCATAAAATCAATGTGATTTCAAGAAAAGAACATCATTTGATCAGAGAGCGGCATTTTTTACATTCTCTTCTAATCTCAAAGGTTCAAACATTTTCTGCCTCAGATTTTGTGATTGATGTAGGGACAGGTGGAGGGTTTCCAGGGCTTCCATTGGCCATCATGTTTCCTGACACGTCGTTTTTACTTGTTGATTCTATTCAAAAAAAATTAAAAGTTGTGCAGGATATAGCGCATCAACTAGGGCTTGAGAATATTCTAATTAAGTGTGAGCGCATAGAAAACATTGAGGCACGCCCTACGTATTTAGTGAGTCGTGCAGTTAAACGGTTGTCTGTTTTTCTACCTTGGGTGGATAAGCTAATGAACCACAAAAACTTTCAAGCGCTTTTGTATTTAAAAGGCGGAGATCTTAGCGAAGAAAAACAAGAAGTTAACGCATATTCATTTAAAGAGTTTCCTTTAAACACATTTTGTTCAGGCCCTTTTTTTGAGACCAAAAAAGTGCTATCTGTCAGAAAACAAAAATAGGGTAGAGCTCAGTTTTAAAAAAAAATATACTTTCGTTATAACCCCTAGATCTATGACGAATACTCTAAAGTTTTTTTTACCGATGGTGGCATCTGTTGTGTTGCCCCTTGTTTTTCTTTCACAGTCACCTTTTATTACGACCTGTAATACTGAACTGCCAGGAACTAGCGCGATGAATCAAATGCGGATACCGGCATTTGGTGATTACACCATTGACTGGCAAGAAGTAGCAAATCCTTCAAACAACGGAACAGAGGGTTTAGTAAGTGATCTGTATACAGTTACATTTCCGTCTGCAGGGATTTATAGCATTAGCATAACTCCATCAGCAAATCCTAATGATGCAATACAGTATATTGCTTTTTCTAACACCGGAGATAAAGAGAAGATTTTAAATATTGAACAATGGGGAGATATAAAATGGCAAAGTATGTCAAATGCGTTTTCTGGATGTGCGAATCTAACCTCTTCAGCTACAGATACTCCTGATTTGTCAGCCTCTACAGATTTTTCTTTTGCATTTAGTCAGTGTTATTTGTTTAATGGAGATTTAAGTGGTTGGGATGTTTCTCAAGCTACAAATTTTGGGGGGATGTTTTTTAATTGCCATGCCTTTAATAGCAACATCAGTAGCTGGAACACAGCCTTAGGGGTTAATTTTTCTTCTATGTTTTTAGGCACAGAGAGTTTTAACCAACCAATAGGTTCATGGAATACGTCTAGTGCTCAATATTTTCATTCAATGTTTAATAATGCAACGGCCTTTAACCAGCCACTTAACAGCTGGAATACCGCTAATGTTGTCGATATGCATCAGATGTTTAAAGGGGCTAGCGTATTTAATGGAGATGTTTCTGCTTGGAACACACAAAATGTACAAGATTTTAGAGAAATGTTTCAAGAGGCTTCAATGTTTGACAAGCCTCTCACAAATTGGAATACTTCATCTGCAAATTCAATGAAAGGGATGTTTGATATGGCACTCTCATTTAATCAATCGGTTACCCATTTTAATGTCAGTAATATCAGTGATTTTTCATATGTCTTTCATAGGGCTGAAAGTTTTAATCAGCCATTAAGCGCTTGGGATATTTCAGAGGCAAATAACCTCACAAAAATGCTTTCTTTTTCAGGCTTAAATCAACAAAATTATGACCAAACCTTAATAGGGTGGTCTGTACAAAATGTGCAAAATGGATTGTTTTTAGGCGCGGATAGTTTATACTATTTTACAGCTGATTCAGCTCGAAATGAACTTATGTCAATTTACAATTGGATCATTATTAATGATGATTTAAATTTCACCAGTTCTTGCCTAAACAATACCTTAATTGTGAATGCCTGGTTATTTGACACCTTGTGTTTATCTGGTGACTTTAGAATTGGTGGTAACCCAAGTGTGACAGGTGGTTTAGAGCCTTATGCAATAGAATGGATTACGGATTACACGGTTGAAGACCCAAATGCACTTAACCCGCTGATTACACCGAATTCAAGTATAAATTTTGGATATAATAATTGTGTGTTAAAAGTCACAGATGCACAAGGGTGTGTAAAACTTGATACGGTGGTTATTTTAACTCAAGGATCTCCAAGTCCAGTTCAAGCCTTTAATCATTTACATACACAAACTTATGGAGACACGGTGTGTACCTCTAAACCGGCCTTAGAAATGGGAGGGATAGAGCCTTTTGGTAGTTCCGCACCTCCTTATACGTATCAATGGATTGGCCAAGAATTAAGTAGCAACAGTATTTTACATCCAACATTAAATGTATCGAACTTAAGTGATGGATATCATAATTATGAATTAATCTTATATGATGCCACAAATTGTTATGGCTACGATAAAATCACGGTATTTAAAAATTCTAGCTTTATAGCTGAAGCGCATGTGTTAGACAGCGTGTGTACCACAGATTCACTTTATCTTGGAGCATCACCTACAGCTGTGGGTGGAACAGGCGATTATTCTTATCAATGGTCAGAAGTTCCTGAAATACAAAATTTAGACTACTTAACCAATTATACCTCTGAAAACACAACTGTAATTCCAATGGTTTTTCCTTTGGGGTTTCAATTAGAAGTAATAGACAATCAAACAGGGTGTTCAGCCTCTGATTATGTCTATGTAAACACACAAAATTGTAATGCCTGCTCAAATTTTCAAGCCTCTGTTTCTACAACAAATGAAACGGCTTCAAATGCAAGTGATGGAACAGCTAATGTAACGGCATTAGGAGGTAATGGAAATTTCAATTATATATGGAGCAATGGGGCTAATGGAAACTCTATTTCTGGTTTAAGTACAGGTTGGTATTCGGTTACCGTAACAGATTCGTTGTTGTGTAGCATCGTAGATTCAGGATTTGTCGATGTAAACCTGTCTATAGGCCCTTGCGATAGTTTAAACCCGTTGTTGGTCAACAGTAACTTGATTGCTTCTGAAAGTGTTTCTGGGGCTAATGATGGTGAAGCAGAAGTAATGGTAAGCGGAGGGACTTCTCCATATAATGTTACCTGGTCAAATGGGTTTACGGGTTTTGTGATCAGCGGAGTAGCTTCAAATACTTATACAGCTACTGTAGAAGATAGCTTGGGTTGTATTAAAGTAGCGTCTATTTTTATTCCACTAGATTCTTCTTCAGGGGGTAACCCCACAGGCCCTTGCGATAGTTTAAACCCGTTGTTGGTAAGCAGCAACTTGATTGCTTCAGAAAGTGTTTCTGGAGCTAATGATGGTGTAGCAGAAGTAATGGTAAGCGGAGGGACTTCTCCATATAATGTTACCTGGTCAAATGGGTTTACGGGTTTTGTGATCAGCGGAGTAGCTTCAAATACTTATACAGCTACTGTAGAAGATAGCTTGGGTTGTATTAAAGTAGCGTCTATTTTTATTCCACTAGATTCATCCTCAGGAGGTAATCCGACAGGCCCTTGCGATAGTTTAAATCCAGTAGTCATAAATGTGAATAGTATTATGAATGAAACTTCTACTGGCGCTAATGATGGCTTTGCTCAACTATCGATTTCTGGAGGTACAACCCCTTATGGTATTACTTGGTCAAATGGATCTATAGGCGTAAGTTTAGACAGTGTAGCTTCAGGAACATATGCTGTAACTGTGACAGACGATAGTGGTTGTGTGGCAACCCTTAGTGTGTTTATTCCTGTAGATAGTACCATGACTGATCCGTGCTCTACTTTTCTTGTAGATGTAACCACACAAAATACAAGCGCTATTGGTGCAAATGATGGGTCTGCAAGCGCCTTTGTTGTAGGAGGTACTCCTCCATATGCCTATACGTGGCAAACAGGCGATACAACGAGTTCTATTTCTAACTTATCTACGGGAACCTATACGCTAAATGTATTAGATGCAAATAGTTGTGTATTTAGTGGTCTTGTGTCGATTGGTGTGGATTCTTCCGGCACAAATCCTTGTGATTTAATTGTGAGTTTATCTACCACAGATGTTAGTGCTGTTGGCGCTATGGATGGATCTGCAAGCGCATTTGCTTCTGGAGCAAATCAACCTTACGGGTATTCTTGGTCAAACGGCTCAAATACGCCTTTAATATCAGGTTTATCTATTGGCGTTTATTACATAACCGTTCAAGATGCAATAGGTTGTTCGGTGGAAGATTCTGTGCAAATCTATGATCCGCAAACCAATCCATGTCCTGGATTTTCTGTGGGCATATCTACAACCAACGCATCGGTACTAGGGTCTTCAGATGGTTCTGTAGAACTAACACCTAATGGAGGTGTTTTTCCGTATAGTTATTTTTGGAATACGACAGATACCACGGCCACACTTGCTAATATTAGTTCAGGGACATACTTTGTCACTATAACAGATAATCAACAATGTGAGGAAACCGCTATTATTACTATTGGGGTTGAGGATAGCACAGCAGTAGGGATTGATATAGGAGCACATCAAGCCCCAGCTATTTATTTGCGCTCTAACCCTATTGTAGATCAAAGGCTCATTTTATCAGGGGTTAATTATAAAACGCCTGGCAGATTAAAAATACGGATATACGATGCTTTTGGAAAAGCCCTATACAGTGAAGATTTTTATGCACATGCCTCTGAATTTGAGCATACAATTTTAGTACATACTATTTCTTCAGGGATGTATTGGCTCTATATTGAAGAATTAAAGTCTTTGCACTATAAAACAATCCCTTTTGTTATTGACTAAGGTAAATAATCACATTATAAAGAGGGTATTATACGGAGGCTTACTGATTGTTTTTTCTTCGCAAGTTTTTAGTCAAACTAAAACGCAAAAAATAGAGTTTGTTCATCAAGAGTATTATCAGAACAACCAGGCTGTTAGGCTTGCCATTCAAGATTTTCAATTACAAACGTTACAGTTAAATGAGGTTTTAACACTATCTAAGATCAATGTTTTTCAGGTAATCTTGCCTGAGCTTACGGACTCCTCAAGGTTTACAAAAGAACTAGAAAAGCAGTATGATTTTTCTAAGGGATACCAAGAACTTTCTTTTGCTGACCACGCCTATACATGGTCAGTAAATAAAGTAAAAGACACGCTTGTTTGCATTCTCTCTTGCAGGTCTGATATTGGAATATCTCATGGGTTATACGGTTTTTTGCATGATGCATTAGGCGTATATTTCATCCACCCAAAACAAACAATTTATCATAAACCATTATCTGTTCAGAAGCTATTACAGAGCGACTTTTCTTCACAACCAAGATTTAGAATTAAAGGATTTCATTTACACACCCAACATCCTTTAGAGTTGACAGAACATCTTTTAGTGCCATCTGATTCTAGCTTAAAAGAAGTAAAGAGGTACATTGATTGGTTGGCTCGAAATAGACAAAATTATTTTGAATTTTCTCTTTTAGAATCTATTAACGCTAAGCGTTGGCCCCATTATGCAAAAAAAATTGTAGCCTACGCGCATCAAAGGGGTATTTTAGTGGGGATAGATATTTCACTGCACATGATACAACAAAAAGCGTATATGTTATACAAAAGCTTTCCTGCATCCCTCCGAAAAAAAGACAAGCAGATCAAAAGACATATAGATCGTTTAGCAGCTATTGGATTTAACCTCTACAACATTGAGTTTTCTACAACTGAGTTTACAGAAGGCAATACCACAAAAAAGCAAAAAAAGATGCTATGGATTGCAGATTATATTTCTTCAACCTACAACGCTAAAGTGATGAGTAGAAAGCATGTTGTTAAAAAAGAAAATATGCTTTCAAATACCCATAGAACAAACTATTTAGAGCCTGGTCATAAAAAGATAGAACAAAACATAGGCTCAATGGTGCATACAGTTATGAGTTATGGTCTAAAAGACAGTATAGCGCCAAATTATGGGAGCAAAAACTTAACACACATGTATGATGTGTTATCTCATAAATTAACAGAAAGAGAAACCTGGTACTATCCAGAATCAGCGTACTGGATTACGTTTGATAATAGCATACCCAATTATTTTTCTCAATATCTGTCGCGCCGACATAGAGACATTTTGCTCACAGATTCTTTAGGCGTTAATGGGCATTTGACCTTTACAAGCGGATGGGAGTTTTCACACTGGATGTTTGATTGGGCCATTGCAAATTGGTCTTGGACAACGCATAAAAAGAGCAGTTTTTTAGACCCCATTGAAAAGGTGTATCGCAATAATCAGATCACACGTTTATTTGATTCTGTACATCAGCTTCAAGAAGAATATTTGATTAAAAAAGGCTTAATTCGCTATATCACCGCTGCGCAACCGACCGATGAGCTTTTTGGAAGATTCAATATAGAGTTTGTACCTAGGCCAAAACATACTTATAAACACATGCTTAGGAAGTACAATGCTGCACAAAGAGATTCTTTGCGCCTGCATGTCGCATTGCCGCTTTTTGAATACAGTAAGCAACTTAAAGACTTGGCTTATAAAATAGAGGATCAAAAGGTTTCAGAGCAGATAGTTCAGTTAAAAAAAGAGCTTGTATTGGCTTTGCAATTAACCGCTCAAAGAGCAGCACATAAAGCAAATACATTACAGTATATAGCATCGTATTCAAAAAAGAAAAAAGCAGTACATTACTTAGATTCAGCTAAAAAAATACGAGAAAAAAGCCTGAGGTATGTACAAGCACTAGAAGGCCTATACAGGTATGATGTAGAGCAATTGGCAAGGCGAAAGAAAAGCGCAACCGCTTATAAATTTGGCTATTTATTTCCGGTGTCAAATTTACATTTTTGGGCACGTGAAGAATGGCAGTTAAAGAGAAACAATTTTAACCCTTTGAGAAAAAACATTTGGAACATCCCAAGAATAGTAGGCCTTATAAATTAACAGACGATGCCTTCTATTTCTTTTTAAAAATTGTATCTTTTTAAAGAACGGTTAACTTAAAGGTATGTTTAAAACAATTTTCGCACAAATCCCGCTACCAGAAGATACAACAATGGTAGATGCAGTGACAGAGGGAGCAGCGACAAAAACCATTTCTATTGTAGATCTTTTGATGGATCCAGGCACGCTCATTGTCGTTATTCCCTTGCTTTTGATGTCTATTTTTGGGGTGTATGTTTTTTTAGAACGTTACTTTACCTTGCAAAAGAAAGGAAAAATTGACGCCAATCTTCTCTCAAGTGTTAGGGGCTTTATTACAGAAGGCAATATTCAGGGTGCTGGCGCGGTTTGTGCTGCTGACAAAACCGTGTACAGTAATTTAATAGCAAAAGGGATTAAGCGTATAGGTAAGCCCTTACAAGATATCAAAACAGAGATTGATAACGTGGCGCAAATAGAACTTAATACGCTTGAAAAGGGATTTCCGCTTCTGGCAACGATTTCAGGAGTAGCTCCTATGCTTGGGTTTTTAGGCACCGTAATGGGGATGATTGTCACTTTTCATGCGATGAAAGTAGGCGGGCAAGCCGTAAAGGTAGATGAGCTCTCAGGAGGGATTATGCAAGCCATGGTCACTACTGTTGCGGGTTTAATTGTTGGGATTATAGCCTATTTGGCTTATAACATCCTGTCTTCAAAGGCCCAAAAAATTGCACACAACATGGAAGAGGTCTCGCTGTCTTTTATGGATATTTTACAAGAACCGGCTAAATAAAGCGCAGCATGCCTATTAAAAGTTCAAATAAGGTAAGTGTAGAATTCAATATGGCATCGTTGACCGATATTGTTTTCTTACTCTTGATATTTTTTATAGTACTCTCTACGCTCATTAACCCCTATGGCGAAAAGGTAGATTTACCCAATAGCACCTCTAGAACCTCTGATAAACCTTCGGTCTCGGTAACCATTAAAAAAGATTTAAGTTATTATGTGGGCGCAAAGAAAATTAATCCAGAACAAGTAGAATCAGAATTAGTAATGGCATTAGAAAATAATGAGAACAAAACAGCCGTTTTATATGTAGATGAGAGTGTGCCCACTGGCTTTACAGTTAATTTATTAGGGGTAGCTCGAAAAAATCAAATAGAAATTGTATTAGCCACAGAGGCCCCATAGATGATATGTCATCCTCCAAAGAACATAAAAGAAAAGGCATCATAGGCACCTTGGTGTTTCATTTGTGCTTGCTCATCTTATTTTTGTTTACTGGATTTACCGAGCCTGATCCGCCCATACAAGAAGACGGCATGCCTTTGCAAATCCGTTTAGGTTTTGAAGATGCCGGATCAGGAGATACATTTGAGGCGCCCCCAGAGCAAAACACCCAAGTAGAAGAAGTCGTACAACAAAATACGGCAACAACTGAAGATTTTGTTACCCAAGAAACACCTTCGATAGCAAAGGTGGTGAAAAGCGATAATCCATCCCCTAAAAAAGAAAAAACACCAGAAGAAATACAGGCCGAAAAAGAGCAAGCCGAAGCCAAAAAGCTCCAAAATCATTTGACAAATCTATTTAGTAAAACAAAGAATACGCAGAGTGGCAATGGCAACGGAGGAGGCAACGATAGCCAATCGGGTGTTCAGGGCAGAGAATACGGTGGTAAATACGGAGGAAAGACCGGAGGGGCTTTGCCCGGAGGGGGTAATTTTGTACTAGGCGGACGAAAATTATCTAGTACGCCTAAGATTTACGATGATTCACAAGACGAGGGCAAGGTTGTTGTGCGTATATACGTGAACCAAAACGGAGAGGTGTTTAGGGCTGATCCGGGTATAAAAGGGTCTACCACCACGAGTGCTATTTTATTTAAAAAAGCCAAAGAAGCCGCACTGAAAACAAAATTTAATCCAGATTCACGAGCCCCTTTAGAGCAAACAGGCAGCATGACGTTTATTTTTGTGGTGGGGGGATAGAGCTTAGTGCGTTAGAGCTAAATTGTGATAAAACGTCACAAATCTTTATATATAAAAACCAAGTTTCTTCGTTAAAAATACTCACCATAGCTACTGCTATGTCTGTGTTTTTTGCCTCAAAATTTGTCTTTTCTATTAAAAATCTTTTATGCCATTTTATCACAATTTAGCTCTAGTGAGCAGACCATCGATCTCTTTTAGATGCTTTTTAAGTAAGGGTTCCCATCTTAAATGTTGAGAAGCAAAAGCGCGACTATTTTTTGATAAATCTGTCCAGGTTTTTTTATGCTCTAATAGTTTAATGGCTGTTAAAGCAAAGTCTTTCGGGTCATCGCACACGCAAATATGTTTTTTGTTTTGAACCTCTAAGCTCTGCACACCAAAAGAAGTAGTGATCATAGGAATGCCTCTGTATAGGGCTTCTACGACTTTAACTTTAATGCCGCTGCCAAACAAAAGAGGCGCGATGCTTATTTTAGCATTTAAAAAGGCGGCATCTAAATGTTTTACAAAACCTTTAAATGTAATATGTTTTGTTTTTTTAGCCGCTTTTATAAGGCGCTTGTCTGGATTTTTTCCGATTACGGTAAGCGTGGCATTATCTTGCTTGGCTAAAATTAAAGGCCACACCGAGTCGATAAACCATAGTAACCCGCTTACATTTGCCTCCCAATCTAGAGAGCCCACAAAAAGCAGGTTTTTATTTTCTTTATGAAAATTAAGCGCAGGGTAAGAGAGTAAAGCCTCTTTGCCTAGATGCAGTGTGTGAGAAAAAGGAGTCGTAACGCCTATTTTTTTTAAAGCATCAATGTCTGAAGGCGCAGCCCAGACTAAATCGGCTTTATTGCAATAGGTTTTTTCAGCGGCTTTTATTCTTGAAACTTCACTTAATACTGCTATTTTTTTAGGGCCAAAACGCATGGTTTTAGCCATACTTTCCCAAAGCGTATATTCGGCATTATGTTGGTGCAAAATCACTTTGCCATTGTATTTTGGGGGGATGTAAACGCCCATTTCATAATGGTCAATTAAAATAAGATCAGCATTTTTAGAGTGTGCTTGTACCTCTTTTTTGATTTGAGCATCGAAATTTCTGTATACATTTAAAGTAGAGGCTCTTAGATAGCTTTTTAAAAGATTAAAAGAACTTCGTGTTTTATGAATGGGTTTATAGTATGTTTTTGAAAGCGAGAGTTGTTTTTCGAATGCTACAATTTGGTCTTGATCTTTATTTTTTAGCGGACAAATAAGGGTAACAGCATAATTTTTAGACAAACATTCTAAGAGTTTAAACGATTTAATGACCCCTCCACTGATGAGGGGATAAGGCAATTGGGTGGTTAAAAATAGAAGTTTTTTAGGCATCTAAAGCGTTAAAAATCTTTGATTTTAATTCTGGAATACCTTCTTTAGAAAATGAAGAAATAAAACAAAAAGGAATGTTTTTAGGCACCTCTTTTATCATCTCATTTTTTAGTTCTTCATCAAGCTGATCGGCTTTAGAGATGGCGAGTAAACGTGTTTTATCTAGTAGTTCTGGATTGTATTTTTTTAGCTCATTTAAAAGCACGTGGTATTCGTCTTTGATGCTTTTGGCCTCGCAAGAAATAACAAATAAAAGCGCTGAATTGCGTTCGATATGTCTTAAAAAACGGTGTCCTAAGCCTTTTCCTTTATGCGCATCTTCAATGATGCCAGGGATGTCTGCCATTACAAAAGAGCGGAAACCATCATTGTGACTCACTACCCCTAATTGAGGCACCAAGGTGGTAAAAGGATAATCTGCAATTTTAGGTTTGGCCGCACTTAATACCGAGAGTAGGGTAGATTTACCAGCGTTCGGAAACCCGACTAATCCTACATCCGCTAACACTTTTAATTCTAATATTTTCCAGGCTTCAATGGCGGGCTCACCAGGTTGTGCATATTCGGGTGCTTGTCTGACTGAATTTTTAAAATGAGTATTGCCCAGACCCCCTTTACCTCCCTTTAAAAGGATAACCTCTTGCCCTTCTTTTGTAATTTCAAATTCTTGTTCGCCAGTTTGGGCATTTTTAGCAATGGTCCCCAGGGGTACTTCTAAGATAGAGTCTTTTCCGCTGGTGCCTGTTTTCATGGCTCCAGATCCATTTTGCCCATTTTCAGCATGGATATGCTTTCTGTACTTTAAATGCAAGAGCGTCCAGAGTTGTGGGTTGCCTCTTAAAATAATATGACCACCTCTGCCGCCATCACCACCATCAGGACCACCTTTAGCAGTAGTTCTGTCTCTGTGAAAATGAGAGGAACCCGCACCGCCTTTGCCAGAGCGCACAAAAAGTTTTACATGATCAATAAAATTGACCATACTGTATAGATTTAAAGATTATTTAAGCAGGAACAAGTGCGTCAACCTCTGCGCACAAACGAGAAAAGACCTCTTGTATGCCTCCTAAGCCAACGACTTCTATGTATTTACCATCTGTCTGGTAATAATTTTTAACCGGTAAGGTTTCGTTGTTGTATACATCAATTCTGTTTTGAATCACTGTAGGGTTGGCGTCGTCAGCTCTTCCAGAGGTAATGGCGCGTTCTTTTAATCTGTTCTTAAGTTCAGTTTCAGGCACCACCAAAGCCAACATTGAATGAATTTGTGACCCTTTTGCATTTAAAAAATTATCCAGGGCTTCAGCTTGTTTGATGGTTCTAGGAAAGCCATCAAAAATAAAACCAGAAGAACCAGCGTTTTTCTCTACTTCTGCTTCTAACATTTTAATCGTTATATGATCAGGCACTAATTCACCTTTATCCATATAGGTTTTGGCTAAAGTACCCAGCTCCGTTTCGTTTTTGATGTTATAGCGAAAAATATCACCTGTAGACAGATGCGTTAATCCGTACTTCTCAATAAGTAATTTTGATTGTGTTCCTTTTCCTGCGCCCGGAGGGCCGAATAAAACTATATTCATTATTCTTCTTTTCAAAGAGCAAAGGTAAGAAATAATTAGCCCCTTGTCCAGTTTTTTAGGTCACACAACTGTTTTGTATCTTTGAAAGATGAAAAGTTTAATTTTTTTCGGGGGGATGTTTTTTGCATTGCTCTGCTCTGCTCAAGACAGAGAAGTGAGCCAAGGGCCGCAGAACACATCTACGCAGCAAAACCAAAACAACAACGGATTTAACTTGTTTGATAAACAAAAAAGCCAAGTTGGGTTTGGTATGGGCGGCGGTGGCACCAATGGGTTTTGGGAAATCTGGGCGCAAGGCAGGTATGGCCGTTTCTTTTTAGATAAATGGAATACTGGCGTAGACGCAAGGCTGACCATAGGCAATGCTTTTAGTTCATTTATTGGAGGGCCTTATACCAGGTTCTATTTTATGAAAAAACAATTTTCTCCTGTCATTGAACTAAACTATAATTTTATTTCTCAAAAAAACACGAGACAAAACCAAAACTTAAAAACATCAGGTACTTTTGCGCAAGGGCTTGTTGGTCTTTCATACTTGGGTCTTGGCGGAGGATTTGGAGGTGAGATTTTATTAAATTATAATTTATTCTATGACATTACACAAAAAGACAACAACACTGGGCAAGAGTATAATTTAACAAACCCCAGAACTTTTGGGTTTACGTATAGATTAAACTATTTTTTTGAAAAAAACTTAAACAGTTTCTAATTCTGTTTTTTATTCTAAACCCAGTTTATTAGCCTCTTCTTTGCTGAAAAAATCCCTGTAAAAACACAAGCGCAATACGTCAATAGCATAATAATGATAGCGTAAGGTAAATAAGGAGATTGATACGAAAAGTGTAAAATCCCTTCTGTATTTGAAGGGATTTCTACACCCATTACTAAGCCGTTTTCTTTTTTAATAGAAATAGCCTGATTGTTTAATTTAGCTGACCATAAGTGGTGGTGGTTTTGATTCAATACTAAGTGCTTAGGGGTGCTGCTCATGTTTCTTACTTTGCATGTAAAGGCATTGTATGTAATTGATACATCATCAATGTTTAAACTATCCTTAAGGCTATACACAACAGGATGACGAGTGAATTGATTTAATCTTTTTTCATTTCTTACGGTTTCAAATGATTTAAATTTTGTTGGATTTAAGCCTCTATGTGATAATGTTTTATTGAATGTGCCTAAATTGTTTGTAATCCCTCCTGTTTTTTTAAACATATGTAATGAGTCAATCTCATTGTAAGATAAGGTGGCTGTTTGGTTTATTTTTTTAGGAAGATGTTTGAAATAAGAATTAACATCCGAAAAGGAGGCATAAGATTTAGGATAATAAATCGTTGTGGGTGCCGTTAAAAATGTTTGAATGCTTAAATCAAAAAAGACAATACTTACTAATATTAGATAATTAGAGAGTTTTATTCGGCGTAAAAAAAAGTAGAATACAGTTAGGCTCATAATCACTAGTCCACTTATGATCATGTGCGTTTGAAATGTAGAATTTGAAAACTCAGGTAATTTTAAAGCTTCAATAATCTGGTAAAAGAGATTCTTTAAAGAGCCATCAGACAAAAAAAATCCTGTTAGCACGAGTATACATCCTCCCAAACCAATCCCCCCAAACAATTTATTAATAGCCATTTTTTTGTCTTTTAATAGTACTGTTTTTAGAGCAGGTGCACTGATAAGCAAGATTAGAAAAACACTATACGATTTAAAAAAAGAAGGGTGTCTGAAAAGCCCAAATCCAGGAATAAAGTTATAAAAGAGTTTGTATGCTGGGGTTAAACTACCGGCGGCTAAAACAAAAGAAACAATAAGTAAAACAATAAGTTTAAAATCTTGTTTCAAGATACGTTTATAAGTAGAGTATATAAACAGAAAAAGTATTACAATGCCTACGTAAGCATTTCTAAGAGAAAGGTCGCACTGATCGAAAAAAGAACTTTTAGAAATCACAGAAAAAGGGGCTAAGAAAGAAAGGTATTCTCGAATTGAAAAGGGATTGGCCAATAAGTAGTCTTCAAAGGGCAGTTTATTTATTCTGTTGAAGTAGGGCATAAAATCGTAAAGAGAGATGAAATAAGGGGCAAGCAGTAATGAGGTTAAAATTGAAACTTTAAAACTATTGAGAACAAATAATTTTTTTTGTTCTTTTTTTACTGTAAAGAGAAAATAAATAAAGAGCCCCAAAAGAATGTAAAATAAAGCAATGCTAAAGGCAGGGCTTGCGCCAGTAATATTAAAACTTATACACACAGAGCTACATATAATAGCCCCCCAGGTTTTGGAGTGCCTTAATTTAAAGAATGAGAGTAAAACCCATGGAAGCCAGGCTTGTCCAATTAAAAAAACCATAAGTTGAGTAGAACCGGTCATAATACCAGACAAGCCATAAGAAAGCCCTAAAATCAAGGCGGTTTTTTGGCATTTAAAAAAATAATTTGAAAATGAATACATCCCTAATCCGGCAATGATAAAACATAAACTCAGCTCAATATTTAAGGAGGTGATGTTGTATTTTCCAAACAGCATCAGTATCCAAGTAACTGGATACCAACACCCACTTTGTAAGTCTGAATATCCGGGGTAGCCTAAATTTTGAAAAGGATTCCAGAGTGGTAAATGACCGTTCCATAGAAAATCACTTATGAAATATCTATAAGGCAAATACCCTGACATATTATCCCATTTAGGGGTGTACAGAAATAAGGAAATAGGCCAAATGGAAATAGCAATTAGAATAATCAGCAAGAACTGATATTTGTATGTATTATAAAAGTGTTTTATCACTTCAAAAAGTAATGGTAGTAAATGCTTAGATAATCCTTGCCTAATTTAAACATAGAAGATAAATGTAATTTAGTATTGTGATGATCTTTTATTTTTTGTAAAAATACGCCCCTGGTTTGTGTGTTTAAAAAAGATAAACCAAAATGCGCTTTGATTTTCAAAAAAATCTCAATATCAAACAGCCATGAACTTAAAAAGGGTTCTTTAAATATAAATTGGGCCAAATCAGATGAAAAAACTTTTGAGCCACATTGTGTGTCAGCAATGTTTAATTTGAGAAGTTTTGAATTAAGCATAAAAAGAGCTTTACTGATGAGGTTTCTAAATATACTATTGCGAATACTTTGCTTGCCTTTTCGCTTTGTGTGGTAGCATAATGACAAGTCGTTTTTTTCTAAATTATTACATAATGCATAATGCTGCTCAAGTGAAATAGAAAGATCGGCGTCTAAAAAACTATAATATTTAGAAGGCTTTTTTTTAAATGCCCAATGCATGCCTAGATGTACCGCAGAAGCCTTTCCTGCGTTTTTTGTAGAGTCAACTAATTGACATCGTACATGTTTTTTGCAAAAAGCATGTAGTTTTTGATTGGTGCTGTCAGTGCTGCCATCATCAACAAACACAAGGTGAACTTGTGGGTGTTGATGTGTAAAAACAGAAAAAGCATCTAAATCTAGACGCTTTTCTTCATTAAAACAGGGTATTACGATGTTTAAGTATAACAAAGTCTCTTAATTCAATACTAGAGCTAAATTGTTATAAGTAGTGATTTGGGCGGCAATCAGTGTAGTACTTTACTTCACCATGTCAACCACTGCCTTAAAGGCATCTTTGTGGTTCATGGCTAAATCTGCCAACACCTTTCTGTTTAAGCCAATGTCTTTTTTAGCTAATTCACCCATGAATTTAGAATAAGACATGCCATGCTCTCTTGCACCAGCATTTATTCTTTGTACCCAAAGGGCTCTGAAGTTTCTTTTCTTTTGACGACGGTCTCTGTAGGCGTATTGTAAGCCTTTTTCAACGGCATTCTTAGCAACCGTATAGACGTTTTTTCTTCGGCCAAAATATCCTTTGGCTGATTTTAATATTTTTTTTCTTCTTGCTCTAGAAGCAACTGCGTTTACCGAACGAGGCATATTTTTTAATTTTTGACAAGAGGCGATTGCGCTGTCTCAGCAATGCTTGTGTGCTCAAGTGTCTGGTTAATATGGTGCAAAATTAATTGCTTTTTATCTTTTTATCAAGTCTTACACGCACAACATGTGCTTCACATTGGCTTCATCAGACGGATGAACCGTTGTAAACTTGGTTAAAGCTCTTTTTTGCTTGGTTGTTTTCTTAGTCAAAATATGACTTTTGAAAGCGTGTTTTCTTTTGATTTTACCAGAGCCAGTGAACTTAAATCTTTTTTTGGCACTTGAATTGGTTTTCATCTTAGGCATAATGCTAGGGTTTAAATCGTTTTACTTTTTCTTTTTTGGGGCAATAAACATAATCATGCGTCGCCCTTCCATTTTTGGCATTTGTTCAACTACACCAATCTCTTCTACAGCTTGCGCAAGTTTTAAAAGTAATAATTGGCCTTTGTCTTTAAACATAATGGTTCGTCCTCTAAAAAACACATAGGCCTTAACCTTGCATCCGTCATTCAGAAAACTCTCAATATGTTTGAGCTTGAAATTAAAATCGTGTTCAGAGGTGTTAGGTCCAAAACGCATGTCTTTAATGACTACTTTTTGCGCTTTTGATTTAATTTCTTTTTGTTTCTTTTTTTGTTCGTATAAGAACTTTTTATAATCAATAATCTTACAAACAGGCGGATCTGCCTTAGGAGAAATTAAAACCAAATCTAAGCCTTGGTTTTGCGCCATATCAAGAGCAGCAGCTCGTGAATACACACCACCACCTTCGATATTTTCACCTACAACACGTACCTTAAGAGCTTCGATTTTATCGTTGATCTTATGTTCAGGCTCCATGCTTTTTCGGTAGCCTCTGGGTTTTCTTCGTCGTCTAATCGCCAATAGAACTATTTATATCGTTATTAATTATTTCTGCAAATGCATCTAATGAGAATGTGCCAAGATCCCCTTTGCCTTGCTTACGAACTTGGTAGGTGTTCGTTTGCATTTCTTTTTCACCGACAACCAACATATAAGGAATCTTATTTAGTTCGTTGTCTCTAATCTTACGCCCCACTTTCTCATTTCTATCATCTACAAGTGCGCGAATTTCGTAATTTTTCAGCAACTTTGAAAGTTTTTGAGCAAAATCATTGTACTTTTCGCTTACTGGAATTACCGCTGCTTGATTTGGGGTGAGCCATAAAGGGAACTGTCCGCCGCAATGTTCGATTAAAACCGCCACAAATCTTTCCATCGATCCAAAGGGCGCACGGTGTATCATTACGGGCCTATGTTTTTGATTATCAGAGCCAATATATGTTAAGTCAAAGCGTTCTGGTAAGTTGTAATCGACTTGTATGGTGCCCAATTGCCAACTTCTTGATAGAGCATCTTTAACCATAAAGTCTAATTTAGGCCCATAAAAGGCTGCTTCTCCGTACTCTACAACAGTTTGCAATCCTTTTTCTTTGGCTGCATTTATAATAGCTGCTTCGGCTTTGTTCCAGTTTTCTTCTGAGCCAATATACTTCTCTTTATCTGTTTTATCTCTTAGAGAGATTTGCGCGGTAAACTCTTTGAAATCAAGCGCTTTAAATACATACAGCACAAGATCAATCACTTTTTTGAATTCTTCTTCTACTTGATCGGCGCGGCAAAAAATATGGGCATCGTCTTGGGTAAAGGCGCGTACGCGGGTTAATCCATGCAGCTCACCGCTTTGTTCATAGCGGTATACCGTGCCAAATTCCGCAAATCTAACGGGCAGCTCTTTGTAAGAGCGTGGTTTAGTCTTGTATATTTCGCAATGATGCGGGCAGTTCATGGGTTTAAGTAAAAACTCTTCATCTTGGTCAGGCGTTTTAATCGGCTGAAAAGAATCTTCACCATATTTTTCATAATGCCCAGAGGTTTCATATAATTTTTTTGATCCAATATGAGGGGTTACTACGGGGTCATATCCGGCTGCTACCTGCGCTTTTTTTAAGAACTGTTCTAAGCGCTCTCTTAACTCTGCACCTTTTGGTAACCATAAAGGCAAGCCTTGCCCTACGTTTTGTGAAAAAGCAAATAATTCTAAAGCCTTTCCGAGTTTACGGTGGTCTCTTTTAGCGGCTTCTTCTAATAAATGCATATGCTCTGTAAGCATTTTTTGTTTCGGAAAGGTGATGCCGTAAAGCCTAGTGAGTTGCTTGCGCTTTTCATCCCCCCGCCAATAGGCACCAGCCACTTTTAAAATTTTAGCCGCCTTAATAAAACCAGTATTGGGGATATGCGGACCTTTACATAAATCGGTAAATCCGCCTTGTGTGTAAAAAGTAATAGTGCCGTCTTCTAAATCTTCTAAGAGTTCTAATTTATACTCATCGCCCTTTTCTTTAAAATAAGCAATGGCCTCTCTTTTAGAGATTTCTTTACGAACATATGGGCTTTTAGTCGAGGCTAATTCAAGCATTTTCTTTTCAATTGCACCAAAATCTTTCTCAGAAATGGTGTGCTCGCCACAGTCAATGTCATAATAAAATCCGCCGTCTATGGCAGGGCCAATGCCAAATTTAACTCCAGGATAAAGACTCTCTAAAGCTTCTGCCATAAGATGCGCAGAAGAATGCCACATGGTTTTTTTACCTTCTACATCGTCAAATTTTAAAAGCGCTAAGTGGCAGTCTTTTTTTAGGGGGGATGTGAGATCTGCGATCTGATCGTCGACTTTAGCAGCCAACACGTTTCTAGCCAAGCCTTCACTTATCGAGGTGGCAATTTCTAAAGGGGTGATGGGCGATTCATACGAACGAACCGAACCGTCGGGTAAAGTAACATTGATCATTTAAGAAAAATATGTAGCAAAGATAGGAAGATATTAAAACAGCAGCATATAAACAGATTAAAAAAGAAGAGTTTTTGGCTAACTCTTTTTTACTTGTCCTTTCAGGTAGAGGGTGGAATTGCAAACAAAAGGTTACAAAAAGCTTTAGGGGAATGGCCTGATGTTTAATAGCATTGAATTCGATGCTTTTTATACAATCTCCCAGTAGCCGCCTTTAGCTGGACCTACTCGTCTAATAAATTGCATTTGCTTTAACGTGGCAATATTCTTCTCTATTTTTCGATCTGAAATCCCTATAATTCCAGCCATTTGCTTAGCTGACGCGTGGGGGTTTTCTTTGATGATCGCTAGAATTTTTTGCTGATTCTCGGTTATTTTTTCTCCGACCTTTTCTCCGACCTTTTCTCCGACCTTTTCTCCGACCTTTTCTCCGACCCTTGGTTCATTCTTAGAAACAGCATTTTTAAAAGTTTCGTGTATGAAAAGAGTTGTTTCAAAGAAACTTCTATCATCATCGGTATCAAAAAACGCTTCAGGAGAACCATTTTCGGCAAGTGCTTTTCTAATGATGGGAATACCGGTTGCTCTACCTTCAGTAAGATCTAACTCTTTCAAAAAATCACCCAACCTTCTATTGCGATAACGCCTCGGTTTAATCACGCCTTTCTGAAATGCTTCGGGCTTGATGGATCGGTCTGGTCCTCCATAATTTAAAATGGTGATGCTGTCTGGGTAAATGCGAATTTCTACCGGTTCCCTTACCAAATAATCTCTGTGATATAAGGCATTGGCTACCGCCTCCTCTAATGCCGCATAAGGATAATTCCAAACACGTATGGCTTCGGGTTGATTGGGCACTTTTTTGATGTGTTCTTCCAATACATGCGTACGCAAATAACTCAGGGTCTCTTTGATCATTTTGGGCACGGTTCCACTAATAGCTGGAATTTCTCTAAATTCTGGATCAGCTGCTCCTTTTGGGAAAAACACAATCTCTACTCTACTGTATGGAAAGAAACGTTCTGGCTGTTCACAAAACAGCATCAAAGCTACATTTCTTGGAAACGATTGTTCTGGAGGCCCAAACAGCAATTCCATTTGCTCTAACACCTCAGCTTTTGGCTTCTCCTCTACCCAGTTCAGTAATTTACTTTTGGTAAGTCTAAGATGTTCTTTAAGTAGCGTAAAGGAAATGTCATCTAAACTCGCTTTGGTATTTGCTCTATCGTCAAAAGGCACTTGATTGGCTAGACTAATCAATTCTTCTTGTTCTTGCTTTTCTGCTTTTACCGTACTGGCGTATCG
Source organism: Flavobacteriales bacterium (assembly GCA_020629755.1). GTDB lineage: Bacteria > Bacteroidota > Bacteroidia > Flavobacteriales_G > JALEGO01 > JAHDHZ01. The sequence continues at coordinate 100,760 of JAHDCS010000001.1, read as the reverse complement.
TCTGATGTAATAATGAGGAGCTTTCTTTTTGGCAGTTACTTGTTCGGGCACTTCATAAGGTCTATTGGCTCCTCCGGGAATCCAAAGCACCAATACTTTTTTACCATCTACTTCTTCGATCTCCAGTTTTGGATGATAGGTCGGTTTGATGAGGTGGTTAAACCCAATCATTTGTTGCTGAATGTGATCGAGTTTATGTTCTTCAATACCTTTTACTGGTCTTATAGGGTTACCATCTTTTTCTTCAATTCCCACAATGATATACCCACCACCAATATTGCTAAAGTCATTGGCAAAAGCACAAATGGTTCTGTAAATAGCATCTGGATTCCAGCCCTCTTTGTATTCAATACGCTCGCTTTCTACCGATTTAGCAGATAAAAGATCTTGTATGTTAACGGGCAGTGGCATAGTACATTATATCATTACGAAAATTGTCGTATTTTCAGAACAAACATAGGAATTACAGAAGTAAAATGCCATTAAATAGTTACTTAGCTACACATTTCTAGCCAAGCCCTCACTTATAGAGGTGGCAATTTCTAAAGGGGTGATGGGCGATTCATACGAACGAACCGAACAGTCAGGTAAAGTAACATTGATCATTTAAGAAAAATATGTGGCAAAGATAGGAAGATATTAAAACAGCAGCATGTAAACAGGTTAAAAAAGAAGAGTTTTTGGTTAACTCTTTTTTACTTGTCTCTTCAGGTAGAGGGTCTTGTTCTTATCACCTTTTTTATGCATTCGCCCAAGGTCTACACTAGTAGAGGCAGAAGAGAGTTCTCTGTAAACTTGCATGTAATCTCTTCTAGCAAATGGATCTTTTTGTTTTATTGGTAACTTCAATATCTGCCTATACGAATGACTCTTTTTATAAACCTATGTTATTACAATACGAATAATACTCTCATGTTTTATTTTTTGATGAATGGCAAAGTTACCTGTTTATAATTAGCAGTTAGCATGTTAACATAATATACTCCTGCAGGGTAAGAAGAAATATCCCAAGCTGACGCTTGCTTATCTAATACTTGAAAAAGACGACCAAAGGAATCATACACTTTTACTTCTAGCACTTCTATTGGTTTATTAAGACGGATAAAGTCGACAGAAGGGTTTGGGTAGATCTTTAAATCCTTTTCTTGTAAAAGATCTATGCTAGTTGTTAAGCCTTGAACAAAAACAACTACTTTAAAGGTATTACTCCAATTTCCTTGCTCATCCTTTACCCTAATATGCAATACATTTTTATTTTGCATTAAACCCCATGTTTGAATAGCGTTTTGAAACTTCTCAACAGCCTCATCTATACCTCCATCTAAAGCGCTTAGCGTACTGCCGTTTCCCTGGCCTGGATCTGTATTCCAAAAATACTCAGCCTCTACTATATTACCAGCATAACTATATCCAATTGAATTTATAGATAAATCTTCTCCAAAATTTACAACTCTATTTGCTTTCACAAATGAAACCACTGGTTTTTGAATAGAATCAATAGGAGTAAAATTTGTTCTAGCATATGAACCTCCGTAAGCCCCTGCATCATTTCTTGTTAAATCAACATCTAAATATTGATTTGCAGGGTTTCCTACATTAAATAGCGGGCTAGTATTTTGTAAAGGCTCATCAAATAATGTGAAAGAAGATACATTGTTGGTGCCATCATTGACAATGCCAAATAGGTCATCGTCATTATAATAATTATATCCAAAATACAGAGATGAAGAGTTGTTATCTAAAGTGGGATCAGAATAATACCCCTGGATAGCATTATTTAAAACTAAGCCAATACAGCTTGCTTCTCTAATGTACATTCCATCAGTAGCACTATTACTTCCAATAATTGAATTATTAGAAATATCAATATAAGTGCCTGGCGTAAGGTCGTCAAGAAACACACCAATATGCTCTGTATGCATAAAATTATTTTGAATAATTAATGTGTCTATATTATAAGCGGGACACATCACATATATGTTAGTAAACCCAGTCGTTACTAGTTTATTTCCAACGATAAAAATATTAGCACTTGATTGCGTATTCGTACCTATAGATTCTTCTATTTGAATCCTTTTACATTCTGATCCTACAACAGATCCATTTACTAGATTTATGTCCGTATCTACTATTGTATTATAAACACTAAGAGTGAAATTTTCATAAAAATGAAAATCTATCATGCCAAGTATTGAGCCAAAGACATTTACTTTGGTTCTTTGCGAATTTGTACCTGACCCACTAGGATAAATCCTGCCCGAGCTATTTTCCATTCCTACAATACTAATTTCTGCATTAGCTACATAAGTCACTTGTAAGTCTCCTTGGTATTTAAAGCGTACTGCCGCTTCAGCATTCCTAATTGTTAAAGACTTATTAATGGTTAAGTCACCCACCCATGGAATACCACCAGCTCTATTGAATACAATAATTTCATCTCCACTTGATGCTGCATTAATTGCTCCTTGAATACTTGCATAAGTTCCAGACGGGCCATTTTCCTGAACCATGAGCTGAGCTCCATTACTTGTAATTGTTACTGAAAGAGCAATTAATAAAGTATAATATTTTTTCTTCATGTTTATTTGAGTTTATACCACAAATATCTCCACATCATAATACAACGCAAAAAAACTAACAGGTACAAAAAAGGGACATTTTAAAATTAATTGAATGTCAATTAATTAAGTGAATTTAAGTACTCAAACAAAGGCTCACCTTTTCCTAAAGATAATTTCTTTTTCAAACGACTCTTTGCCTTTTTAACGGCATCTGGAACCACACATAAAAGCTCTGCCATTTCCTTTTCGGTCAATTGCAGTTTTACCAACGTAGATATACGGACATCATTAGGCGTTATCTTTTGATATTTACTTGTTAAAGTATCAACAAAGCCTGGATGAAGTAAATTAAATTGTGTGATAAACTTTCCCCAATCATTTTCTGTAGAAATCTTACGTAAGAGCTCATTTGCAAAATCTTCCGTATTATGATGTGCTTTTATTTCAGATTCTAAATGCTTAACAATGTTGTTTTTTTGTTTTACACGCTCTTTAAGCTCTTCTAGTGTTTTTAACCTGTATGCTAGCTTTTCTTTCTGTTGTTGTATCTTAATTTTATTTGTGTTGTAAACAAAGTACAATAAGCCAACTAAAAATAGACTTAAAAGAACCAAACCCCATTTCAAAATATAATCCCTTTGCTTGACAACTTTTTGTTTAGAGACCTCAGCTTGTAGCTTTTTATTCTCTTCCTCTTTTAAAGCAACTCTATATTTAGTTTCAATATCGCTGATTTGCTGGCTTGAATGTAGATCAAAAAGACTATCCGAAAGTTGTTTGTGTAAGACTAAGGATTCATGTGCCATTCGATAATCACCCTCTAGTTTGTAAGCCCTAGATAAAGCATTGTAATTTTTAGATTGCAAATCCAAATTACTTGGATCTAATGTTAAGGACTCTTTGAATGACTTAATAGCTAGGTAGGGCTTTTTAGTTTTGATATAATATATACCCAAGCTATGTTTTTGAGAGGCAAGCAGGTTAGTATCACCATTTTGGATTGCCTTCGATATTCCTTTTTTCAAATAAGAAATCCCTTCTTTCGTACTCCCTAAATCAATGTAGCAGGCTGCAATATTGGAATACAAATTAGCTAATTCTAAGCCTAGTTTTTGATCTGATAAGACGGGAATTAAAGCAAGATAGCCATCTAATGCCTTTGAAAATTCTTTCTTGTAGTAATATGCCCCAGCTAAATTTAGCTGAATATCTAACCATAGCTGAGAGCTTTTGCTATCTCTAGCCATTATAGAAGCCTCTTCAAGGTAACGAATTGCCTCGTTGTGGCGTTCCAACATGATAAGCAAAGCTCCAATCTTGGCGTGCGCCCCAATCTCCCCTTTTTTATCACCTATACTTTTACTAACCCTTCCTCTTTTATCTACATAATCAATGCACATATCATAATTCCCATCTCTAAAAGCAATTACAGACTGTATGTCATAATAAGACGCTAAGTCATGATTTTTGTTGTTAGAATCTAACTTCGATTTAAGGTATTTTACATAGGTTTTTGCACTATCTAAACTAGATTCATCAACATACACAGAAGCCAGAGAAAGTAAGGATTGGATTTGCAGTGAGTCAGCAAATTCTTTAGAAAAATCATAGGCTTGTTTATACTTTTCTATTCCTTTCTGAATATTACCTTCTTTTACAAAAACTTTTGCTAGGTAAAGCATAGTCTCGTGTTTTCTAGCCTCATGGATTTGGCTAGACACTGCTTTTTCAAGGTAAAATTTAGAAGAGTCTAAATTTAAAACATCTAAGAAATAATCTCCTTTGTTTAAAAAGTATAAGCCTAATTCCTCTTTGTTCAAAGAGAGCTTGGCTTGCTGATCTAAATAATAGTTTGCACTATCAAAATTATATTGATTGCTGTAGTATGAATATTTTTTTTGGAGAAATGAGAAGTTATTTTGCCCTATTGAAACAATACTACAAATAAGCAAAATGAGTGCGTAAATTAACTTCATAGAGCACAAAGTTAATTGATTTTCCTTCAAGAGTATTTAAGCGGATTTTAAGTTAACAAGTTCTTTTCACCAAATAAAAAAACCAAGATTTTGAAATTTAAAGACTTGGGTTTTTAAGTTGTGGTGCGGGAGAGGACGAAGCGACTGAGAAAGGAGCTTTGTGCCAGCTTGTGGGAGAGAGATTCCCGAGAGCATAAACAAAAAAAAGCCCAACTGTTGTTGGGCTTTTTTGATGTGGTGCGGGAGGGAATCGAACCCCCGACACAAGGATTTTCAGTCCTTTGCTCTACCGACTGAGCTACCGCACCGCCTAAGAAGAGGCAAACTTAAGAAAATTCCTAAATAAGTTCAAAGAAAAAAATGCTTTTAAAGCGCTATTTTTGTGTTGTGCAACTTTTAATTGATAGCGGAAATACAAGTCTAAAGATTGCGGTCTTTCAAGGGCACACCCAAATAGACCTTGAGTCGGTTTTTAATTCAAAGGCGATAGAAGTGCTTGAAAAAAAAATCAGCCAGTATAAAATCACAACTGCCGCTTTTGTTGCGGTATCTAAATTTGCGCCTAAAATCACAGGCCTTCTTCAAAAACACCACATCGATTTTTTGCATTTTAATTCACAAACATCCATCCCCCTAAAAAATAATTACAAAACCAAAGAAACGCTTGGTTCTGATCGATTGGCTGCTGTATTAGGCGCGCACCTGTTATATGAAGTAAACAATGCGCTTGTAATTACTATAGGCTCTTGCATAACCTACAATCTTTTACAAGACAAAGCGTTTATGGGCGGCGCCATTTCGCCTGGGGTGCATCAGCGGTTTTCATCCCTCCATACACAAACCGCTAAATTGCCACTGGTAAAGACAAATTTTTTTCCGAAAATATTAGGGCAAAACACAAAAGAATCCATTCAAAGCGGTGTTATAGGGGGGATTAAATTTGAATTAGACGGAGCCATCGAATATTACAGCACACATTTTAACATTCAGAAAGTTATTTTAACAGGCGGAGATGCATTTTATTTTGATGGTGTATTAAAAAACCCGAGCTTTGTAGATCAGAATCTTGTACTTAAAGGGCTTAAATGCACATTAGATCTTCGAAATACCTAATTGTTTTCTTGTTAAGCATCGTTGCTTTTATGGGGGGGGATGCTCAGAACCTAAACATTTCGCCTTATTCTTCTTATGGGTTAGGTTTAAGAACTCTTCCGGGCAATATGATTCACCGTTTTTTGGGAGGATCTTCACAAAGTTTAGTTGATGAAAAGTTGGCGGGATATGCCCATGGATCTGATGCTGCTTTTTTAATGAACACCAATTTTTCATTGGGGATGTATGCGTCTAATCAAAACATTACTCAAAACGGTGTGCGTGGCAGTAATCAGAATGCCCAATTTGCACATGCTTTTCTGGCCTTGCCTATTCAAAAAACAGGCTCAGCACTCTCCTTTGGGCTTGATCCTTATACTCAGGTAGGATATTTAACATCTAATGAAAATTTAAATAATCCTTCAAATGCCATCACTTCTAGTTGGGGCAGTGGAGGGTTAAATAGATTTCATATTGCCTTTGCACAGAAGATAAAGATTGATTCTTCTTTTGTTATTGCGCCAAATTTAACATACAGCGCTTTATTTGGAAGTATTGATAAGACACAAAAGGTAGTCTCGGTGCTTTCAGGTACATTGCCTTACAATACAAGACGACTTCAGAAATTAAGCGCCTCAAAGGGGCTCTCAGTTGGTTTTAAAGGCTATAAACAGGTCAATAAAAGCAAGCTCTCCTTTGCTTTAGATTATCGATTTAAACAAGCGCTCAAACGAAAAGAAACCTTTTTCGCCACCAGTTACCTTACCAGTCTTACCTCACCTATAGATACGTTAATAGAAACTGAGTTCGATGATAAAACCAATAAGATACCTTCTATGTTAATGGTTGCATTGGGCTATCAGATTAATGATCGGGCATCGTTTCATTTTTCATATTCTTTTGAAGATTTTACAGCGCTTCATATTGCCTCGTCTGCCAGTTATGCCTCAGAGCAGATGCTTAGCGCGGGTTTTAGAGTGCGTTTGAAAAATCAGAAAAACGAGTTAAAATCGCCCGATTTATTTTTTGGATTTAGATCGCAACTGGCGTACACCCGTGTTTTAAACGACGATTTGCGCACTAATTTTTATTCAACTGGCGTACAAATTCCGCTTATTACACAATCAAAAGCGTTGTCTTCTTTGCTTTTTGGCATAGAAGTTGCAGATTTTTCTTCAGCGATACCCAATTATAGTGAAACGCATATTAATTTTTTATTAGGGTTAACCTTATCGCCTTCTATTTACGATAGATGGTTTAAACGCCCAAAATACGATTAAATTTACCATGATGAAAAAACAAATCATTACGTTAAGTTCTTTTTTTACGCTTGCATTCACTGCGCAAGCACAAGACTTTAATTATGGCGAAACGCCTCAAGATAGCGCGGAGTGTGTCAAGAATTACTCCTTGTATACAGAGTATTATAAGCAAAAAAATTACGCATCTGTTTTAGAGCCACTTAACAATACCATAAAGTATTGCCCTAAACTTTCTAAGTCGGTGTATCAGCAAGGAGCCAAAGCCTACCAGGCGCTTATCAAAGAAGAACAAGATGAGGCTAAAAAGGCAATTCTTGAAGAGCAGTTATTGGCTTTGTATGATTTAAGAATCAAGCATTTTGGTGAAGAAGGTTTTGTGTTGGGTCGAAAAGGCACCCAGCTTTATAAAATGGGTAAGGCCCATTTAGATGATGCTTATGCAACGCTTACTAAATCCTTTGAGCTTCAAAAAGAAAAATCTGAAGCCAATCCGTTGTATTATTTATTTTTATCAGAATACAAGTTGTTTAAACGCGGTGATAAAACCAAGCAAGATGTCATTGATTTTTATCCTAAAATTAGTGATGTTATTCAAAAAGCATTGTCTGATCCTAATAAATCAGAGAAGTCAAAATCAGCTTACACACAGGTGTCTGAGCAGGTCGATAAATACTTTAGTAAAGTAGCCACTTGTGACGATATTATTGAGATATACACCAAAAAGTTCAATGAAAATTCTACAGATACAGAACTGTTAAAAACCATTACTTCTACTTTAGAAAAATCGAAGTGTACAGAATCGTCATTGTTTTTTAAGGCCGCCTCTAAACTACATGAGCAAAATCCTTCTGCCGAATCAGCCTATGCTTTAGGGGTAAATCAGAAAGATAATTGCGATAAAGCAGCGCCTTTGTTTAAGCAAGCAGCTGAATTAAGTAGCGATAATGCCTTTAAAGAAAAAGCATATTTAAATGCGGCAAAGTGTTATTTAGCGTCTAGAAAGTATTCAAATGCGCGAAAATTTGCCAGAGAGGTGTTGGCAATTAATCCAAATTCTGGAGCAGCTTACATGGTTATAGGTAATGCCTATGCATCGGGAGCCTCTTCTTGTGGCGATAATGCCTGTGAGAAAAAAGCGGGTTATTGGGCAGCGGTAGATAAATTTCAAAAAGCTAAAGCGGTTGATGCTTCAGTAGCGTCTAAGGCACAGCAAAGCATCAATAAATTTTCAGGGTACTTCCCTGGAAAAGAAGATTGCTTTTTTTACAACATCACCGAAGGAAGCAGCTATACTGTAAAAGGCTGGATTGGCGAAACAACCACAGCAAGGTTTTTTAAATAAACGCTCATTGCATTTTAAAACGTTAATTGTTCTATTTTTTTTGGGAGGGATGATCTCTTGCGAGAATTCGCTCGAAGAGATTCAGGCCATTACTATAAAAGATGCGCCTATAGAATTTGCCGAAAACATTGAGATGATTCATAGCGATTCAGCAGTTGTAGAGTTTGTGCTTTCGGCACCTGTTTTAGAACGTTACAAACACAACAGCGACTCGTCTTATCTAGAATTCCCGAAAGGCGTTGAGGTTGTTTTTTTTAATCAACAGGGCGATACCAATACCATTATAACGTCTGATTATGCCATTAATTACGAGTCAGATGATCGATTGTTGGCCAAAAAAAACGTTAAAATCATAAATGCAAAAGGAGATATACTAACCGGAGAAGATTTGTGGTGGGATAAAGAATCCAAAAAAATATATTCTAATGATTTTGTTAAAATTGTAACCAAAGACGAGGTTATTTACGGCAGAGGATTAGAGGCCAACGAAGACTTTTCTTGGTATAAGATTTTAGATATTGAAGGCATTCTAAATGTTAATAAAAACGAATACGGATTTTAAGCGATGATCAGTTACACAAAAATTATGACCTTTTTTTGGCTTTCGGTGTTTATATTTACATTGATCCTTAATCTGTATTTTAAATATAAAATGGGGTATTTTAACCCAATGATGGCTTTGTTGTGTCTCGGAGCGCTACTCATGTTTGTTTTACGTTATAGATTTCTTAAGAAGAATAAGCTTTGATTTATTTATTCATTCTACTCTCAATTCTTTTTTCGGCCTTTTTTTCGGGGATGGAAATTGCTTACGTGTCTGCCAATCGGCTGCAATTAGAACTTAAAAAAAGCAGAAAAGATGTGCGTGGATTTTTATTGAATATGATCGAGAAAAACCCTTCTGTTTTTATTGGGGCTATGCTGATTGGCAATAACATTTCATTGGTGATTTATGGATTGTTAACCGCAAAATTATTTGAGCCATTTTTAACTCAGATCATACCCAATGCTTTTGTGGTATTTATAGCGCAAATTATTTTATCGACGCTTATTATACTGGTAACAGCAGAGTTTATACCTAAAATGATTTTTAAAAAGAAAGCCAATACGGCATTAGAATTTTTTGCTATTCCTACCTCTATTATATACATGATATTGTACATTCCTTCTTTGGTTATGACGGGGCTCTCTAGTTTGTTTTTTCCATCTAGCCAACACACAGATAAAGACCTCACCTTTGGCAAGGTTGACTTAGACTATTATTTGAATGAAAAAACCCAAGGCGCCGAACTTCAAGACATGGAACACGAAGTACGTTTGTTTAAAAACGCCCTTAGCTTAACGGATAAAAAAGCAAGAGAATGCATGGTGCCAAGAACCGATATTGTAGCCATTGAAGTAAGTAAAGACCTCAAAGAGCTCACGCGGTTGTTTTTAAGTACAGAGCATTCAAAAATTTTAGTATACAGAGAAAATATAGACAATATCATTGGCTATGTTCACCACTTTGAACTCTTTAAAGAACCCAAGACCATCAAAAGCATGCTGATGCCCATTTTTGTGGTGCCTCAAACTATGCCAGCGAATGATCTTTTGGCGCTTTTTATTAAAAAGCAAAAAAGTGTGGCAGTAGTGGTTGATGCACTTGGCGGAACATCCGGTATGTTAACCATTGAAGATGTTGTAGAAGAATTTACTGGCGAAATTGAAGATGAACACGATTCCGAAGATTTAGTAGATAAAAAAATAAATGCGCATACCTTTCTGTTCTCTGCACGCCACGAGATTGATTACCTCAATGAGACATATGGGCTTAATTTACCAGATTTTGAAGGCGTAGAAACGCTTGGCGGAACGGTTATTCAGATTACAGAACGCATCCCCAAAGAAAAAGAAGAAATTCAGTACGACAACGCATTTACGTTTAAGATTAAAAAAGTAGAGAAAAACAGAATAGAACTCATTGAATTGCATGTTTTAGATCAAAAAGAAGCTTTCTTGGCACAATGAGCTTCCTAAATTACTCTCTGTTTTGAAGAGATTCTTATATATTTGCCCTTTAATTTTTAATACAGATGGCAGTTATAACAAATATCAGAAATAATAAAATTCTACTTTTCTTTGTAATTGGTACAGCAATGGTGTTGTTTGTTTTAAGTGAACTCTTTAACCCTGGAGCAGGGGGGGCGGTTTCAAGAAACATTGGTGAAGTTGCCGGTCAAGAGATTACAGCTAAAGAATTTGAGCAAAAAGTACAAGATAGAATAGCTCAATACAAAGAGAACACCGGGCAATTGACTCTTCCGGCCGAATTGTCTGATCAGATTAGAGATCAAGTTTGGACTGAAATTGAAGAAGAACATGTGCTTATAAAGCCTGCTCAAGCATTGGGTCTAGGGGTTTCTGCAGCTGAATTAAATAATCTGATTTTCGGACAAAACCCTCATCAAATCATCAAACAAAACTTTACAGACCCTAAAACAGGTCAATTTAATCCTCAGCAAGTGAGGCAGGTGATGAATACACTTTTAGAAGATGATGAAAAATCACACCAGTGGATTAATTTAGAGCAAAGCATTAAAAAAGACAGAGCCGTTAGTAAATACTACGGGCTACTTCAAAAAGGGCTTTACGTGACCAAAGCGCAAAAAAATCAAGAACAGTTGTACCAAAACACAAAAGCAAAAATTGCCTATACCCTTAAGCGGTATACAGATGTTTTAGATACAGACGTGTCATATACAGAGGCTGAGTTAAAAGACTACTACCAGAACAACAAACAAAAGCAAGCCTTTAAACAAACGCAAGAAGAACGCAGTATTTCGTACGTAAGTTTTCCGATTCAGGCCACTGCAGAAGATTCTGCTGAGAATTTTAAAAACATGGCAACCTTAAAAGAAAAGTTTTTGACCACCACAGCCGATACTGCTTTTGTACAGTCATATGCCAACAAAACAAAACAAATAAAATATGCCACTAAAAAAACAATTGCACCAGAACTTGATTCTGTTGTGTTTTCTATGCAAAACGGACAGGTAAGAGGCCCTATTTATGATCCGCTAAGTGGCGCCTATAATTTAGTGAAACTCTTAGAGGTAAAGTTCGGGCCTGATTCTGTGAAGGCTAGCCATATTTTAATTCCTATTCAGAATGCTGATACAGCAACAGCTCAACTAAAGGCTGATAGTTTAATCGCTGTAGCTAAATCAGGAACGCCTTTTGCTATTTTAGCCATGCAGCACTCACAAGATCAAGGCACTAAAGATAAAGGGGGTGATTTGGGTTGGTTTCAAGAAGGGCAAATGCTTAAGTCTTTGAACGATGCTTGTTTCAACGGAAAAAAAGGAGATGTAGTATCTGTAATTTCTAATTACGGATTGCATATCGTGAATATTACAGAGCAAACACAAGCCACAGAAAAAAGGTTAATCGCTCAAGTTGACAGATACATTCAGCCCAGTAAGTATACCCAAGAAGAGGCCTATAATAAGGCGAGTGCATTTTCTATAAATACTGAAAATGATGCTGCCGCATTTGATACAAAAGCAAATGAGATGGGCATGCGCCAAGCCGATAGAATTAAAAAAACAGATAAGCAGATTTCAGGCCTCGGAGAGCATAAAGAGTTGCTTAAATGGATTTATACGTCAGAGAAAGATGCGGTGTCTGAACCTACCGAATTTGAAAATCAAATTATAGTCGCTAAACTTTCTGATATTAGAGCAGAAGGAACACTTGATTTTGAAACGATGAAAGAATTCGTTCAGACTGAAGTGATTAAAGCTAAAAAAGCAGAAAAAATTAAGGCTATGCAAAACGGGTCTAATTTGAGCGCTATCGCAAATGCATGGCAATCTTCAGTAGATACAGCACAAAGCATTTCATTTTCATCGTTCTCTATTCCGGGCATCGGAAATGAGTTTGCTGTAATAGGCGGGGTGTTTTCAATGCAAAAGAATCAGGCAGTAAAGACCATTCCAGGAGAATTTGGAGTGTATGCCGTTGAAGTACTTGATTTAGTTTCTGAAGAAACGCCTGCTCGATTTAGTGCTACTCAAAGCTCTTACCAAAGAAGACTCTCTACAGAAGCCTTAAAAGCGCTTAAAGAATCTGCAGGGGTAGAAGACATGCGTTTAGATTTTTAAAAACGTCTCTTGTCAAAAATCATAGGGGTTAATGCGCGCTTACTTATTCAAGATAAGTTAGAGGGTATTGGCTATGTAAAACACGAAATTCTACAGCGCCTTGTTAAGCTTTTGCCTGAGCATACCTTTTATTTTTTCTTTGATAGAAGCTTTGATGCGTCTTTTGTGTATCAAAAAAATATTATCCCTGTTGTACTAAGCCCTAAAGCACGCCATCCTATTTTATGGGCGTATTGGTTTGAGTATAAGGTCAACAAGAAACTCAGAGAAATAAAGGCCGATGTTTTTATTTCTTTAGAAGGCTTTGGGCAATTATTAAATCCGATTAAGTCCATTGTTCTTTTACACGACATTCATTTCCTTCATTATCCGCAGCACTATAAGGGTTCACACCAATGGTTTTACAGTGTTTTTTTTAAGCGTTATGCCAAGGCCGCCTCAAAACTTTGTAGTGTATCGGCGTATTGCCAGCAAGATATTGCTAAGCAGTATAACATCCCCCCAAAAAACATTACCGTATTATATAACGGCATAAGGCGTTTGCCCGCTCCAAGCTTAAAACATTCAGAGCATTATTTTTTCTTCATTGGCAACTTAAATGAGCGCAAAAACATTAAACGACAAATTCAGGCTTTTTTAAGATTTAAAGAGACTGACACGCAAGGGCTTAAATTTTATGTTGCTGGTAGAGGCAATTCTAAGTTGATTAAAAAAGAATTTAAGAGCTCAAAGTTTAAAGACAGTGTGGTTTTTCTTGGGCGGATATCTGATAGCGAATATGCGCATTATCTTTCTGGAGCAAAAGCACTGTTGTATGTGTCTTTTTTGGAGGGATTTGGTATGCCAATATTAGAAGCGATGCATTTTGGTGTTCCGGTCATTACTTCAAATACCTCATCTATGCCTGAAATTGGAGGTGATGCGGCGCTTTATTGCGATCCGGAAGATACTGAAGAGATAGCGCAAAAAATGCAGCTGGTTTTAGCACAAAACCTAAGGGAAGCCTTGGCGCAAAAGGCCAAGATTAACCTTAAACGATTTAGTTGGGATGATACGGCACAAAAATTAAAGACACTGCTGAATGAGCTTGTTGGCGTATAAAGACAAAAACCGCATAGAAGCAGGTGCTGATGAAGCAGGCAGAGGGTGTTTGGCTGGGCCAGTGGTGGCAGCAGCTGTTATTTTAGATCCAAAACACCCCATAAAAGGCTTAGATGATTCAAAAAAGCTGTCTGTTAAAAAAAGAATAGCGCTTAAACTAGAGATTGAAAAAAAAGCAATGGCTTTTGCGGTTTGTTTTGTAGACCACAAAACGATTGATCAAATTAACATTTTAAATGCTTCTTTTTTAGCCATGGAAAATGCCATAAAGGCCTTGGGTGTATCGCCAGAATTTTTATTGATTGACGGACATCGGTTTAAAACAAGCTTAGATATTCCGTTTAGTTGTGAAATCAAAGGGGATGCGCGCTTTATGTCTATTGCAGCGGCTTCTATTTTAGCCAAGACAAATAGAGATGCGTACATGCAGAGAATAGATCTAGAATATCCGTCATACGCCTGGAAAAAGAATAAAGGATATCCTACACTTGAACACCGTAAGGCTGTTTTAGATATAGGCTTATCGCCCTATCACAGAAAAAGTTTTCAATTAAAACAAAAGCAACTTAGCCTTAGTCTGTAAAAAGTATCGGTCAAAAGCCCAAAAGGAAATTATCCGTGGCAGCTTTTGTATTTTTTGCCAGATCCGCATGGACAGGGGTCATTTCGGCCCACTTTTGGTTCAGCAACGGCAGGTTGTTTTTTTACTTTCTCGCCGCCTTGTGCTTGATTTCTGGCTTGTTCTTGAGCATTATTTGACGCTGCAAGGTCGTTACGAGAGGTCTGCATATTCCTGAAATTAGGATCTTCTTGCGTTTCTTTGACTTCTTTATTGACAACTTGTTGCGCGTAAATATTTGCTTTGAGTAAGAAGGCTACAATTTCTGTATTGACCTTGCTGACCATTTGTTCAAATAGATCAAACGATTCAATCTTATACGTCACTAGAGGGTCTTTTTGTTCGTACTGAGCGGCGCCTTGAATGTATTGCTTTAGATCGTCTAGTTCTCTTAGGTGTTCTTTCCAAGCATCGTCAATAAATCCTAAACTAATAATTTTCTCAAGTTGGGTGCACACGTGCATCCCGTTAGAATTCATTAGCTCATCTCTATTGAATCTAAAACCAATCACCTTTTGCCCATCGGTAAACCCAATAGGAGGCAGATTGTTTGACATCTCGGGATTGTTTTTAATCACATCTTTAACGGCATTAAATACAACATTTGCAATGTGCTTTTTCTTTTCAGCGTATCCCTTATAAGCCAATTGAAAAATTTGATCGGTTAACTCTTGTTTTGAGGCTCTTGAGAACTCTTCTTCATTTACAGGAGGCTCTGCAATAGATAAAGCCGAGAACAATTCAATTTTAAATCCCTGATAATCTTTTGACTCTAAATATTGAGCGCTAATGCCAGCACAAACATCATAAATGGCATCGCTGATGTCTAAAATCAGGCGGTCTTCGTAAAGTGCATTTCGACGCTTTTTATAAATGACTTCTCTTTGTGCATTCATTACATCATCATACTCCAATAAGCGTTTTCTGATGCCGTAGTTATTTTCTTCGACCTTTTTTTGAGCGCGCTCAATAGAACGTGTAATCATGCCGTGTTGAATCACATCACCTTCTTCGTGTCCCATGCGATCCATCATTCTTGCAATCCGCTCAGAGCCAAACAAACGCATAAGATTGTCTTCTAAAGACACAAAAAACTGAGAAGACCCCGGATCGCCTTGACGGCCCGATCGCCCTCTAAGCTGTCGGTCTACGCGCCTTGATTCGTGTCTTTCAGTACCAATAATAGCAAGCCCACCAGCTTCTTTTACGCCTTCTCTGAGTTTAATGTCAGTTCCTCTACCAGCCATGTTCGTAGCAATAGTAACGGCCCCTGCCTTACCAGCATGCGCGACTACTTCAGCTTCTTTTTCATGGAGTTTTGCATTTAAGACATTGTGCTCTATTTTCCGCATTCTAAGCATCTTACTTAACAACTCGGAGTACTCTACTGAGGTTGTACCAACAAGAACAGGGCGTTTCGCGCTCACTAATTTTTGTACTTCATCAATAATAGCATTGTATTTTTCTCGATTGGTTTTGTAAACTAAATCTTGCTGATCGTCTCTAGCAATAGGTTTATTGGTGGGAATGATGATAACATCTAAATCATAAATCTGAAAAAACTCTTCGGCTTCAGTTTCGGCGGTACCGGTCATACCTGAAAGCTTGTTGTACATCCGAAAGTAATTTTGAAGGGTTACCGTCGCATAGGTTTGTGTTGCTTTTTCTACCTTAACATTTTCTTTGGCTTCAATGGCTTGATGCAATCCATTTGAATAACGGCGCCCATCCATGATACGGCCAGTTTGTTCATCGACAATCTTTACTTTATTGTCCATCACCACATACTCTGTGTCTTTTTCAAAAAGGGCATAGGCTTTTAAAAGTTGATTGATGGTATGGATACGCTCTACTTTAACATCATAGTCTTGTTGAAGAGAGGTGCGTTTTTCGATGAGCTCTTCTTGAGACATGCCTTGTGATTGCAATTCAGCAATTTTAGCCCCCATGTCTGGCAGTATAAAGAAATTAGCGTCGTCTGAGTTACCGGTAATAAGGTCTAAGCCCATTTCGGTAAGCTCAATGGCATTGTTTTTTTCATCAATGGTGAAATAGAGCTTTTCATCTACTTTAGGCATTTCTTTGCCGTTGTCTTGCAGATAAAAGTTCTCTGTTTTTTGCAAAGCGGCCTTAATACCTGGTTCGCTTAAGTATTTGATCAATGCTTTATTTTTAGGCAACCCTCTATAGGCTCTTAAAAGGGCTAATCCGCCTTGTGTTTGTTTTTCATTGAATGCTTTTTTACTGCCTGCCTGTTCTTCAGTGGTGGCTAAAAGAGCCTTTGCGTCTATTAAAAATTGCCCTGTTACTTGCTTTTGAGCGCGCATGAGTTTTTCAACTTTAGGCTTGTAATTATTAAACTCGTGTTTGTCTGCATTGGCCGTTTCGCCAGAAATAATAAGAGGCGTACGCGCATCATCTATCAATACTGAATCAACTTCATCAACAATGGCGTAGTTGTGTTTACGCTGCACAAGGTGTTCAATGTTTCGGGCCATGTTATCTCTTAAATAATCAAAGCCAAATTCGTTATTGGTGCCATAAGTAATGTCGGCTTGATAGGCTTCTCGACGTCCTGGAGAGTTGGGCGGATGGTTGTCTATACAGGCCACTGTTAAGCCGTGAAATTCAAAAATAGGCGCATTCCAAAGAGCATCTCTTCTGGCAAGGTAATTATTTACGGTAACCACATGTACGCCTCTGCCACTTAAAGCGTTCAGGTAAATAGGTAGAGTAGCCACAAGGGTTTTACCTTCACCGGTTTGCATCTCAGCAATTTTACCTTGATGCAGTACCACTCCGCCAATGAGTTGTACATCATAATGCACCATATCCCAAGTGATATCTGTACCGGCAGCATCCCAAGAGTTTTGCCAAGTTACTCTATCTGAGGATACGTCAACATGTTTTCTTGAAAGAGATAATTCTTTATCTAAGGCCGTGGCTGTGGCAGAGAGGTGGCCTTGTTCTTTAAATCGTCTGGCGGTTTCTTTGACAACTGCAAAAGCCTCAGGCAAAATAGTCTGCAGAACGTCTTCTAATTTTTCGGTGATTTGCTCCTCAATTTTATCAATCTGATTGAATAAATCGTCTTTTTCATTGATGGATGCCTTTTGCGCTTTTTGTTTTAAATCAGAAATTTTCTGTTTCTCTTCTTTGATATGTGCATCAATTTTCGTTTTAAATTCAAGCGTTTTATCTCTGAGCTGTTGATCAGAAATAGACGATAACGCACCATAAGCACTGTTTATTTTCTCAACAATGGGGCGAATGGCCTTTATGTCTTTTTCAGATTTTGTACCGAAGATTTTTTTTAGAAGTCCACCAATCATTTTAGGCTAAAATTAGACCAGTAAAGGTAGGTAATTTCTTAGTATTGCGAATGGTCAAAACGGAATAAATCCCCAGATGATGACCGCTAAAAAACTCCATAAAATAGTGCTGCTTAATAATAAGGGTAAAGTCATTGCGTTTTTTCTATAATAATTGTAAGCGACAATGCTTCCAATCGGGATAGATAAAATACAAGGGGTTAAAAAGGCTATGCCGTAGATGCCAGAACGCCGCTTTATTTTGACGGTTAGTCGAGAGGTTTTAGAAAAGCGTTTTGATTTTTTACCCCAGTAGGCTAGTATTTGTGACGCTATTAGGTGGGTAATCATCCCCCCAAAAAAATAAAAAACCAAAATACCTAAACACCCTCCGGTGGCTAAAATGATGAATGATTCAAACTTAGTAAAACCAGCAGCTAATGCAACTGGGGCTGTAAAAAAAAGTTTAACGCCAGCTAAAAGCGCAATCGGAATGGCTTTGTACAGCATCTTTACAGCTTAGGGCCAAAGGCTAAATCTCCTGCGTCACCCAGTCCAGGCACAATATAACTCTTGTCATTTAAAGTGGGGTCTAGCGCCGCTATCCAAATATGTGTGTTCTGATCGAATTTGTCTAGGGTATAGTCAAGGCCATCTTGAGAGCCAATAGCCACAGCCAAATGAGTTTGTTTAGGTTGTCCGTTTTTCAAAAGAGCTTTGTAACTGGCATACATAGATGAGCCAGTTGCCAACATGGGGTCTGAAAGGATAAGTGTTTTATTTTCAAGCGACGGACAAGCACGGTATTCTACTTCAATATCGACTTGCCGGCCCGTATGCGGTTTTCTATACGCGGAGATAAATGCGCTAGGCGCATGATCAAAAATATATTGTAAGCCTGTGTGCATGGCTAAGCCAGCTCTAAGAATAGTGGTTAAAACAGGTTGTTGGTCTAATACAGAAACTTCGCAAGTATCTAAAGGCGTTGTGATTTTTTGGGTGTGATAAGATAAAAATTTAGAAATTTCTATGCCAATATAAGCCCCAATACGCTCCATATTTTTTTGAAACCGAAGCGGATCGTTTTGAATCTTTACATCTCTAATTTCTCTAAGATATTGGTCTAAAATAGACGGTGTTTGATTTAAAATATGTACGTGAGCCATTGCGCAGTAAAGGTAGTAAACCCTTAGATTTATGTCAATATTCCGGGTGTTTTATTTACAGAAATAGGCCGGATGATCATTCCTAATATAAATGAAAGCAAAAGATATCCGCCCAGTAAAAATAATCCGACAGAAAAAATACTAGAAAGCCCAAACCAATCTTTGAAGTAAAATAAAATGCAGACCGCCATAACAAGCTTTAAGCCTTCAAATACTTTGCCTATTAAACGCCTATCCATAATGCTCGTAAAGGCAAACACAGACACAAAAAGAAAAATCACATATAAAGAAAGCGCTTGTTTTGAAAGCATTGAGACACTAGATAAAAGATGTACTAAAAGTATATTGTGAATGATCAGCTGCATCCAGCTGTAGGCATGTAAAAGACCGTCGGGCTCTGAGGAATATTTAATTTGTTTGTAAGGGTCGTCTATTTTTTCGGGGGGATATAAATCTTTGACATCATTTGGCCTATATCCAGTAGGTTTAAACCAGAGGCTTAGCTTTTCTTTAAGGCTTTTGGTGTGAAAGGCATCTTTTAGCAACAGCCACATGTGTTGGTAATTGATTAAAATAGGGTTCCAGGTGCCCACAGGTCTTGTAATGCCGTATACTGGGGGGATGTGGTTTTCTTCTTTTTGAAACGTTCCGAAAAGTTTATCCCAAATAATAAAAATTTGCGCAAAATTCTTGTCGATGTATTCTGGATTAATCGCATGGTGTACACGATGATGAGAAGGGGTCACAATAAGATATTCTAAAACACCCATTTTATCAATAAGCCGAGTGTGATACCAGAATTGCGCGAATAAATGAATGGGCGCGATGGTAACAATAATTTGATAAGGAATTCCGATTATAGCCATCGGAATGCCTAAAAAGGTGTAAATAGCAACGGTTTCAGAAACGCTTTGTCTAAGGGCGCAAGCCAGATTGAATTCTTCTGAACTGTGGTGAATAATGTGCCGATTCCAAAGCACATTAATCTTATGGTTAAAACGATGCCCCCAATAACCTGCGAAATCAAGACCTATAAAGGCTAAAATATAATTGATAGGCTTTGATTCTATAGTAAACAAAGCAAGGTGTTCTACAAAAAAATCATAACTAAAAATAACGATGCTTAAGCCCAATAGTTTTTTTAAGGTATTGGTCATTCCAGAGCTCAAAGAAGAGACAGTGTCTAAAGAGTGGTTTACTTTTTTGCCCATCACACGCGCTACTACTTCTTCAATAAAAATGAGGATTAAAAAGAAAGGAATGGCATAAAGTAAGGCTTTGGCATATAGTTCCACGACACAAAAATAAGAAATGACTGAAAAAAAGATATTTTTTTGGCCCTTTTTCTGAATCCTTAACGTATAGGTGTATAGAAACTTAAATTTTAAAAGAATGAAAATTTTATACACCTCTTTATTGAGCTTGTTTTTTTGTGCTCAAATTTTTTCTCAAACGCAATGCGATGTTCAAATAAATGATACTACCTATGGTGGCTTAACGTATTTAGATGCTGATTTTATGTTGAATCCGCCTATCTTGCCTTATCCGTTTACTTATCAGTGGATTTTGCCAGATTCAAGTGTTGCATATACACAAACTGTACAAGCTAATTTAGAAGGCAATTATTGTGTAACCGCAACAGATTCTGCTTCAGGATGTTCAGCCTATGCCTGTTTTTACTATGAGCCTGTAGGTCCTTGCCCAAGTTTAGGCACACCTGTTGAGGTAGAAGTGGTGTCAATATCAGATTCTGTATTTTTAGCAAGTGGGTCAGGAGGTCTTGGATCCTACACATACCAATGGTCTGATGGGTCTAATGATTCTATACTTTATACTAATAGTACCGGGCAATATTGTGTGACTATCACTGATGTAATGGGGTGTTCTGATGTGTCTTGTTTTACATATGTGCCTTCAAATGGGCCTTGTGTTGTGGTAGATGCCGGTGAGGATGTGACTATATATAATTCAGGTCTTCAAGTGCAATTAGGAGGTAATCCTACCGCGTTAGGCAATAATGCCCCGTTTACTTATACTTGGTCTCCAAGTCCTTATGTGACAAGTAATACAATAGCTAATCCATTTGCTACCGTAGATAGTTCAACCTGCTATTCTTTAACTGTTACAGATGCAGTTGGCTGCCAAGGATTTGATACGGTTTGTGTGACAGTCGATGACACCACACAGTTATCGTGTTATGCAGTAGTTTACCCAAGTTCAACGACAACCTTTCCGGCTTTAGAGGCTGATTATTATTCAAATTCACCAGGATTTCCTAATAACACGCAATTAGAGTATTTGTGGAATACCGGAGATTCTGGGGATATTCTTTCGGTAAATGATCCAGGAGTATACTGCGTTACTATTACAAATATTCTTTCAGGATGCGTGGCTACACAATGTTATTATTATAACCCCAATGCTGGAGCGTGTGATGCTGCTTTTTTAACCCATCACAACGCCAACAGCCCTTTTGAATTGTATTTAATTAACTTATCAGACAGTAACCTATCGTATATATGGGATTTTGGTGATGGCAATAGTTCTACAGACCCGTATCCTTCACATACATATGTAAATCCGGGTGTGTATACTGTTTGCGTGACAGCATATGATACCAATATTAACTGCACCTCAACCTTTTGTGATTCAATAGGGATTGATTCTGCGGGTAATTTTATTTCAGGAAAGCTGGCAAGTGGATTCACCTTAAATGTAATCAGCGATTTAAATGTACTGACTTCTGTAAGTGAGCAAAAGCAATTAGAGGCTGAGGTTTATCCAAATCCAATCAAAGAAACGTTGAATGTTTCATTATTAAACGCAAATCATAGTTTTGTGCAGATGACTATCTATGACCTCTATGGCAAGCAGGTGTTTGATAAAACAAATAGGATCTCTCAAAATAATTACATCTTAGATCTTTCCGTATTGCCTAAAGGGATTTATATTTTGTCGATCGTTTCAGATAGTGGTAATTTTGTAAAACAAATCGTGAAACAATAACACTATACATAAAGCCCAGATTTTGATAGATCTGGGCTTTTTTTATGAAAATCAATACGCTAATACAAGGGTGTCTTAGAGAAGAAAAAAAAGCGCAGTATGCGCTTTATAAATTTCTGTTTCAAGACTTGATGCGGACTGCTTTTTGGTATCTGAGAGATGAACAAAAAAGTGTCGAGGTAATTAACGATGCCTTTTTTAAACTTATTGTAAATCTTAAGACTTTTGATACAAGTAAAGATATTGTAGCTTGGGCCAAGAAAATTACCTCTAGATGTGCAATAGATAAAATAAGAAGGGAAAAGTTGTATAATGAAAAAACAGCCCTAGGAATTGATCAAGATACATTAGAGTATTTTTTATCTAAAGAAAATAAGAGTTCAAATCAAAGCCAAGACATTGAAAATGCTCTTCTGACATTGAGTATAGAACAAAAAAGGGTATTTCACATGTTTTTTTTAGAAGGGTTTTCACATAAAGACATTGCACAAGAACTCAGTATTTCTGAGAGAAGCTCAAAACGCTATTTGAGCGAAGCGAAAAAAAACATGAAAGAAAAACTAAGTGCAGCACTTCTTTCAACAGATTTTGTTTTAATCTTAATCCTATTCTTATGATGAAAAACTTTGAAGATAAAATAAAAGACGAATTCTTACACAAACAATTTGAATTTAAAGACGCCTACTTTGATGAGGTCTATGAGAAAATTCAGATCCACCAGAATAAGAGATCTAATAAAAGAGGGTTTCTTTATTTTTTCTTTACCGGTCTTGTATGTTCAGGACTGATGTTTTTCTTTTTTTCAAGAGAAAATAAGAATACTGATATAGTAAATCCTCATTCACACGCTTTAAAAACAAACAATCATTTGAATCAAAACAAGCATCAAGAAGAGCGCAGTATCCTATCTGTTAAAGAAAAACAGGGAGCTTTCATGCCAAAAGAAGCACATCTGAATACTAAGATCCAGAAAGCATCTAAATCCCCCCCAAATAAAAAACTTAATCAAAGCACAGAGCAGGCAAAGAAAAGCGGTGAGGCTATTCAAAATGTAATGACAACTACAAAAGGTTTGAGTGAGTTAAAAGAAAGTGTAAATACAGAACCTAAAAAATATACAGGTAAGCCAAAGAGTAATATTGAAAAAGAGTACGGTAGTGTAAACAACAACACCTTGGCTAATCGGGCAAACAACATAAATACGGGCCATTGGGAGAGAGGTGCTCAAGTCGTACATGCGCAAAGGGTAATGCGTATAGACAATCAAAACATTCAGCCCCTTGCTGTTTCTTTTTTTACCCCAGAGATGGCTTTACAAGAGCCCCTGAGTTTTGATGCACAGAAGAATCCCGAACGGACGCTTGATGTTTATGCTTTATTGAATACATCTATGAAATTTACAGATTATAATCCAAGTTTTTCAGCTCAAATAAAACAAAAAAAGACGCAAGAAGAGAGCGCTCAATTAGGGAGCGGCGGCGGAATACTACTATCTAAAACACTCCATAAAAGGTGGTCTATGTCAACGGGTATCGAGTATCAGAATTTGAAAGAAAAAATAGCCTACACACCTTTTACCTATACTGAACATCAGATGGTCGACAATAGTTATTATTCTGTTAAAGATTCTGTTGTTTGGCAAGATGCAACAGTCGAGATTAATGGAGTAGAAACCCTTTTTGCAAATGGGTATTCTAGGGTTATTAGAGATAGCACCTATATTCAAAATATTGACACCTTAACAACAGTATTAACCAATACAGAGCTCACAAAACTCAATGGCACTTACAGCATCAAGAGTGTTGAATTGCCGCTCTTGTTTTCTTATGCATTGCCTATGGGGGTTTTTACGCTTCAGCCAACAGCAGGCCTTGCGCTGTCTTATACTAAAATGAATTACAGAGGACATTTTTTATTTGACAACCAAAGCCAATTTAATGCACCAAAAACCCAAGCTATTAATGCAAATCTGTGGGCTTCAGTATCGGTTATCTCATCATTGACCTCAAAGACATCGCTCTTTATTTCACCATTTTATAAACATGCTTTAAGAACAACCTTCTACCATACCGGATCGCTGAACCAAAAGCATCATGTGTATGGATTTAGGGCAGGGATCAGAATAGACTTATAGCAAGGTTTTTTCGTGTATTTCTTCTGCTATTCGTAAACACTCCATGCCATTTTGAATACTTACCATAACGGGGTGTTTGTGTATAATGCTATTGAATAGCGCTAAAAACTCATCTTGAATAGCATTTGAAGGCATTACGTTTGGCGTGTCTCTAATGACGTATTTTTCATTAACACCTGGTGTGCCAATTTTCCAGGCCATCTCTGACGCTGCTTTGGGGGGATGATCGGTAAGCCCAAATAACTTTACTTTTTTATGTAAAAAATCAGCTAAAGTATATCTTTCAGGTTCAAAAAAACGGATTTTTCTTGTGTTTTTAGAAGAGATTCTACTCGCCGTTAGAATAGCGCAAGCGCCATTGTCAAACTCTAATCGGGCATTGCAAATATCAGGTGTAGGGCTTATGACTTTTACAGCCGTGGCGCTTATTTTTTTTATGGGGGATTTAATCACAGATAAAATGATGTCAATATCGTGAATCATCAAATCCAAGACAACAGACACATCTGTGCCTCTGGGATTAAATTGTGCTAACCTGTGTGCTTCAATGAAAATGGGCTTTTCAATGAATTTTTGGGCCGTTTTAAAAGCCGGATTAAAGCGCTCAACATGACCAATTTGGACAACACTTCCGGCCTCAGAAGATAGTTCTAAAAGTTTTTCAGCTTCAAGAAGGGTATATGTAATGGGTTTTTCAATAAATAGATGTTTGCCTTGCTTGAGTGCTGCTTTGGCGATATCAAAATGGGTGAGTGTGGGCGTTACAACATCTACTACATCCGATTGATCAATTAATTCTTGTATTGAGTCAAACGCTTTTGTGTGGTATTGCTTAGCGAGTGTTTTAGTAAGCGCTTCTTTAGAATCGTATACACCAACAATTTGATACTGTTCTTGTAATTCACTTAAAACTTTTAAATGAATCTTTCCTAGATGACCTAATCCAACTACACCAATGCGAAGCATAGAGCAAAATTAATCTTGATTTTCTTGCTCAAGCCATCCCCCCCTAAAAAAACATTCATAGTGCATTGTTAAAAAATTAGTCAACCCCAGGCTGGTATCCGTCTGGTAAGCCAGGTGAAAATACCGGCGGACAGTCTTTAGAAGGGTCTCTTAAAAACATAAATTTTAAAGAAAAAATCACCGGGTAAAAGTCTGAATGAAAGTAAGTCAGTTTTGGATACGGCACATTAAAAGGCCAGATACTCAGCACAGGGATCTCAACACCAGGTATAAGCAGTAATTTTTTGCTGGCGAACAATCCCACCGAAAACTTATAGTGCAACTGTCCAAAGACAGGCTCTGGAAACGCTTCGCTTTGAGTGCTAAAATTAGATTGGCGTGCTCTTTTTTTAGAAAACGCGTAATTTACATTAACGCCTAAACTATTTTGAATAAAAAGTGGATTTTTAATTTCAATCACATTATTCAAATTAAAATGCAGGCCCACATGATGATCGTAGAAAGCGTTGGTTTTAGGCTGAATGCTGGATAGTAAATCGGTTCTTTCGTTTTGGTTAGCTGACAATCCTTTGTAATTAACGCCATAGTCAAGGTATCGAATAAACGGAGAAAATTTAAAGATTTTATATCGTCCGATTTCTGCATAAAACTTAAGCGGGCTTTGAAGATCAAACACAACAGAGTCTGCATCGATGGTTGTTTCAATATTTTCTGACGGAAAGCTAAACATTTTAGTGAGTCCGCCACTGAGTATCCACCCCGAAGCATTATACTCTAGGGTAGAAGGAAAAAACTTATGATTGCCATCATTTCTATTGTAGACCATTTGTGATTTGGTCTGGCCCCAGATTTGTGGCGATAGAACAAGCATAAAAAACAATACACGAATCATCATAATGCATTCAAAATAAAAATTTCTGAGCAGTTGCTCGTCAGTTTTAAGCATAAAACTTTTGATTTTAGTGGTTTTTATTGCGTTGCCTTTGCAAATGACGTATTTTTGTAGGCAACCTTATTATTTTTTTTCGTTTGTATGACAAACAAACTGAACATGAAAAAATTTGTAACCTTCTTTTTTTTAATAGGATGTCTTAAAAGTATGTTTCTAGGGCAAATTGTTGTGAATTATGACAATGCCACTAATTTAGTGAACAATGTGCTCTTAGGGAATGGGGTAGTAGCCTCAAATATCACCTATAATGGGTCGGCTCTTCAGTTGGGGTATTTTGATGCGTCAGGCATCAATTTAGGAATTTCTAGTGGAGTGGTTATTGGCACGAATGATATTATTGAAATTGAACCTCCTGGTCTTGGGGGGATGATTATTCCAAATACGGTCAATGATCCAGATTTATTAGACATTGCCAATTCTGTTCCGCCATTAATTGGGCAGCCTTTTTTGGTGAGTGGGGTAAATGATATTGCTATACTAGAGTTTGATTTTGAGGCTATTTCTGACAATGTTGAATTCCGCTTTATTTTTACCTCTGAAGAATACGAAGCCTATGAAAACACAGGCTTTAACGACGTGTTTGCCTTTTTAATTTCAGGCCCAGGCATTACAGGGCCTTATCAAAGCCCACTGGGGTTTCCTAACGGGGCGCAAAATATTGCGGTGGTGCCAGGCTCAAATCCGCCCTTGCCTATTACAATAAGTTCAGTAAACGGAATTTTGAACAACAATTTTTATGTTCAAAATTTTAATCCGGGTGCCGTTAATGTTACTGGATACACAGTGCCTTTGACTGCTTCAGCAGATGTTATTTGTGGAGAGACCTATCATATAAAGCTGGCCATTGCTGATGGAAGCGATCAAAGCTTTCCGTCGTATATTCTTTTAGAAGAGGGAAGTTTTAGTGCGGTTTCCAATATTGATATATCTGCCCAGGCCTCATACATTACGCCTGATTTAGGGCCTAATCAAGTTTATGAAGGCTGTGGTACTATTGATGTCTCTATTCAAAGATCAGACAATAGCCAAGAGACAACCCTTTATTTTATACCGTCTGGCAACGCTGTTGAAGGAGTAGATTATGTAGATTTTCCGGATTCTGCCACTTTTGCAGTTGGGCAAGATGAAATCATACTACAAATAGAGCCTATTTTTGATGGCATAGATGAAGGGGTAGATACCATTACATTTGCTTTAGAAGGCAATTGTGTTACTTCTGCAGTTTTAGATTCATTGTTCATTATTGATCCGCCACCTATTGAGGTGATGGCTTTAAACGATACGGCAGGTTGCCCCGGAGATTCAACTCAAGTTGGTATTCAAGTTAATCAAGGAGTGCCCGGATTCACATACCATTGGTCAAATGGTGTGCAAGATTCTACAGGGGACTATTCAAATTATGTGTGGTTACAAAACACTACAAACACGCAGTCTTTGGTAGTAACAGTGACAGATGGGTGTGGCATTTATTATGGTGTTCAAGATGTTATGCTTACCAGTTATGATCCTACCATTGATCTTTTTGTGCCTGATTTTAAAGCCTGTGAAAATACACCTGTTGAAGTTTTTCCGACTATTTCTGGTGGAGTTAGTCCTTATAATTATTGGTGGGAAAGCGCAATGGGAAATAGCGGCACAGGAAAAACAATAGATGTATTTAATGGAGATACCTATACCTTATACGTCTCTGATTTATGCCCCTCAGATACGGCTTCGCACACATTCACTGTAGGGCTTTTTGATCCTATTTCAATTTTGCCTATTGATAATATCAATCACGATTGTCCTGGTACTTTGTTTGCTGTTAATCCTTTCTTCGAAGGCGGTTCTGGGTCTTATTTTTATACCTATGATGGATGGCAAAATACGTTATCTGATTCTGTTCTCATAGATACACCTCTGGTTACGACCACCTATACTATAGAAGTAACAGACAAGTGCTTTCAAGATACTGCTACTACGCAGTTTACCGTTACGGTAGATCCGTATATTCCGATTGAGTTGGCTGCACCAGATTCTTTAATAGGTTGTTTTGGGGAGTATTTAGCCATAGATGGTTCAGTTCTTCAAGGTGGGGTGGCGCCTTTTGATTACCAATGGAGCTATGCGCCAGTAAATACAGACAGATTAAGTGTTTTATTACGTGAAGACGAAGTTATCTATGTCACTGTTACGGATGGATGTGGTAATATAATAAAAGACACTGTTGTGGTACATGTGCCACAGCCAGAAGTAAGTTTTGATATTGCTTATTATGATCTTGATGATGTAGAATTTACGAGTACTCTGTCGGAAGACGTGGTGTCTATTTGGTGGGATTTTGGAGACGGCACAACAGGGTCTGACTCGATAGAAAATCATGGATACCAGCAAGTAGGCGAGTATACAGTAACGCTTTGGGGAGAGAATCTTCAGGGGTGTGTGGATTCGGTTTCCAATACAGTGATTTCTCAGGTGTATTTGTATATTCCTAATGCCTTTACGCCAAATGAAAACTTGCATAATCCCTTATGGAAGCCCATCCATAACGGCTTAAAGGGCTATGAGCTTTCCATTTATGACAGATGGGGAAAACGTATTTTTCAAACTACCAACCCTGATAAGCATTGGGATGGCCGATTTGAGAACGGAGATAAAGCAGAGCAAGGCACTTATTTATATAAACTTAAAGCCAGGTCTGTAATAGATGATGAAAAAATGGACCGAAGCGGTTTTGTGATGTTGATCCGTTAAATCGGAATCCCTACTTTTTTATAAATAAAATGTAAAAGCCAGGCTGGTCCAATCATTAAAAATTTAAGATCATCTAAAAAAGAAGGTTTTTTTCCTTCAATTTTATGTCCGATAAACTGGCCAATCCAAGCAATAACAAATAAAGCAAATGATACTTTTGCTAGGGCTGAAGGTGAAAAATCTAGGGCTTCAAACAATTGATGATTACCATATAGCATAAGCCCAGTTACAAGGATAAACCCAATAAACATTGTAATGCTTTTTGTTAAATAAAACACAAGGGCAATTGCCAAGAAAACGGCAGCCCAGTTCATTAGAAGGGTACGTTCAGTTAAAAATGGTATAGAATAAAATAATCCGAGAATACTAAACATAATAGCGGGCACGCAAATCCAATGGATGGTCTTATTTACTTTGTTTTGATGGCTTTCGCCGTATTTATCAAAATACCACTGCATGTTATTGCTCATAACTTAATCTTTAGGTTGAGAGCTAAATTTAATAAAAAGTATTTAAAGTCTTTTTAGAAACAGTTTCTTAAAATAAGTTTTGAAACCATTCTGATTTGACAATATCATTTCCATTGGCGAACAATACAAGTGAAAGCAATAATACCATTCCAATGACCTGACCATATTCTAATACCTTTTGAGGGACAGGTCTACGGGTAATCATTTCAATTAATAAAAACATGACGTGTCCTCCATCTAAAGCCGGAATGGGCAGTAAGTTCATAAAGGCCAACAAAACAGAGATAAGCGCGGTGCGCTCCCAAAATACTTGCCAGTCCCAGGTGGTGCTAAACAACGAGGCTATCGCGCCAAACCCACCCATTTGTTTTGCGCCTGCCTGAGAAAATAATTTTGGAATAGATTGAGCCTGTAAGATAAATACACTGATAGATTGATGAAATCCTTTGGTGATTGCACTGAAGAAAGAATGGTCAATTTTTTCAAAATCAAAATAGTCTTTTGGATGTCTATTGGCAACGCCAATTTTGCCCTCATTGGATACCTCTACCGGAAAAGTAAGCGTGTCTGAGTTATTTCTAATGATCGTTAAATTTATTTTCTCGTTTTTTCTTTGAGATACTTCTTTGGCGAAGCTTTGAAAAAAAGGGGTCGCTCTGCCATTCACAGCGATGAGTTGATCTTGTTTTTGCAACTGACTTTTAGCTGCGTTGCCTGAAGGTAATATGCTGTCAGCAAAAAAGGGTACTGCTTCTTGAAAAAGCACTTTGGATCCGTTTTCTAGTAATGTCTGATCTATATTTTGAGGTAAAATAATTTGTTTTTCAGCACCATTTCTTTCTACCACAAATTTGCGCGCTGTTCCTAGAATAACATCTTTACTCACAGAGGCTATACGCTCTATACTTTTGCCTTCTAAACGAAGCAGTTTATCGCCATCTTTAAACCCGTGCTCTAACAAGATAGAGTCACAAATCATGCCATAAGTAGCATTTTTAGCCGGCAAATATTCTTCACCATAGCTTTTAAATAAACAGGCGTAAATCACCCAGGCTAAAATCATGTTCATGGTAACGCCACCAATCATTATGATTAGACGCTGCCATGCTGGTTTAGCTCTAAACTCCCACTCTTCAGGTTCTTTTTGCATTTGTTCTTTGTCCATAGATTCATCTACCATGCCAGCAATCTTTACATATCCCCCCAAAGGCAACCAGCCTATACCCCATTCAGTTTCACCAATTTTTTTCTTAACTAAAGAGAAATAAGGGTCAAAAAATAAATAGAATTTTTCAACTCGGGTTTTAAACCACTTGGCGGGCAAAAAATGCCCAAATTCATGAATAACAACAAGAATGGATAAACTCAACATGAGTTGAGTGCCTAGAATCAAATATTCCATTGAGAAAATTTCATCAAAAATCGTAAAAATTAAAGGAATGGCCTACCAGTAAAGGTTTTTATTTGTTAAAAACTTGACTGGTGTTTTATCGCTTTATAATTTCACATTAACTGAACTTAAACACAGATGAACAAAAACAAATTCACCTCTTTCATAGAGGCAGTATGCCTGTATGCCTGTTTCTTGCTTTTATTTTCTTATACAGGGTGCTCTAAAACACAAGAGCCTAAAACAGAAGAGCCGCCTGAAATCATTGAGTATGAAAAAATGGTGACTCTTTTTACAGAAAAAGTAGATTTCGGCCACTCCTTTATAGTGGTTGGCGACACATCTGATATGGTGTTGTATACCTATGGGCGGTATGGCAAAACAGACAGTACTATTGTATGGAATGGGCAAGCTGTTTCACCAACAGGAGAAGGTATTCTTGTACGTATCACCGATGAAATAGCCTTAGAATACATAAAGGTAAAAATGAAGGAAACCCATGCAAAGGCATTTGAAATAAAAAGCACCGATCCAGATTTAATTGTAGGTTATTTCGATCAACTATTTTATGGGTCAGATCATATTCCAACTACAGGGTTTTATACTGGCGATGTCCGCGCACGGGTTATAGATGCTTACCATATTTTAAACCGTAATTGCACCACAATTTTATCGGATGCTTTGGTGTATTCAGGCGCTCCATACAAGGCCTATAAACCAGGCACTTCAAAACCAATTGTGCGCCCTGAAGTATTGGAAAAAGATTTGCTTAATCATGCGTATTATCCAGGGATATACGTGAAACAAGTCACGGGTTTATTTAACAGCTATATTAATGGGTTGTAAATTTAACCCGGATTTAAGCATGTTTAGATGCTTGTAATAAGCAGAGTTCTCTGGCTTGCTTATCAGTGTCTATAAGCTCTTGCAAATTGGGCTTTTTAATCTGTTGAATAGTATTGATGGCATGCTCTATAAGTTCAGCGATTTGCAGAAATCGAATTTTGTTTTGCAAGAACAGCTCAACAGCCACTTCATTGGCGGCGTTTAACGCACAACATATATTGCCCTTTTGTTTAAGGGCGTCAAAAGCCAAGTTTAAGCACTTAAATGTTGAGGTGTCAGGCTTTTCAAAGGTTAAAGTTGGGTAGTCTAAAAATGAAAAACGCGTAAAGGAATTTTTATATCTATGCGGATAACTCAAGGCAAATCCAATAGGAATTTTCATGTCGGGATAGCCTAATTGTGCTTTTATACTGCCATCTTCAAATTCAACCATAGAGTGAATTACCGACTGAGGGTGCACCAAGACTTCAATTTTTTCTGAAGGCACACCAAACAACCATTTGGCCTCAATAACCTCTAGCCCTTTATTCATAAGCGTAGCGGAGTCAATGCTTATCTTTGAACCCATAGACCAGTTAGGATGCTTAAGCGCTTGCTGAGGTGTAATGTTCTTTAAATCACTTTTGGTTTTTCCGCGAAAAGGGCCACCTGAAGCAGTGAGTATAATACGTTCGACTTTATTGTGAAACTCACCAAGCAGACACTGAAAAATGGCAGAATGTTCTGAGTCAATGGGGTAGATGTTTACGCCCATTTCTTGAGCCTTTGTCGTGATTATTTCACCGGCCACTACAAGTGTTTCTTTGTTGGCTAGAGCGATATTTTTTTTAGACTCAATCGCTTTTATAGTAGGCAAAAGACCTGCAAAACCAACCATAGCCGTAATGACTAGCTGTGTGCTGTTCATAGTTGCTATTTGCTCTAAAGCCTCTTTGCCAGCAAACACTTTAATATCTGAAGAAAAAAGAGCATCACTTACTTTTTGGTAATGCGCGTGATTAACTATAACCACTGCATTAGGTTTGTATTTTAAGGCTTGCTGAATAAGCAAATCAGCATTGTTGTTTGCGGTTAATGCGTCAATCACAAAAAGATCTGGATTTTGATCGATAACCTCCAGTGTTTGTGTGCCAATAGATCCGGTTGATCCTAAGATGCTAATATGTTTCTTTTGAAATGCCATGTGTTCACTCTAGCAAATGTAAGCAAGTTCTAAAATTTGCGTAGAATCCTTATAGAAACTGTTGGAAATTTTATAAATTCAATTGTGCATATGCTTGAGCCATATTATAACTGGAGAGGGCTTTATGTAGCCTGTGAAGATCCACGCTCTCCATTTTATGGCAGAACCTATAGCGAATTTTCGTTCACAGAAAAAATATACAATTATTACATTCATCCTCAATGGGATTCTATTGGTTCGCCCACCTTATTTTTAAAGGTACTTTATGCGGATTACCAATTGGGATTTGCCATTATTGAATGTTTAGGAGAATGGAACGATGTATACGAGAACGATGGACGAATTTTAAAACGAGATTTCATCGATTTTTTAATCGATCAAGGCATTGATAAATTCATTTTAATTGGTGAAAACATTTTGACCTTTCATGGTTCTGATGACTGTTATTATCAAGAATGGATTGATGATATTCCTGATGGTTGGATTGTTGGTATTAATTTTAGAGCGCAGGTGGTAGAAGAAATGAATGCGTATTTAACGCAACAACAAATTTTATTTTTAGCACATATGCAACTCTCCAGATGGCGTACTCTTAAGCCTACTGATTTGTATATGTTGATTGAGCAATTAGTGCCTAAAAAAATATCAAACCGTATTTAAGTGCGTAACCTTTTTATTCTACATGGCGTAAAAGAGCTATCATGAAAACAAGAGTGATTTTATTTTTCTTTTTGGGGGGATGTTTTTTTTCGTGTAAAAAAGATGATTTAGACACGCAGGTAGATCCCAATCCACAGGTCGAGAATACAGATGCAAATCAGAATAATGACGCTGGTGATATTACAGATGATCCAGGTAATGTGAATCAAGATCCTGGAGAGTCAGAAGATCCAGGCCAAAATACACCCAATCATTTATTTTTAGATTTAGTGAATACTGTAAGAGCAAACGGATGCTCTTGCGGAGGTGTGTATAAGCCAGCTGTTGCGCCTTTGATGTGGAGTGCTCTTTTAGAGAATGCCGCACAAAGACATAGCGTTGACATGGCTGTTCATCAAAATCTTTCACATACCGGATCAGACGGGTCTTCTATGATTGATCGCGTGAATGATTCAGGGTTTGATTGGTCTTTTATTGGTGAAAATGTAGCGGTAAATAGTGGCGATGAGCAAGCCGTGATGCAAGCCTGGCTGAATAGCACACCCCATTGCAATAACATTATGAACCCTAATTATACCCACTTAGGAGCAGCGCAATCTGGCGCATACTGGACGCAAGTTTTTGCAGCGTATTAAATATCTATTTTCTATTGAGTAAGAAAAGCCAAGGTGGTTTGTTTGCCTTGTACTACATCCCCTAGGGTGACATTAATTTGAGTGTCTAGAGGTAAAAAGACATCCACGCGAGAACCAAGTTTGATAAATCCAAATTCTTCTCCTGCTTGAAAGGTCTTATCTTTTGCAGTGTAATGCACGATACGTCTGGCTAATGCCCCAGCAATTTGCCTTACTAATACATGGACTTTGTTTTTAGTTTGAAACACAATGCTGGTGCGTTCATTATCGGTTGAGCTTTTAGGGTTCCAGGCAGCCAAGTGTTTGCCTGGGTGGTATTTGCTAAAGACAACCTTACCTGAGCAGGGCGCCCAATTTACATGAACGTTATTAGGCGACATAAAAATAGAGATTTGCTTGCGCTTTTCTTTGAAATATTCGGGCTCAAATACATCCTCAATAACCACAATTTTCCCATCACATGGCGAAAGAATTTCATTAGATTTCACGGATGGAGTATCGCGATCAGGGACTCTAAAAAAGCGCAATAAAAAGACATACAAAATAAGAGAGAACACAAAAGCAATCATCCATCCCCCCAAAAAATACCAGCACCCAAACGTAAAGGCACAAAGAACAAGAAAAGAAACTATTAAGGTGGCGTAACCTTCTTTATGAATTTTCATAATGTAAAGGTATAAAGATGTAAGAGAAGATATATAAAAGGGAGGCAAATTAAATAGCCATCAAAACGATCAAAAAAGCCTCCGTGACCAGGTAAGAGGCTTCCGGAGTCTTTAGCATCTGCACTTCGCTTAATCATAGACTCTACAAGATCACCTAAGGTAGAAAAAACACTGACAACAAGAGAAGCGCAAATCCAAAAAAGCCAACTAGGCTGCTTCGAATAATAATAGATTAGAGTGCCTGCTAAAAGAGTAAAAAGAGTTCCGCCGATAAAACCCTCCCATGTTTTTTTAGGTGAAATACGCGCAAAGAGTTTGTGCTTGCCTATTTTTTTACCGGTGAAATATGCCATAGAATCATTGGTCCAGATCAGAATAAACACACACAGTATATCTGTAGCAGTACAAAGGCCCCTTAATAATACCTGAAGGGTGAGTAAGAACGGCAGGCCAATATAAAAAAGGCTGCCTATAATTTTAGAGAATTCTTCAAAAGGTTTTTCACGTTTTAAAAATAAAAACAAAACTAAGATTGTGCAACAAAGTGCCGGTAGAACAAACAGGGTATTCAATGCATCTGATGCGTTTGAAAAATAAGCGACCCACAATAGACTTAAATATAGAAAAAGAGAAAAGCTGATTAAAAAATTAAAGTGCTTGTATGCTCTTTTAGTCGTTAAGCTATGAAACTCATAAAGAATAAAGGTGCCAATGCTAAAAAAAAGAAAAAAATACGACCAAAAATTATAGAGCAAAAGCCCTATGAACATGGCACCTCCTAAAACGGCAGTGATGATTCGTTTAGAAAGCTCATTCATCTAATATCTCAGATTTGGCGCTTTGGGGTGTTTCAGAAGGATTTGTTTTGGCGGCTTTTGTTTTCTCTGAGGGTGATTTCTGAAGAACAGTTTTTTCTTTACTCTTTTCTTTGTTTTTATCAGCGATGCGTTGGCCTAAAATGCGCTCTACATCGTCTTTAAAAATAACTTCTTTATCGAGTAAAAGCTGAGCAATTTCTTTTAGTGATTTCTGATGTTTTTTTAGTATTGATAAAGATTTCTTGTAGCACTTATCAATGAGTTTCTTTACTTCAGTATCTATAAGTTCAGCTGTTTTTTCGCTGTAGGGTTTTTGAAATTCATTACCGCCTCTAGAGTCGTAAAAACTTAAATTGCCCACTTTGTCGTTTAACCCATACACACTTACCATAGCATAGGCTTGCTTGGTCACTTTTTCAAGATCAGAAAGAGCGCCAGTAGAGATTTTACCAAAAGTAAGCTCTTCTGCGGCTCGGCCGCCTAGTGCCGCACAAAGTTCGTCTTCGAGTTGTTCGGTGGTTGTGATTTGACGCTCTTCAGGTAAATACCAAGCTGCACCAAGGCTCTGACCTCTAGGGATAATTGTGACCTTAACCAAAGGAGAGGCATGTTCTAAAAGCCAACTTACAGTCGCATGGCCTGCTTCATGATAGGCTATGGCTTGTCGCTCAGCTGGTTTAATGACTTTATTTTTCTTCTCTAAACCACCTATAAAACGGTCAACGGCGTCTAAGAAATCTTGCTTATCTACAGATTTTTTCTTTTTTCTGGCTGCTACCAAAGCAGCCTCATTACAGATATTTGCGATATCCGCACCAGAAAACCCAGGGGTTTGTTTGGCTAAAAATTCAACATCTAGTTTTTTATTGAGTTTTAAAGGCTTGAGGTGAACCTCAAAAATTTCTCTTCGTTCATTTAAATTAGGCATATCGACATGTATTTGCCTATCAAATCTACCAGGTCTAAGTAGGGCTTTGTCTAACACATCTGCGCGGTTAGTGGCTGCTAGAAGAATAACCCCGCTATTGGTGCCAAACCCATCCATTTCGGTCAGCAATTGATTTAAGGTATTTTCTCTCTCATCGTTTGAGCTGAATGAAGCGCTTTTGCCTCTTGCGCGTCCAATGGCATCAATTTCATCGATAAAAATAATACAAGGGCTTTTTTCTTTGGCGGTTTTAAATAAGTCGCGTACTCTTGATGCGCCAACTCCAACAAACATCTCAACAAAATCAGATCCTGAAAGGGTGAAAAATGGCACTTTAGCTTCACCAGCTACTGCTTTTGCTAATAAGGTTTTTCCTGTTCCGGGAGGCCCTACGAGTAATGCCCCTTTAGGTATTTTGGCTCCTAGTGCGGTATACCGGGTAGGGTTTTTTAAGAAGTCAACAATTTCTTCGACCTCTTCTTTTGCACCTTCAAGACCAGCCACATCTTTGAAGGTTACTTTCATGTCAGATTCAGCATCAAATAATTTGGCCCTAGATTTACCAATATTAAAGATCTGTGATCCTGGTCCGCCACCCCCACTGCCCATGCGACGCATAAAATAAATCCAAACAGCTACTAAAATTAAAATAGGCAATAATGACCACACAAGACCACTCCAATCTTCAGTGTCTACATAATCCACATCAATGTGTTTTTCATAGGTGTGGTTTTTGTAAAATTCATTGAGTCTGTTTTCAAAAGATTCAATGGTACCTATGTTAAAGAGATAATGCGGGCCAATTTTTTGGCCTTCTAAAGAGCGGTATGCGTCTTTTGAGAGGGCTTCTTCTTTGAGAAAAACCTTGACTTCTAAATCCGTGCGCACGACTTGAATTTTTTCAACATCGCCCATTTCTAGCATTTGCGAGAAAAAAATGTTTTTTGAAGTGGTTTTCGTAAAGCCTTTAAACTGCCATAAATTAAAGGCAATTAACATGAAAAGTACACCCACATAAATCCAATAGACATTAAACTTTGGAGTAGGGATTTTAGGGACTTTTTGTTTTTTATTTTTTTTAGGATTCATAAAGAAGTATTGTCGTAGTCTAGCAAAGCATTTATTTGGTGGTCAATTTCTGTGATTTTTCCATCCCCCCATAATCCTTCAATATCATAAAACTGTCTTTTTTCGTGTAGAAATACATGCACTACAAGGTGGCCGTAGTCGACTAAAATCCATTCTGAATTTTTAACCCCTTCTTTGGCGATCGGATGAAAATCAATGTCTTTTTTGACAAAAACGCTAAAATTTTCAGCAATAGACTGCACATGCGTAGATGAATTGGCATGGCAAATCACAAAGTATTCACAAACAGCTTCTTTAATCTTACTCAGATCAATTAGCGTAATATTCAGTGCTTTACTTTCTTGTAAGCCTTCTACAATAGAAGAGATGACACGATTATCTTTTTTATTTTTAACGTACATTTAATAAACGCTGTAAAGGTATAAAACTTTGAAGCATATGGAGCAAATTGGCAAAAGGATCTTGTTTTTGGATACTATAGATAGTACCAATAACTATGCCATTGAAAAGATGCGCCAAAATGACATGCAGTGGGGGGATGTGGTTTGCGCAAAACATCAAACTAAAGGCAAAGGACAGCGCCATAAAAAATGGGAAAGCAAAAGGGCTGAAAACCTTTTGTGTTCTGTGGTGCTTAATCGTCCGCTGTTTTTGGCGGACCAATTGTTTAAAATAAATATTGTGGCTTCTTTATCTGTCGTTGATCTCTTAGAGCAACTTGGGCTTGAAGAAATACAGATTAAGTGGCCTAATGACATATATGTAAGACAAAAAAAAATAGCTGGAATTTTGACAGAATCTATATGGTCTCAAAACAAATTAGAAGGAGTTGTGCTTGGGATTGGATTAAATGTAAATCAACAGGTTTTTGAAACATACGATATTCCGCCTACTTCTGTATGTTTAGAAACACTAAAAACACATCCCCCCAAAGACATACTTGAAATGTTATTGCCTTTTCTAGATAGAAATCTACAGAAAAGTATCAATGATTTTAATACACTTTTTTTAAGGTATCATGCTCGATTGTATAAGCTAAATAAGCCTGTGTTGTTAGAACAGAAAAACGTCTATAAGCAAGCTGTATTTAAAGGGGTAAATAAACAATCAGGAGCTGCGCTTTTAGATCTAAAGGGTCAAATAATAAATGTTATGACTTCTTCTATTATCTGGCACGTCGACTAAAAACGCCTCCCGGTTTGTGTTATGTGGTTATTATTTAGTGTTAGGGGATAAGAATTAATTTCTGATATGTTGCCTTTTCTTGCATTGGTCCATCAGGTACAAACATCAGGCTATTTTCGCCTTTCTGAAAATCTGCTTGGTGGATGTTTATTTCAAAAGCCTCATCAATGTTGTTGATGTGCTTTAGAAGAGAGGTTTTTCCAAAGGTGTTGACCAAATAGATACTGCCTGAGGTTTGCTTTGGAGTGCTTTGAGCAAGGCGTTTTTGATCTACTTTAACCTGGATAACTCCATTTCTAGAAAGTTGTATTGGGTTAGGCGATACTGAAATCCGATAGTGATTGTCATCAATTTCACCAGTTTCTAAACAATCAGAGGTATAAATGTAGGCATTTTTTTGTGCAAGTGCGCCACAGGCAGACATGTAAGTAATTTCTACTCTATATCCAGAAAAAACAGTATGCCCTTCAAGATTGTAGTTGAATAAAAAATATAAGGTATTATTGTCTTGTTGCTGCACATGGTAAGGCTCTCCAATTGCTGTGCCAGTTTGCCCACCATCCAAAACAGGGTAGCCCATAGGAACAACATTGTAAGAGACAATGTCTAAGCCTTCAGTAGAAAGATCATTGTTAGAGGTTAAATTGATTTTTCTACTGCAAGAATGATGGCTAGAGTTATGAAACTTGCTCGTTGTGGCCGTTGCATAATCATGAGCTAGGTTGATAGGAAAGGTGATGTGGTAATCCATATCACAATCTCTTTTTGCGGTTGGATTTTCAGCCGCTACAATAAAAGAATTAGGCTGGCTTTGATTCACTTGAAAATAAGCTACTGTATTTTGAGTAGAAGTCAAGTCAATATTTGGGCTAGAAGACCAGTTTAAATATGCTGGAGCCGTAAAAAGAGAAGTGTTGGTTTGTATATTAGAAGGGGTGTTTAAACAAATAACCGGATCAAATACACGTCCTACCATATCTTCAATGTTGTCATGACTCACTAAAGCATTATTCGGGTTATAGAAGGGGTGATTTAGAATGCCAGATTTAGCAAGTACAGTATAAAAGGCTAAATACTCTACGGGTGTCACAAAAGAAGTTGGGGGTGCTTCTGCAGGGTCAAAATAATTGGGTTTTCCATTTTCGGCAATATTATTATTATATAAAGGGCCTGCGCCTGACCATTGAAACTTTGAAAACTGCACTTCCCGACTTGGGGTATTAGTGCATGGGAATCCGCTTCCATTAATAGAATTCGCATGTGAGATATAGCAAGGTCCACCGCAATCTACAGCCTCAGATAAACCTTCACAGAGTACATTTTCTATGTAAGTTTGATAGGAGGAGCATTTTTTAATTTCATCATTATTGTGCAAAAGCATTGATTCATAAGGAGCTAAATAGTAACCGATTTTAGTCGCCGCTTGCATTAAATCACAGGTTACACTTTTATCAGCCATTACAGCGGTTTTAATCGCCATGCGAGCATTAAAGATATTGTTACCGCCCATGCCAGCATTCACAAAATCAATGGGAGCCAATCCTGCCTGCCACATAATCCAGTCTTTAGCTTTAGCAGATTCATCAATATCGGCAATCCAAGAAAGCGCATGGTTCAAACCATAGTGATAGGGCTTGTTGTTACCGCCAAAGACCATTGTTTTATCGCATTCGTCGTTTTGGTCACAAGCGGGGTAGCGCACTTTTCTATTGCAGGTATTTGTCGCGTTTAAAATACCTTTGGCAATATTAGCACAGATGGTTCTTGGGTAATAATTTGCTCCGTTTACAGATACATATGCAGACTGTGGAATAAATTTACGCACATAGGCGAGCCCTGTAGCGATTAAAATGAGTTGATCTTGTGAGGCAATACCACCATGCTTTCTATGTGGCCAACCTAAAGATTCATAATCTGTTTCCCAGGGCGGAAAACAAGCAATAAAGTCAGGGTTTCCAGGACCGCAAGTGTTTTGGTCGTATTCGCTAATGCTGTATTTAAAACTTTGGTGGGCTGATTCGGTATGGTTGATAGTATAACCATTATGTGTTTCACCTTGACGAAATGCCCATGAAACATCATCTCTGAGCATAAAGCCAGAGTAGCCATCAAAGCGAAGATCTGTAGAATTACAACTAGACGCATTTTGGTATATAGTATAGTATTGATGCATGTACATATTAGCAGTCATATCTAAACGACGAATGGCTTGTAGTACCAAGAAAATTTTATTTAAGCTTTTTTCGGCTTCATCATTTTGACCGTTTTGCTTTAAAAGGTCATATTCTAAAGAAAGGTATTTAAGTACTTCGCTTAAACGCGCATTTTCACTTACAAAGTGTGCAAGGTTGTTGTCGTTTTCTCTGTAATTGAATCTGTATGAAGGTATGCCGTATCCTGCCAGAGAGTATAATTTTTTGGTGTCGTCCCAAGTGCCTATTCCGTCTGATTGTAAATGCCCCTTGGGGTCTAAATCAAACCGAATAAAATCAGACTCAAATAAATCTTTAAACTCCCAATATTTATTAAAGAGTTCTTCTTCTTTATCTGAAAAAGAACACTGTGCATTGGTAAACGAGTATGAGAAAAGAGTGAGTGCTAAAAATATAAATAGATATTGACGCTTCATAGTTATTTGTTTCAATACCAACACCTACGTAACCTATGACTAAAGGTTTCAAAATACACCTTCTGATTTAATAATTCCTTAATCTGAAGCCTTGAATAAATTAATTACTTTTGTATTTGTTAATTTTACAAGTAGCATGAAAACAAAATTGGAGTACATTTGGTTGGATGGTGGAAAACCAGAAGCCTCATTAAGAAGTAAAACTAAAATAATGCCTGAGAGTTTTTCAGGAAAGGTACAGGATTGCCCCATGTGGTCTTATGACGGAAGCTCTACAAACCAAGCGGAGGGGAGTTTTTCTGATTGCTTATTAAAGCCGGTACGTATTATTTCAGATCCTGAGCGTATCAATGCATACTTGGTGTTATGTGAAGTGTTAAATCCAGATGGTACGCCGCATGCTACAAATCAGCGCAATAAAATTAAGGATGATTCAGGTGATTTTTGGTTTGGATTTGAACAAGAGTATACCCTTACTATAAACAATAGACCCATAGGGTTTCCGGATGAGGGATTTCCTGCGCCTCAAGGCCCCTATTATTGTGCGGTAGGATTAGGGAATGTAGCAGGTAGAGATATTGTAGAAGAGCATCTTGATATTTGTCTAGAGGCAGGCTTAGAGATTACTGGCATAAATGCTGAGGTAATGCTTGGACAGTGGGAGTTTCAAGTGATTGGAAAAGGCGCAAAAAATGCAGGAGATGATTTATGGTTTGCGCGCTATTTTTTATATAGAATTACAGAACGTTATGGCATGAAGGTGGAGTTTCACCCTAAACCCGTATTAGGCGACTGGAACGGATCGGGCCTACACACAAACTTCTCTAACAAAAAAATGAGAGAAACAGGAGGAGAGGATTATATGAAAGGGATTTGTGAGTCATTTAGAAAATTTCATAAAGAGCACATAGAAGTTTATGGATCATCAAATGATATGAGACTTACAGGTAAACACGAAACTCAGGACATAGAAACTTTTTCTTATGGCGTTAGTGATAGAGGGGCTTCTATTAGAATTCCGGTTGGGGTGGTTCAAAATGATTGGAAAGGATACCTGGAAGACAGAAGACCCGCGTCTAATGCAGATCCATATCAGATCGTAGAGAGGATAGTTCAAACCGTAAAGGCTGCTAAAAGCTAATTGCCGTAAGATTTTTAGTGTAAGGGCTTTAGCCCTTACACTAAAAAATTAGTTAAAAAGAGATTCTTTTTTAAACTCTTTAGTTAAAAGGTAATAAAAAATGGCTCTGTACTTATTTTTATTTGAGGCACCAAAGGTGTCTTTTATTTTATCAAAAGCTTTATCAATTTCTGGACCATCTTTAAGGCCTAATTTTTTAATGCAAAAATTTTGTCTAACAGTATTTAATTCAGCTTCGTCAGACGTAGAGACAGTAGAGGCATCTCTATTATAAATAGAAGGGCCACATGCTTTGGTTACTTTTCTAAGTAAGTCGGCGTCGTACTTAACACCTAGTTTTTTCATTTCGTCTTCGTATTTCGATAAGGTTTCTTCAAATTTACTCATGGTATATTTTAAAAAAGATTAATAATAAATTGCGCCTGAAAAGTAGATAAAAAAAATCACATAGAAAAGAAGAAATAAGCTTCTCTACTTTTAAAAAGTGTAGGTTGACATTTTTTTAACCGCTACTTGAAGATTAAAAAGTATGTTTTGCAATATTTTAGCTCAACAAAGGTTTTAAAAGTGCTGATATTTTTTTTCCATCAGCTTTGCCAGAGAGTTGTTTAGAAGCCATGCCCATTACCTTTCCGAAATCAGACATGTTCTGAGCGCCAGTTTGAGAAATTAAAGAGTTTAGAGTTTCTAAAATTTCATCGTCACTTAATTGTTTAGGCAAATAAGGTTTCATGAACCCAGCTTGAGAAATTTCTAAATCTGCCAGATCTTTTCTGTTCTGATCAAGATATATTTGAGCAGAATCTTCTCTTTGTTTTACTAATTTCTGAATGGTCTTTATGGCGTCGACATCTGCCAAATCAGCACTTGCTCCTTTTTGGGTAGAAACTAACATAAAAGCAGCTTTTATGGCTCTTAGGGCTTCTAACTTATCTTTTTCTTTACTGAGCATGGCAGATTTAATATCTGCACTAATTTGATCTTTGATAGACATAAAGCAGGGTTCAGTTTTGTAGTTTTAATCTACATTATCATGTAAGAAAGAGTTGTTTTCTTTTATAGAATATTTTTTTTCTCCTTGGTGTATAGGGTCGTTTTCTTCTGTTAATGTATACCTTGAGTTTTGGCTTTCTTGAGAGCTTGGCTGATCATCTAAGGAGATCTCTCTTCTTTTATAGGCGGGTTCTGCTTCAAGTTCGGCTAATCCAGAGGGGGCTTTAAGTTTTGAGCTTAAATCTTTGAGCCTCTCAAGACGCTCTTTAATTTTACTCTGTTTTTCTGCTTCAGTCGTAATCTTTTTTGTGATCTGATCAGAGCTTTTTTTAGCAGACTGTGAGGTTTCAACTAAAGTAGGCTCTAAATCATTGTTGGCTGGTGTTTGATTTGAGAGATCCTCTTTGTCAATCTCAAATTCTATGACGCGTTGATTTTTTAAATAGTCGTTTTCTTCTTGTTTAAAAGAGTCATTAACGCTTGTTAAACGTGGTTCTGTTTGGCTATTTTCTTCACTAGTTGGATGAATAGTCCTTTTGATAAAAGGCTCTTGTGGGCTTTGATCACTTTGAGTGGATTGTTTTGGAAAAGTGGATTGATCAGAATAGCTTGGTTTATTGATTTCTTTTTGAACATCATCAAGGTTAATTACCTTTTTTTCAGGTTGTTTGGCTTTGTGGTATCCCATTTCAATACTTTGATTGAACCCTGTGGCAATAAGCGTTACGCGGATGTTCGCACCGAGAGACTCATCGTGCCCGTGTCCCCAAATAATATCAGCAGCTTCGCCGGCTTCTTTTTGAATATAATCAGTGATTTCAACAATTTCATCCATCTGAATTTCATCGGTGCCGTATGTGATATTAAGTAAAACATAATTAGCTCCCTGAATGTTGTTGTCGTTTAATAGCGGAGAGGAGATCGCTTCTTCTATGGCGTGAGAGGCTCTGTTTTCACCTGTTGAAAGTGCAGAGCCCATTATGGCGACCCCACTGTCGGACATAACCGTTCTTACATCTTCAAAGTCAACATTAATAACGCCTGTTGAGGTGATGATTTCAGCAATGCCTTTTGCTGCAGTTGATAACACTTCGTCTGCATGAGAAAATGCATTAGAAATACTTAAATTACCGTACATTTCTCTTATGCGGTCATTACAAATAATAATTAGAGTATCCACCGCTTCTCGCATTTCTTCAATACCTTTTTCTGCTTGCGCTTTTCGTTTTTTGCCTTCAAAAGAAAACGGAATGGTAACAATGCCTACTGTTAAAATACCTTGTTCTTTAGCAGTTGCAGCTAAAATAGGAGCTGCGCCAGTTCCAGTTCCGCCACCCATTCCGGCAGTGATGAAGACCATTTTTGTGTGTTCTCCTAATGCGGCTTTAATTTCTTCAATATTTTCAATGGCTGCATTTTTTCCGACTTCTGCGATTGCTCCAGCGCCACGGCCTTGAGTCAAAGATGAACCAATTTGAATCTTGGTAGGCACAGGACTGTTGTCAAGCGATTGCTGATCAGTATTGCAGATTATAAAATCAACACCTTTGATGCCCTGACGGTACATGTGGTTAACGGCATTGCTTCCGCCGCCGCCAACACCTAAGACCTTTATGATTGAATCGTTTTCTTTAGGAGTTTCAAATTTCATAGTTCTTTATTTTTAATGGGCTTCATCATCTTCAAGCCAGTCTTTAAATTCTTTTGTTTTGCCTAAAATTTTATCAAAAAAGCTACTCATCCCTGTATGAGTTCGTTTGCGAATTGCTTTTTGTTCTGAGCTTTTGTTCAATTTTAATTGAAGGTCAATGCTTTGTAAAGCTTTTAATACAAGTCCAACACCAGTAGCTCCAGAAGGGCTAGTGGTTTCTTCGGATCCAT
Source organism: Flavobacteriales bacterium (assembly GCA_020629755.1). Lineage (GTDB taxonomy): Bacteria > Bacteroidota > Bacteroidia > Flavobacteriales_G > JALEGO01 > JAHDHZ01. The sequence continues at coordinate 55,881 of JAHDCS010000001.1, read as the reverse complement.
TAAGAATATGTTCAGTCGGATAACCTACACGCGTGTCGAGTCCTGTAACATATTCAAAAAGCTGTTTGATGTGTTTTAGTTCTGATCCGCCTCCCGTAACCACAACACCACCAATGAGTTTTGATTCAAATCCTGAGTTTTGAATTTCACAATAGATTTGGTAAATAATTTCTTCGGCTCTCGCTTGAATGATATGCGCTAAATTTCTCACAGAGATTTCTTTAGGATCTCTGCCTTTTAGCCCGGGAATAGAAATGATATCACTATCAGTATTTTGTGACGCCAATGCAGAACCGAAGCGCACTTTTAAAAGCTCAGCCTGTTTGTGCAGAATAGAACAACCTTTCTTGATGTCTTCTGTGATGATGCTGCCGCCAAACGGAATCACTTTGGTATGACGGATAATGCCATCTTGAAAAATAGCAATATCTGTTGTGCCTCCACCAATATCTACAAGGGCAACGCCTGCTTCTTTTTCTTCATCCGTTAACACAGATTCTGAAGAGGCAATAGGTTCTAAAGTTAAATCTGCAACTTCTAACCCCGCTTTCGTCACACATTTGTAGATGTTTCTAACCGCAGATATTTGTCCAGTGATAATATGAAAATTAGCTTCAAGTCTTCTGCCTGCCATGCCAATCGGATTCTTGATGCCTTGTTCATTGTCTACAATATAATCTTGAGGCAATACATCTATGATTTCCTCACCAGGCAACATCACAAGCTTGTACATGTCTTGTTTTAAAAGCTCTAAATCTTCTTGATTAATTTCTTCTTCAAAACTCTCTCGCATCCGCACCCCTCTGTGTTGTAAGCTTTTAATATGCTGCCCTGCAATGCCTACATTAACATGTGTAATTTGAATGCCAGATTTTTTCTCTGCGATGTCAACTGCTCGTTTTATAGCATCTACAGTAGGAGTGATATGTGAAACGACTCCTCTTTTTACGCCAACCGATTCGGTTACTCCAACGCCTAGAATTTCTATTTTTCCGTAGGCTGCTCTTCGTCCTACGAAAGCAGCAATTTTGGTGGTTCCAATGTCTAAACCAGCGACAATCTGCGTGTTTTCGATATGTTCTTCAGCCTTACTCATGTGTTTTTTTACATACAATTTGACCCTGATACTGCAAATCTATTGTTTGGTACTTATCCCATCCCGTGTTTACAAATCCTTTTTGGTAGAGCAATTCTAACTTTCTAAGCTTATGGCTCAGCGCTTCAATGCTTCCAAAACGAATATGTTGATTGCCCATCAAGGTTGTTATTTCTATGGTTTTGTCTTTATTTATGTGTATCTGAGAAATTTGCGCAGACCAAAAGGGGTCTTGGTAAATATCTCTGATAAATCTAAATAATCTTAAAAATAGATCTTTTCTCTTTGGGTTTATCTTGTTTTTTTCTTGAGTTATTAACGGTGCATTGTGAATGAAAACAGAATCTATTGATCCGCTGATCACAATAAGTCTTGGGACGTAACTTTTAGAGCGGGGCAATACCTTGCCGGTAAGGTCTAAAAAACCATCAAAAGAGTTGTTTTTTAAACGGGCAATAGCTGTGCGCTCTTTCAGATCTATGAAAAGATCTCCAGACAAACGTTTATGAACGTTGATTGTTTCAACGTAGGGGTTTTGTTTTACGCTTCTTTCAATTTTAAAAACATCAATATTTTTAAGGGTGTCACCAGGTGTTGCCCCCTTGTTTTTAAGCGCTTCTAAAATTGTTTTTTTATTTAAAAATAAAGGCGTGTTCTCAAAGTTGATGTGGATATTTGAAAGTAGGTGTTTCTCACTTTTTTTATGTGCATAGATTAACCCAGCTATGAAAACACCAATCACAAATAGCCAAAGAATTATGCGCGCTATTTTTTTTAGTTTTTTCATTGGGCTAAAACGTGTTGTTTGATCCTATCAATGCATAAATAAATATCGCCGGCACCTAAAATCAAGATAAGAGGGTGTTTTTTCTTAGATAAATCCTTGGTAAGTGTTTTTTTAGTGCTGCACTTTGCAGGGATATATGGGCTTATTTTGTCACATAATACCTGGCTATTGATTCCTTCTATGGGGGATTCTCTAGCAGGATATATATCTAATAGAAAAAGAGTGTCTGCTCTACGTAATTCTAAGGCAAAATCATCCATAAAATCTCTTGTTCTAGAAAATAAATGCGGTTGAAACACAACAGTTAGTGGTTTTTCAGGATGCCTATCTCTTGCTGTTTGAATGGCGTATTTTATTTCTGTTGGATGATGAGCGTAATCGTCTATTACAACTGCCTCTGGTGTATTTAAAACGTATTCAAATCGGCGTTTAACGCCTTTAAAGTCATTGAGTAGAGACTGAACAACTTTTCTTTTTAATCCGAGTGTTTCTAAAGCTAATACTGCCGCTAAAGTATTCAGTAAATTGTGCTCACCTGGTAATCGAGGATGAATACTTATTTCTTTATTTACAACCGGATAGCTTGAAAACAAATCAGCCGTTTTGTTACGTGTGCTAAACGTTTGCAAGGGATGATTAAACAGGCTCTTAAGGGGATGGTGTACAATTAATTTTTCTTGTGTTAATCTTGCAAATTCTATAAAAGACGCTGTAAAGTACTCTTGATTTTCATAGATGTCTAAATGGTCTGCTTCTATAGATCCAATAATGCTAATCCATGGGTTTAAATGGAGAAAAGAGCGATCGAATTCATCGGCCTCAACTACCAGATAAGGGCTTTGGTCATTGTATAAAAAGTTGGTGTTATATTCTGTTAATATCCCTCCAATAAATGCAGTGCATCCCAGATCACTTTTATGTAAAGCATCTGCAATGATAGCGCTGGTGCTTGTTTTTCCGTGTGTGCCTGCCACAGCAATTGTTTTATAATCCCTTGAAATTAGTCCTAATACTTCTGCTCTTTTTTTTAGGGGGATGTCTTGTGCTTTAGCATAGGAAATAAATAGATTTGTATCTGGAATTGCCGGAGTAATCACCACTAAGTCTATGGGGCGTTCAATAGCCTTTAAGTGTGTTTGATAATAAATAACAGCACCTTGTTTTTCAAGTTCTTGAGTTAAAGCAGTTTTGTTTTGATCGTAGCCGTAAACACACGCCCCCTTTTTTAAAAAATAGCGCGCTAAAGCCGACATGCCAATCCCTCCAATCCCAACAAAAAATACATGTTTTATGTTTTCTAATGCATTCATGCGCTAAGGTGTGAGCGTAAAATTTTTCCGATCTGTTCAAGTGCATCAGGGCGATCCATCTGTTTTATATGTGTAGAAAGAGCATGTAAAGCCTGATTGTCATGAATGGTTTGAGCCACTACTTTTGCTAAATTTTCTTTGGCTTTATGATCAGGGATTAATACGGCAGCTTTCTGTTTTACTAGTGCGAGCGCATTTTTGGTTTGATGGTCTTCTGCAACGTTTGGCGAAGGGATTAAAATACTAGGTTTAGCCAAGTGTTGGAGTTCAGATATACTCAAGGCGCCAGCTCTAGAAATCACAAGGTCAGCGGCAGCATATACGACAGCCATTTGTTCAATAAATGGGTAGAGATGAATGTCTTGGTTTTCAGGTACTCTAGATTTTAAAGTGTCATAATACAACTTTCCGGTTTGCCATATGATTTGGATCTCTGATAAGTCTATTTTTTTTAGCATATACTCAGTGGCTTGGTTGATGCTCTTAGCCCCTAAAGAGCCGCCCATGATAAAGAGTGTTTTCTTATCGTTTTTAAGACCTAAAGCGTGTAAGGCTTCTTTTTTGGATACGCCTGTGCGAATCTCTTTACGAATCGGATTGCCCGTATGAAGAATAGTCTTGTTAGGGAAAAAGGCCTGAACCTCTTGGTAAGCAGCGCAAATATAAGTGGCTTTTTTACCTAGTTTTTTATTGGTAAGCCCAGCGTATGAGTTTTGTTCTTGAATTAATGTGGGGATATTCAGGCTTTGCGCCACCCATAATAAAGGTCCTGAAGCATAGCCACCTACACCTACTACTATAGAAGGTTTATGCTTTTTAAGAATTCTGAAGCATTGTAATAGACTGTAGATCAAACGAAAAGGTAGGCTTATGTTTTTAAAGAAAGATGAGCGGCTAAAGCCCCGTATGGGTAGGCCCACAATAGGGTATCCTTTTTGGGGGATTTTGTCCATTTCCATTTTGCCTTTGGCGCCCACAAATAGAATATGGGTTTTAGGCGCTTTGTGTTTAATGTAGTCTGCAATCGCTAGGGCCGGAAAAATATGCCCGCCTGTTCCGCCTCCGCTTATAATCAAAGTTGGATTAGTCATTAGACGTAGTTTTACGCGTGACAGATTTAGTAGGGCTAGACGAAGCACTTACACTTAAAATAATCCCAATAGACAAGCAGGTAAACCAAATTGAGGTGCCCCCCATGCTTATAAGAGGCAAAGGTTGTCCGGTTACAGGCAAAAGCCCGCTGGTAACCCCCATGTTAATCAAAGCTTGAAATACCATAAGAAATCCAATCCCACACACTAATAGTTTGCCAAATACACTGTTTGCTTTAAGAATTACAATTACACATCTAAATAAAAAAAGCATGTATAAAATAAGTAACCCAATCCCCCCGAATACCCCATACTCTTCAATGACTATCGCATAGATGAAGTCAGAATACGGATGAGGCAATACATTTCTTTGCACACTTTTGCCTGGACCAACCCCTGTGAGCCCCCCTCTAGCAATGGCAATTTTGGCATTTATAGCCTGGTAATTGCCGGCGGTTTCTTCTGTTTGATGTTCGGCTTGTGTAAAGTTTTCTATTCGATTTACCCAGGTATTAAAACGTGTAGGTAAAAATTCAGGATACGATTTTCCGATAAAAAACAAACCAGAAAATCCAATCAGAATTACGGTAATTGTTGCTATTAGTAAACGTAGAGATACTCTGCCTACAAACATCAATGAGAGCGCGCTTGCAAATAAAACGGTTGCCGTAGATAAATTGGCCGGAAAAATTAATCCACACACAATAACGATGGGTAAAATTAAGTGTAATATAAGCTCTTTGTAATTGTTGATTTCAAATTGGCGAACAGCTAGTGTACGCGCCACATACATGATTAATGCAAGTTTAGCAAAATCTGAGGTTTGAAAGGTTTGGTTAATAATAGGCAAAGTGATCCATCTTGAGGCCTGATTAATATTGGTACCGCCAAATAATGTGTAGGCCAGTAAAGGGATGCTGGTGTAGATGGCCAGTAAAGAAAATTTAGAGAAGTACTTAAATTTAATGCGTGATACCCAGTAAATAATGCTTAGTCCAACACTTAGAAATACGCCATGTCTGAATAAATAATAAAACGTATTGCCTTGATGATGTTTATCTGCAAGCGTCACAATTGAGCTGTAGACCACCAATAAAGAGATGAGAGCTAAAAGCGTTACAATGGTCCAGATGCCTTTGTCGCCCTGAATATTTATTTTAGACAGCATTCTAGAGTGCTCTTACGGCTTCTTTGAATTGATCGCCTCTGTCTTTGTAATCTTCAAATAAGTCAAAACTGGCACAACAAGGAGAGAGTAATACGATGTCGTTTTTCTCAGCAAGTTTGTAAGCTGCTTGCACTGCTTTATAGGCAGTATCTGTATCAATAATTTGATCGACCATGCCTTCAAAAGCACTATGAAGCTTTTGATTTTCTTTTCCTAAACAGATAATAGATTTTACTTTTTGTTTGACAAGCGGCGCAAGTTCTTTGTAATCATTGCCTTTGTCTTTGCCTCCAGCAATCCATATAATGGGGCTGTTTATAGATTCTAGGGCATACCAGGCGGCATTTACATTAGTGGCTTTAGAATCATTTATGTATTCTACACCATGAATTTTAGCGACAAATTCCATGCGGTGTGGTTGATTTTGATAATTCATTAAAGACGCTTTAATGCTAGGCTTTCTAATGTCTAACAACTGGCTGGCGACAGCTGCGGCTAAAGAGTTGTAGTAATTGTGTTTTCCTTGAAGGGCAAGATCTGAAATAGACATAGTAAATGATTGATTTTGTGTGTTTGTGTGAATATTTTGTTCGTGTAAAAAACCTCCGTCTTTTACATTTTCTTTGATTGATATAGGGTGTTTTGTAGCATTTAAAAGGGTTGATTTAATTAAGGTTTGAATGGTTGGGTCATCATGGTTATAAATAAAGTGTTGTGTTTTTTTTTGGTGGATGGTAATTTGTATTTTGGATTTGGCATAATTCATAAAGTTATTCTCGTATCTATCGAGGTGGTCGGGTGTAATATTGAGTAATACGGCAATATAGGGTTTGAAACAAGGTGTATCGTCTAATTGAAAGCTGCTCATTTCTAAGACCAAATAGTCTATGTCTAAATTTCTTAGAAGTACTTTACAAATGCTTTCTTCCATATTGCCTGCGACAGCCACCTTGTATTGTGCTGCTTTAAGAATATGGTAAATCAACATGGTTGTAGTTGTTTTGCCGTTACTGCCGGTTATTGCAATTACTTTTGCCTTAGAGTACCGAAGTGCAAATGCAATATCTGATATAACCTCTTTATTTTGAGCAAGCGCTGTTTTGATAACTTCAGTGTTATTCGGAATCCCTGGGCTTTTGATAATCAGATCTGCTTTTGTGATCAGACTTAAAGAGTGCGTATTTTCTTCAAAAGCAATTTGATGTTCTTCTAATAAGGATTTATATTTTTTTGCAATGCTATTAGCGTCCGAAACAAACACATTAAATCCTTTTTCTTTAGCAAAAATAGCTGCCCAAACCCCGCTTCTTCCAGCCCCTAAAACAATGATATTTTTTGTGCTTTTCTGCAATGTTATCTCAACTTAAGTGTAATGATGGTTAAAACCGCTAAAAGAATGCTCGTGATCCAAAATCGGGCTACTATTTTGGCTTCGTGGATGCCTTTTTTTTGGTAGTGATGGTGCAAGGGCGACATTAAAAATATCCTTCTCCCTTCGCCGTATTTTTTGCGGGTATACTTAAACCAACTCACTTGCAATACAACAGAGAGGTTTTCAATAAGAAAAATGCCACACAAAAGCGGGATTAAAAGTTCTTTGCGAATTACAATAGCAAACACAGCTATAATCCCTCCAATGGTTAAACTGCCTGTATCCCCCATAAACACCTGAGCCGGGTATGAATTATACCACAAAAAACCAATGCAAGCCCCTACAAAAGCCGCAATAAAGATCACTAATTCACCACTTTGAGGGATAAACATAATATTTAAATAATCAGCGAAAATGTAGTTGCCTGACACATAGGCAAGCACGCCAAGGGTAAGCCCAACAACAGCAGAAACTCCAGTCGCTAAACCATCAAGGCCATCCGTTAAATTTGCACCATTTGATACAGCTGTAACTACAATAATAATGATTAAAGCATAGGCCAACCAAGCGATTTTCTCTTTGTGGTTTTTAGAGATTTTTCCAATCCAACCGTAATTGAACTGATTGTTTTTTATAAACGGAATGGTAGTTATGGGGTCTTGATTTTTGATCCACCTGTCTTTTAATTGATTTTTTGTGGTAGGTATGTAGTTTTGTTTTTCGGTTTTTACATACGTGTTAGATGAAAAATACAGAGTGACACTTACCATGATCCCAACACTGATTTGTCCGATTATTTTAAATCTGCCAGACAACCCTTCTTTATTTTTTTTAAACACTTTGATATAATCGTCGGCAAAACCCACAGATCCTAGAATAAGTGTTGTGGCAATGAGCAGCTGTACATACACATTAAAAATGTCAGCAAATAAAAGTGTGGGCAGTAAAAGACTTAATAAAATAATGACACCTCCCATGGTTGGGGTGCCTTTTTTTTGTATTTGACCCTCAAGGCCTAAGTCACGAATGGTTTCGCCGATTAGTTTTTTTTGTAAAAAAGCAATTAAGCGCTTTCCAAAAACAAGCGATATAAGTAGTGATAATACTACAGCCATCAGTGCTCTAAAACTCAAATATTGAAACACGCCCGCACCCGGAATACTGAGATGTTCTAAATAATGAAACAGATGATAAAGCATTACAATAGATTTAAGTAAGATTCAACAATTTCAAGATCACTAAACGGATGCTTTATTCCAGCAATTTCTTGGTATTTTTCATGCCCTTTTCCCGCGACTAAAACAATGTCTTGTTCAGTGGCCATTTGCAAGGCTGTTCTGATAGCCTCTTTGCGATTTGATATGGCTAATGTTTTAAGAGACTGCTTAGGGGTAATGCCTTTAAGCATCTCTTCAATAATCTGATCAGGATCTTCGTCTCTTGGGTTGTCTGAGGTTAAAATAACCCGATAGGAGTAGTCGGCTGCAATTCTGGCCATTTTTGGCCTTTTTGCCGCATCTCTATTGCCACCACATCCAACAATAGTAGTAATATGATGGTGCTCGGGTTTAACATCATGTATGGTTTCAAGTACATTTTTCAGAGCGTCTGGTGTGTGCGCATAATCAATGATGACGGTTTTTTGTTTTTTCTGAAGCACTTCAAACCGCCCTTCAGCCCCTTTTAAATTACTTAGGGCCAATAAAGCCTTATCTTCAGCGATGCCCAATAATAAAGTAGTAGCGTAAACACTTAGCGCATTGTAGGCGTTAAAAGTACCCGTTAAACGAAGCCATACCTCGTGATTATTGACATGGAGATTAATGCCCTCTAGGGTCATTTCAACAATTTTAGCTCTATAATCAGACATTGATTTAATGCTGTAACTATAGGTGTTTGCTTGGCTATTTTGCACCATGACATGTCCGTTTTTATCGTCGGCATTATACAAAGCGAAACCAGAGGCAGGAATCATGTCAAAAAACATTTGTTTCGCCTTTAAATAAGCAGAAAAGGTCTTGTGGTAATCTAAATGGTCGTGTGTGATATTAGTGAAAATCCCTCCAGAAAAAACTAAGCCTTCTATACGGCACTGGTCAACCGCATGAGAGCTTACCTCCATAAAACAATGTGAGCAATTTTGCTTTACCATCTCCGCTAAAAGCTTATTTAAGGTGATGGGGTCAGGTGTGGTATGTGTAGCTTTTATTGCCGAAGTTCCGACTTTGTATTCAATGGTTGATATTAATCCGCAATCATGCCCAAGTTCACTAAATAGTTGATATAGTAGGGTCGCACAGGTTGACTTGCCATTGGTTCCCGTAATGCCAACAAGTATTATTTTTTCAGACGGACAATCGTAAAAATTAGAAGCCATTTGGCCTAGTGCTTTTCGGGCGTTTTGAACTTTAACATAGGTAACACTGGCGTCTTTTTTTGAAGGGAACTCCTCACAGATTACGGCAGAGGCACCATTTTTAATGGCATTTGAAATAAAGGAGTGTCCGTCTATTTGAGATCCTTTAATGGCAATATAGGTGCTTTGTTTTTTTGCTTTTCTGGAGTCAAAGCACAGGTGCGGCGTTTTAATATTCAGATCGCCATAGACTTCTTCGATGCCCGATTTGTATAATATGTCTTTTAAAACGTTCACGATAAGGTTAAATGAATGGTTTTTGGTTCGTCTGCCTGCCCGTTGTTATCTATTAGTTTTTGTGTTTTAACTTTTCCTTTTCCGCTGAATTGCACCGTGTATCCTTTTAATTCAAGAAGATACATAGCGTCTTTTAGGGTCATTCCGGTGGTGTTTGGGATAGTATTGTAAGCTGTTTTAGAGATAGCGATATGCTTTAAGCCAGCTACATCACCAAGTTTATCCTTTAAAACAGTTTCATCTTGAGGCATTAATTTGGTTGTTTTAGGATAGAGGGGATGCGTGGTTTCTTTTATGATTTCTGGATGTAATTCAATGCTTGTGGCGTAAACTTTGTCTGCTAATTCTTTAAAAATAGGTCCTGCCACTAGATTACCATAATACACGTTGTTAGAAGGGGCGTTCACAACCACAATGCATGAATATTTAGGGTTTTCAGCCGGAAAGTACCCTGCAAAAGAAGCCTGATAGGATACTTTAGAATCGTATTCATAGCCGTATTTTTCATTATAAATTTGCGCGGTTCCTGTTTTTCCAGCTATTTTGAAATAGCTGTTTCTTAGGTTTTTAGCAGTGCCATTTTCAACTACTCCTATCAACATATTTTTAAGATGATCGATGGTTTTTTGACTACAAATCTTAGGATTCAATACTTCTTTTTCTATTTGCCTAATCACTTGTTCTTTGTCAAGAATCTCTGTGACTAACCGAGGTTTTACCATCACGCCATTGTTGGCGATAGCGTTATAAAATGTAAGTATTTGAAGGGGTGTTAAGCTGATCTCATAGCCATGAGAAATCCAGGGTAAAGAAATACCGGACCAGTCTTTGTCTACAGATTTAATATAAGGAGTTCCTTCTCCTGAAATTTCAATTCCTGTTTTTTTGTTTAAGCCCATTTTGTAAAGCCCATTAATAAATTTTTGAGGATTATTTTGGTAGTGATCAACAATGGTTTTCGCAACGGCAATATTTGAAGAGACCTCAATGGCATTTTGTAGCGTTATTTTTCCATAGCCTCCAGCACGAGAATCTCGCATGGTAGCATTGTGAAATTTTTGAGAGCCACCTCCTGTTTCAATAGAATCATTAGGATCTATATAACCATCCTCAAGCGCAACAGCGATAGAGGCAAGCTTGAATGTTGATCCTGGCTCAGTACTTTCTCCTACGGCGTAGTTGTATTTTTCACTGTAAGAACCTTTTTGGTTTCTCGAAAGGTTTACAATAGCCTTTATATCACCTGTTTGAACTTCTATAAGGACCACGCAGCCATGGTCGGCATTGTGTTTTTTAAGTTGTTCTTCTAATGCTTGATGCGCAACATCTTGAAGGTTAACATCTAAGGTAGTGCGCACATCGTATCCGTCTTTTGGGTCAATTTCATTGCCTTGATTTAAAGGCATCCAAACCCCTCCACTCAAGCGTTTCATTACACGTTTGCCTTGCGTGCCAGCTAAAACCTCATTATACGCGCCTTCAATCCCTACGGCGGCATGGGCGCTTTTGTATCCAATAGTTCTAGAGGCGAGTGCTTTGTATGGTTTTGCCCGTTTACTTTTACGCTCAATAATCAATCCCCCCTTAAACCGTCCTTTGTTAAAAATTGGAAATTGCTTTACTTTCTGAAGTGTGCTGTATGATATATTACGCTGAATTAAATGGTACCGGCTTTTTTGACGCACGGCTTCTTTAAGGGTGTTTTTGTATTCAGAGGTGCTTTTGTCTTTAAATGTCGCAGATAATTTTTCCGCTAAGGCGCTAATGTTTTTTAAAATTTCTTGCTTTGATAGCCCGTCGGCACGCGTGTCAAAACGAATGTCATAAATAGGAATAGATGTTGAAAGCAGTTGTTTGTCTGAGGCGTAAATATTTCCTCTAATGGCTTCGATGTTTTTTAGGGCGATATTTTTTTTCTCAAATAAGCTATTAAGTTTATCGCCTTCTCGTACTTGAATTTGAATGACTTTATACAGAATTGAAACCGCAAATACACACAGGCCAATAAAGAGTAGGTATACTCTTAAAACAATGGTTTTTTCAATATTTCTGTGTTTTTTAGGAGTCAATTTTAATTTTTTTTGGGGGGATAGTAGACTCTACCACTGAAGAGCCAAGGTTTTCTAATTGTTTGGCCAAGTTAGATTGTTTGGTGAGCTCCATAAGTTCTGATTTCACAGAGATATAGGCAGCGCGTTTTTCTTTGAGCTCAATTTTTTGTTTACTGATTTTTTTCACCAGTCCCTCAGCGAAATACCCCAAAGAGATATACAGAATAATTAACGTATACAAGAAAACAAAATAGGGGATGTTTTTTTGAGCACGCTTATCTTTAAAAAACCGTCCCGACAATAAAATGCCTATTCTTTTTGTTATAAATGCAGTTGCTTTCTTAATCATTTTTAATGCCTATTCTTAGTTTTGCACTTCTTGCTCTTGGATTTTCCTGGGTTTCTTCAGTAGTCGGAATAATTACTTTATTAGAGAGAGGTGTGAAGGGTCTTATGATGTTGCCATACAGATCTTTCTGGGGATCTTTTTGATGTGTTGTGCCGGTTTTTAAAAAGTTTTTTACCAATCTGTCTTCAAGAGAATGATAGCTTATCACGACAAGCCTGCCGTTTTTATCTAATAAAGAGGGGGTTTGTAGAAGAAACTCTTCTAAAGCTTGTAGTTCTTGATTTACTTCGATTCTCAGGGCCTGAAATACTTTGGCGTAAAACTTTTGAGGTTTAAATTTAGGGGCGCATGCCTCTAAAGTGCTTTGTAAATCTTGTGTGGTGCAGATGGGCGATTCTTTACGCTTCTCTTCAATGTGTCTTGCCGCTTTTTTAGCTAGAGTCACCTCTCCGTATGTTTTAAATATATACGATAGTTGGGCGCTAGAATAGGTGTTGATGACCTTTTTAGCCGTAAGAGGATTTTGTTGATCCATGCGCATGTCTAAAGGACCGTTGAATCGAGTAGAAAATCCTTTTTGAGGTTCATTTATTTGGTGGGATGATATGCCAAGATCCGCCAATATGCCGTCGACTTTTTCAATCCCTAAATAATTAAGAAAGTGTTTTGTGAATCTAAAATTTTCACCAATTAAGGTGAAGCGATCATCTTTGATAGTGTTTTGATTGGCGTCATTATCCTGGTCAAAGGCAAAGAGTTTTCCGTTTTCATTTAAGGCATCAAGGATGGATTTTGAATGCCCGCCACCGCCAAAGGTGACATCTACATAGATGCCCGACGGATTTATGTTCAGGTGCTCTATGCAGGGCTTTAATAGAACAGGTGTGTGGTATGATGATGCGCTAGTGTTCTGGCTGGTCATCTCCTAGGTTTTGCATCACGCGCTCGGCCAATTGTGCAAAATCAGAAACATCTTCTTGCATGTGCGCGATATAGTGTTCTTTCGCCCAGATTTCTATTCTTTTTGCGTAAGCAAAAACAACGAGCTCTTTTTGAATGTTTGCGAACAGCTTCAGGTTCTTAGGAATGAGTATGCGTCCTAAATTATCAGGCTTTACAAGCGTAGCTCCGTTGTGAAATTGGCGGTAAAATTTTCTATGCTCAGCTTTATACAGATTGAGTTTTGACATGTTTTTTGACTCTTCGGCCCAAGATGAATTTGGGTATAAAACCAAACATCCCTCAAAACCACGGTTCAAAACAAACTGATCTTGATCAGCAGCATCTAATTGTTTTTTAAGCGCAGCCGGAAACAAAAATCGCCCCTTCGGATCTAGTTTACAGTCGTATTCACCAATTAAACTCAGCATAGATGATGTAAAAATATTACATTATTCCCACTTTTTTCCACTTTTAATGTTTGCTGTGTAAAACTTTATAAATAAAGGTTTTGTAAAGTTATAGGATTGCTTGATTTCAGTCAAATAAAATAGATATCAACATTTGTTAATAAAAGTGGAAAAAAGTGGTAAAAAAGATTTTTTAAGCAAAACTTCTATCCGTAATTTTTGAGGTATATTTACACAACAAGCTTCTTAGAATGACTGATAATCCATATTTAGACGCCGATCAAAAACCCCAGTCAAGCAGTGAAAAAGAAATTGATCGAGCACTCCGCCCAAAAGGTTTTGATGATTTTAAAGGACAAGAAGATGTGGTCGAAAACTTAAAGGTCTTTGTTAATGCTGCTACACAACGCCACGAAGCTTTAGATCATGTGCTTTTGCACGGTCCGCCGGGCTTAGGCAAAACGACTCTGTCTAATATCATTGCCGCTGAGTTAGGGGTTAATATCAAAACAACTTCTGGTCCCGTATTAGATAAACCAGGTGACCTTGCTGGATTGCTCACCAATCTAGAAGAACGTGATGTGTTGTTTATTGATGAGATTCACCGTATGAGTCCGGTCATTGAAGAATACCTATATTCAGCCATGGAGGATTATGTGATTGACATTATGATAGACACAGGGCCAAGTGCTCGATCGGTGCAGATTAATTTAAATCCCTTTACCCTCATAGGTGCAACTACCCGCTCTGGGTTGTTGACCTCCCCTTTAAGAGCCAGATTTGGCATTACCTCACGCCTTCAGTACTACGATGAAGATCTTCTTTCTGAAATTATACAGCGCTCTTCAGCTATACTAGAAGTATCTATTGATAAAAAGGCAGCGATAGAAGTTGCCAGAAGAAGCCGAGGAACCCCAAGAATTGCCAATGCACTTTTAAGACGAATCAGAGATTTTGCTCAAATTAAAGGTAATGGGAGCATTGATTTAGAGATTACCAAATACGGCCTAAAAGCCCTGCAGGTAGATGCTGGTGGCTTAGATGAGATGGATAACCGAATTCTAAGAGTACTTATTGAGAAATTTAAAGGAGGGCCTGTTGGGCTTAACACTATAGCAACCGCCGTTGGCGAAGAGGCTGGAACCATAGAAGAAGTATATGAGCCTTTTTTAATAAAGCAAGGGTTCTTAGCGCGAACACCTCGTGGCCGTCAAGCCACTGAAGCAGCTTACAAACACATTGGGCATAATATGTTTAACACACCAGGGAGTTTATTTGATGAAAGTGAATAATCTAATTGTCATATTACTAATCTTGTTTTCTTGTGTGAACAAGAAAAACATCACCAAAGAATCAGCAGCAGTGACAGATAAAAAGACATTACCATCTAAAGATAGTTTGTTGTATGAGCGTTCTAATTTATATGAGGTATATCAAGATTCTAAAAAAGGCACGTATTATATTTTAGATGCACAAAATAACAAGAGATACAACAACTTAGTATTCATAAAACAGTTGTTTGGCACGCATTTTCAAGCGATTGATGCCAATTATAACATCATCTATATTACCGATAGCTTACAAAAAGTGTCACAATTACCAGAACATTCATTTAGAGTTTGCGGCACAGTCCCTCATTATACACTAAAAGTAGAAAAAACGGATGCTGGTTTTATCGCGACTTCTCATCAAACATTTCAAGGCTATGGGAATCAAACTGATGGTGTTTTTGCTCAAATCCCAACAAATCAGGCAGATCAAGTGTGGTTTCAGAACCTTAAAAGTAACTATAGTTATAATGGCAACTCAGGTGTTGGGAGCCTTAGAGGCTGTGCGTATAAAACATTAATTATCAAGAAAAATCAAGGGTATAAAATTTATGATCAGAAAATACTCCCTTTTTTATATGATGAGATACAACCTATTGATAATTACCTTAAAATAAAAAAAGGAGATCTTTATACCTTTTACCCTATGCAAACAGTGCCTGAATTTATTTTAATAAAACCCTTTAAAAACTATCTAGCTAAAGGCATTCTTAAAGATAAAACCCCAGCCTTCTTAACGCGAGATGGCTTGATTATTAGGGTTATAAAAGAATGAATAGCACTCAAAGAACTCCACTAGAGTTTTTTGAATTTTAGTCTAGAAGTGTGTAAGTAAATCCGGCTCTAAAGGGTAAAATACTTGGCCCGTTATTGGGCTTAAAAATAGAATTAAAATTCATTTCAAAATGAAGTGCCGTGCGGTGATAGCCTATTCTTGCACGTGTGCCAAAAGACCATTTTTCAAAATTATTAAAGTTAAAGTCTTTAAACTTTAAATCACCATTTACCTGCTTGGCATGAGCTTCAAAATTAAAGTCGGCCTGTAAGCCGAAGGCTAGTTTAAATACGCGATTTTTTTTATTTGGTTTTCCTTTAAAGCGAAGTTCAACCGGAAAGGTGAAATGACTCAATGATAATTTATTGCGTTTTATTTGAGCAGTGGTGTCGCTAATTGGATCAAAATAAGAAAACGATTGACCAATGGCATTAGAATCAGGGTGGCTTCTCTCTGTTAATTCTGAGCGATGGTAATAATTGGCATTCTTAACGCCTAGTCCCATAGCAAAGTCAACATGTTTTGAAATCGGAAAATTATGTAAATACGATATGCCAAGACCTCGAGAATACCACTTGGTTTTTAGGTTTGAGATCTCGTGCGTCCAACCAGTAAAAGAAAGATCGACTAAAACGCGATCTCTGTTTCTTGCTTTTTGATGTTCATGTACTAAGGTGTCAGTCTGTGAAAAAACGGGCGCCGCAACAATGCACATCCACAATAAAAAAAATAATCTCATGTTTTTACTTAATTGAAATTTGATCATACACCACAAAGGCGTTTGGGTAATAGGCTTTTACCTGCTCTAAAAAACCTAAAGCAGCTAATCGGGTTTTAAAATCGCCTACTCTGATTTTAAAATAAGGCATGGCTGATACCAAATGGGCTTTAGTATCTGAAAAATAGGTTTCAAACTCATCCTTTTTTTTATACGCTTTTGCTTTACTATCAGGACCGCTTACTGCATAAATTTGTACACGATAACCCTTTGAGGTTGAAATAGAGTCGTTCCAGTTTTTTTTATAAGCAAGTACTTTTTTAAACAGTGCTGAGCTCACTTCTTTTGTTTCTCCTATTTGGCTGCTAACAGAAGAGTCACCAGAATTAGTTGTGTTTTGAGTGTCTGAAGCAGATTCTTTAGACCAGTACCCATTGTAAGGGTTTTGTGCAGATAAAGAGAGGTGTGCTACACACATCCATAATCCAATAATACGCCATACCCAATTCATAGTTTACAAAACTAGCTAAAATAAAAAAGAGCCTAGCCTATGAGAGTCATTTTATGGCATATAATTTGTAGTTTTTTAACAAATTGAAAACATGATTAGAGTGATTGCAGTACTTGTTTTTTTGGGGGGATGGTTTTTTCCTTTGGCAGGATTTGCTCAAGAATTACCCTTTAAAAAAGGTGAAAAATTAACTTATAGGTTGCATTATGGGATGGTAGATGCGGGTATTGCGACCATTGAATTGTCTACTAAAAATTATACCGTTAGAGGAGTGCCGGCTTATCATGCGATTGGTTTAGGTAAAACTAAAACGTTTTTTGATTTATTCTTTAAAGTACGTGATCGGTATGAAACGTACTTTGATCCAGAAAAATTAGAAGCCTTAAAATTTGTTCGTCGGATCAATGAAGGAGGCTATAAAAAAGAACAAGATTACTTGTATTATCCAGAAAAATTGAGCGTAGATGTTGGTGCGGGTAAAATGATGGAGTTTCCAAAGCGCAATATGCAAGATATGCTCTCAGCCTTTTATTATGCCAGAACATTTGATTTTGTTGGGATTAGCCCTGGAGATGAATTCGAATTACCTGTCTTTATGGATGAAGAATACTATCCGATGAAATTAAAGTATAAAGGCGTTAAGATACTCAAAACAGATTTAGGTAAAATAAGGTGTTTAGAGTTTATTCCAATGGTGCAAAAAGGACGGATTTTTAAAGAAGACGACGATCTAACCCTTTGGATTAGCGACGATAAAAACAAAATACCAGTCAGAATTCAGGCCAATGTTTTAGTGGGCTCTATCAAAGTAGATTTAACCAAAGCACAAAATTTAGTACAAGAACTTGAGATTTTAAGAAAAAAGTAAGGTAAACACATCTTCAATCTTTTTCACACGCACCACTTGTATGCCGTCGTGTTTGTTCCCGATACTTTTATCGGTGTAGTGTGAAATTACTATTTTTTCAAATCCTAGTTTTGCCGCTTCACTAATGCGTTGCTCAATTTTGCTTACTGTTCTGATTTCTCCGGAGAGCCCTACTTCAGCTGCAAAACAAATGTGCTGATCAATGGCCAGATCTTCTGATGAAGAGAGTACGGCGCAAATAACTGCTAAATCAACACTTGGGTCTTGGGTTTTAATCCCTCCTGTAATATTTAAAAAGACATCTTTGATGCTGAGTTTAAATCCGCAACGTTTTTCAAGTACTGCCAAAAGCATATTCAGACGTTTTACATCAAACCCAGTGGCTGAGCGTTGCGGGTTACCGTAGGCAGCAGAACTCACCAGCGCTTGAATTTCAATTAAAAACGGCCGAATACCCTCAACAGTTGCAGCAATGGCTACGCCACTTAAAGCCTCGTCTTTAGATAAAATCAATAACTCAGAAGGGTTTTTTACTTCGCGCAATCCGCCCGAAAACATTTCATAAATACCAAGTTCATTGGTCGAGCCAAATCTATTTTTAGTTGTACGCAGTAAGCGGTAAATGTAATTGCGGTCGCCTTCAAATTGCAATACAGTATCTACCATATGCTCTAAAAGTTTAGGGCCGGCAATTTGCCCTTCTTTGGTAATGTGTCCAATCATAAAGACTGGCGTGTTTGTTTTTTTAGCAAACTTTAAAAACTCCGAGGCGCACTCTCTGATTTGTGAGACCGATCCGGGTGAAGACTCTATGTTTTGTGAGTGTAAAGTTTGAATAGAGTCTACACAAATAATATCGGGTTTAATATTTTCAATGTGTTTGAAGATACTGGGCGTAAATGTTTCAGTGACCACATAGCATTGCTCAGAAGCAACCCCCATGCGATCGGCTCGCATTTTTATTTGAATATCGCTCTCTTCGCCACTGACATATAAAAAAGAAAGCTGAGGATTTTTAAGCGCCAACTGAAGCATTAAGGTAGATTTTCCTACCCCGGGTTCTCCGCCAAACAACACCATAGACCCAGGCACCACACCCCCGCCTAATACTCGGTTGAATTCATCATCATTTAAAGGTATTCGCGAGAGTTTGCTTTGCTCAACATTTTGAATTAACACCGGAGTGCTACCGCTTTTTTCTTTTGTAAAAGACGGCACATTTTTAGGCCGTTCGATCACTTCTTCTACAAAGGTATTCCACTGTTGGCAAGTCGGGCATTTGCCAGCCCATTTACTAAGTTGATGCCCGCAGTTAGAACAAAAAAAAGCACGTTTAAGTTTAGCCATTTTTACTTTGCGTACGTATTTTATTTTCTATGCTTGTGGTAGAGTATCCCTCCAAAAAATCAATGCATCTGACTGTACCACCCTTGGCTTTTACAACTTGAGAGCCTACAATCTCATCTTCTTTCCAGTCACCACCCTTTACAAGTACATGTGGTATAATACGTTCAATGAGTGCTAATGGGGTTGGGGTATTAAAGCGTACAACTAAATCAACATAATGTAATGCAGCTAGAATCAATGCTCTGGAATTTTCGTCTTGGATGGGCCTTAAGGGGCCTTTATTGAGGGTTTTTACCGATGCATCACTATTGATGCCTACAATAAGTTTGTCTCCAAGATTAGCCGCCTGATTTAGATAGGTGACATGCCCTTTGTGCATAATATCAAAACATCCGTTGGTAAACACAATTTTTTGGTCTTTGAATTTCCATCTATAAATGGTTTTATCGAGTACATCTAAATCGTTTATGATCTTAGATTCAATAAATTGGTGTTTGCAAAAGGATGTTTTCACCTTACAAAGGTAAGCCATCTTTGCCGTACATTTGTGAAAAAAATGATCATGCGTGTGTTTATTCTTTCATTATGTTTATGTCTGTGTTTATTACATAACAGTCGTGCTCAAAACAGCTTTAATATTGAGCTTTTATTCCACTGGGATGATTCTACTTTAACCTCAACATTTGCACACGATAATGTCTATAATGATATTTGGGGCTATGCACAACAAGGTAAAGAGTATGCTATAATTGGCAGCACAAAAGGAGTGCATATATTTGATATTACAGATCCTTCAAATGCCTATCAAGCAGAGTTTATCATGGGGCGAGATACAGGGGTGGCCATTATTCATCGCGACTACCACACCTACCAACATTACCTCTATGCGGTAAGTGATGAAGGAGATGCGTCTTTGCAAATTATAGATTTAAGTTTTTTACCTGATTCGGCACCGTTGGTATACGATAGTAACATTGTGACGCGTATTCATAATATTTTTATTGACACTCTGCACGCTAAACTCTATACGGCAGATGGCTCAGGCTTGGGGATTTTTGACATATCTCAGCCTACCAATCCGACGCACTTACACACCATAGGGCATTCTACTCATGATGTATTTGTTCACAACGATACGGCATATTTAAATTTGGGGGGATCTGGATTATATGTGTATGATGTTTCTGTGGTAACCAGTCCTGAGCTCATAGGGCTCTTAGATTCATACCCAGACAAAGGGTATAACCATTCAGGCTGGCTTAATCCTCACACTAATCTTTATGTTATGGCTGATGAAACACATGGCATGCAGATGAAACTTCTTGATATGTCAGATGTAGGCAATATTGAGGTACTCAGCTTAATGCATTCTAATGTTGATTCTTTATCGATTCACCACAATCAAATTATTAAAGGGCATATAGTCTACGATGCACATTATCATGATGGCTTTTATGCTTTTGATGTATCAGATCCTGAAAACCCTACGGTTCTTGGCTATTACGATACCTCTTCAGAACCACACGCACCAAATTATAGAGGCGCTTGGGGGATTTATCCTTTTTTGCCTTCTGGAAATATCATAGTTTCAGACATGCAGAATGGATTGTTTGTGTTTAAGTTCACTAACCCACCAACTTTTGTAGATAAAATCCTAAGAGAATTTGATGTAAAAGTATTCCCGAATCCGAGTGCTGATTTTATTACCATTGATGCTCAAAAAGCACTATGTTCTATTGAGATTCTAGATCAAAACAATAGAGTGGTATTTCAAAACAATGTGGGGCAAAAAAATAAGACAACACTTGATTTGAGAGAATTTTCAAAAGGGGTTTATTTGCTTAATGTTAAGAGTCAAGATAATCGCACACAAACGCGAGCCATTATAGTGAGGTAACTCTTATAGTTTTTCTTATTGAAGTGCTTTAATCGCTTTTTTAATTCGACCAATGACTTCTTTGTGGGTAGTTTTTTTATGCGCATTGAAATAGGTGATCGGATGCAGCCCGGCTCGAAAGGGATAACGCCAAAACACCTTCCGTCTTAATACGCGCATTTCTTTATTGCGCGAAGCTTTTTTTCCTCGCAGTTCTTGTTGAGATGTGCTAATCGCGCATCCTAAACTGTAGATGGTATCTGTTGAGTGACATGTCTCGCCGTATGTGGCATGTGGGTTCCAGTTTTTTTGATCTTCTAATTTAGATTTGGTTTTCAAAAGCACCTCTAATGCTTTGTTTTGTTGTGCGCAAGCATTCATCCATCCCCCCAAAAAAAGAATTCCTATAAAAAAGACATTTAAATACATTGAACTTTAAATATACACTCAAGAATATTCAATCAAAAATATAAATCTGTACTTTTACATTTCAAAATTGCTTTATGTTTAAAAAAGTGCATTACCTCTACCTAATAATATTTTTAATTGTGTCTTGCTCTGCGCAGGGCAAGTACAATAAAGATGCAACCATTACCGGCACGCTTTCTAATGCAGAGAATCAAAATCTGGTTTTAGAGCGTTTAAGTTCAGTTTCTGCCACATTTATTGACTCTACACGAGTGAATGATAAAGGACTGTTTTCTTTTGACTTAAAGGTTGAACAACCAGGGTTTTACCGCATTAGTATAGACAAGCGGAATTTTTTAAACATTATTCTAGACAAAGCAGAGAAGGTGCATATAAAAAGCAACGCTGAGAATTTAGGAAAAGACTACGATGTAACCGGATCAAAGGAAACCACAAGACTATTGACATTAAATAAAGAGCTGTCACGTTTTTATGTGTGGTCAGATTCATTGCAAAGACAAGCAAAGACGGTGCAACAAAGCGGAGATATGAACGCGTTTATGGCGCTTCAACAGCAGTTTCAGCAAGGCAATATGCAGCATAAAAATTTCATTTACCAATTTATTGATGAAAACCCGGGCTCAATAGCGGCTCTAGCGACGGTTCAAAAACTAGATCCAGAACAAGATATAGCGTATTTTAAAAAAATTGCCAATGGTTTAAATCAAAGCATGCCGGGCTCAGACTACGCGACTTCTTTCAATGATCAGGTCAGTAAGATGTCTGTGGTAGGCGTAGGAATGGAGGCGCCAGATATTACTTTGAATGATTTAAATGATAAGCCCCTTTCGCTTTCTTCTTTACGCGGAAAAGTAGTCTTGCTTGATTTTTGGGCGAGCTGGTGCAGGCCTTGTAGAGCCGAAAACCCCAATGTGGTTAAAATGTATAACAAATACAAAGACAAAGGCTTTGAAATATTAGGGGTATCTCTAGATACCAAAAAAGGAGCCTGGCAAAATGCAATACAACAAGATGGGCTTACATGGCTGCATATCAGTGATTTAAAAGGATGGAAGTCTTCCGTTGTGCCGCAATATAAAGTACAGGGCATACCGTATACAGTGCTCATTGATAAAGACGGAAAAATTATTGCTAAAAAACTAAGGGGGGCACAATTAGAAAGAAAGCTTCAAGAGGTATTAGGAGGCTAAGCCTTTTAATCTGGCTTAAAAATTTTGAAAAGAAGTCTTTTGCTTCTCCATTAAATTCATATAAATTTGCCCTTCACAATTATTTGTGGGGCTCATAGCTCAGCTGGTTAGAGCACCTGACTCATAATCAGGGGGTCCATGGTTCGAGCCCATGTGGGCCCACAATACTATTTAAAAGCCGCTTTTTAAAAGCGGCTTTTTTATTTGCAGTGATGCTTTTTTAGATAGATCCAATAATGCCTAAATGGATAATCCTTCCACCAGTTTGATTTACTGGGTTAACACTTTTTCCGATTACAATGCCATCTTCTGGAGCAAAATACTTTTGAACTAATGTGCCGAACAAATCTCTTTGTTCCGCAATTAAATCTCCTTTTTTAACGCATTGAGTTATTGAAGGAAAAACACTTAACAGCCCTCCGGTATTGGTGTAAATCCAGTAGGATTTTTTGCACACTACAGCAGGAGTTTCTGGTTGGTCAATTTCACCTGTAATCATTTTTAGATAAACCAGTGCATTATATAAGCCTGTCAGACCTGATCGAATCATCCCTTTTTGAAATGTGTGAGGGTTGCCAACTTCTAGAGTAATAGCGGGGATGTTTTTTTCGTTTGCAGCGCCTCTAAGGGTGCCGTCGGAAGCTGTTTTATGAACAACAATCTGACCATTTTGAAGTAGTGCCAAATTTTTTGTTATAGAATCAGACAGATCTGCTCTAATGTAATAGGAGTTTATTCGTCCTGTAGAAGCAGTATGTAAATCAATTAAGTAATCGACATCTTTAATCACTTTGTTAAAGAATTGAAACACATAAGATTCACTGACATTTCCATTTTCAACACCTGGAAAAATATGATTCAAATCTACATTGTCAATAAATCTTCTTTTCTTTCTGTGAAAGGCCGGGATATTTACTACCGGGACCCCTATTATTGCTCCATGAAGCTGCGAGAAGTCAATTTCTTTGAATAGACGTTGAATGACAGGTATGCCATTCAATTCATTTCCGTGAACTGCCGCAGTTATACCCATTGTTTTTCCTTGAAAAGAGCCCTTGGCAATTATGGTCGGAATACACAAAGGAGTTGAGGTTGGGCCGTCTACTATTTTTAACCAAAAAGAGTGGATGCCCGCCTGTAAGCGCTCTAGGTTAATGTGGTGAATTTTTGGTATTTCATTGCTCATTGTCAAGAAATTTAATCAATTCATTTGAATATTGTTTAAACACATTTCTATGACCGTAATCATACAAAGGCTGTAAGCCTCCAATACTTAGGGTGTTGATTTCAGAAATCATTCTTTTTCCAACTGAATTGGTTAGCAAATCTACCCCATACATAAAGACATTATGGCTTTTAAAAATAGGGTTTAAGTACTGAATTATTTCATGGTCTCTTTTGTTTAATGAACTTATTTCAGAAATACCTCCTTGTGAAGCATTACACATCCATCCGCCTTTTTTTGGTTTTCTAATCAGAGCGCCTAAAGGCTTTGAGTTAACCACGACAATACGCTTGTCACCTTCTTGAATCAACGGCATATATTTCATAGCTAGATAAGGTTGTGTATTTGTTAAATACCAATTTTTAAAATCGTGTAAACGCATTTGTTTTTGATGCCCAAAATAGGCTGTTTGATCAGCGAGTTTAATAATGCCTTTTCCTCCGTAGTTTTTTAAAGGTTTTAAAACAATCGGGAATTGTGTATAAAAAGAATCAATTTGATTCCAGTCAACACATAATTTTACTGGGGGTACAAATTTATCAAGTTCAAGTAAGAACGATTTGTTACTTAAACGATCAATAGATGCAATGTTGTTTACAATGTTGCAGTTTTTAAATCTTGATTGAAGGGTTTTAATAAACTTTGCCTTTATTGGCCTTGGTAATCTAAAAAGAATAGTGTCAATCTCTACAGGAAGATGTTTCTTGGCTTTTTTGGCGATTTCCTTAAAGGATGTAAACGTTAACTTTTCTTCGACTTTTAATAGGTATAAAAAAGCGGCTCGATCTCCGTTAAAAAACGGAGTGTTTCTATTATCAGATCTGCTGCAAACAAAAACATTTTTAATTCTTGTATGTTCCACCAATGCATTTGTAATTCCATAGAATGAGTTGCTTTGATAATGCTTTTTGTGGTCTGTTAGTATTAGTATGTTCATAGCTTAATCTATAGGCGTAAAGATGTGGCTTCTATCTTTAAAAGATTTAAACTCAATTATATTCTCACTTGGATCCTTTATAAACATTGAGTATTGTTCGTAATTTGAACCTTCAAAAAAAGTAGACGATAGTTTTAAAATTTCTACTTTTTTTTCGGTTAAATACCGTTTCATAGAATCCCACGCGTTTTCTGATAAAATGATTCCAAAATGATGCGGCGGAACAGCCAATTCATGTAATCTTTTACTGTTTTGAGGGGTTACTTTTTTTAGGTCTAATTGAATGGTGAGCTGGTGGTTATAAAAATTTACATCAAACCATTTACTGGTCTCTCTGCCAATCTCTAATCCAAGCGTGTTTTTGTAAAACTTTTTTGCTTTCTCTATATCATGTACTGTGATAGCCAGATGAAATACATTCATGGGTTTATTTTATTGTTAGTCTGTCTAGTATTAAAAGTTGAAAAGAGCGTCTATTCATTGCTTATTTATTTCAGAAGCTATTTCATTAATTAATATTTGGTCGTTATTTAAAGATTTAAAAAGCTTTAGCTTTAGACCGCCTTTTTTGGTTTTTAATTGGTCTGCTAATTTATCAATGGCAATTGTAGAAAGAACAACCTGAATATATCCTTCGATTAAATCATCTACACTAATGCCTAGTTGATTGAATCCTTTGCGTTCCATCAGAAGCAATCTTGAGGTGTCACTTGACCAACTCATGTCTTTGTTTTTTATAGAAAGGTTGGTGCCAAGAATTTCCCACGAAGATTCTCCTTCTTCAAGATAATCTGTCAATGCTTTTTTTGCTCGTCTCGAATAAAGTGAAAGAGGCCTGAATCCGTTTTTAGTAGAATGAATCATAATTCTGAAATCAAGCACGAAAGACAACCCTTTTTTATTAGGCATAGAGCCCACATGGTAAAAAATACCTTCATCGGAAACGGAACTCCAATTGTAATTCCCCACAAGACTTTGCACAATGAATTTTTCATAATGAAACGTATCTTCCATAAAAGCGTCTAATTCTTTTTTGGAAGTAATAGTAAAAACACCCTGCCCGGCGTTGCTGTAAGGAATTTTAATAACGCCTTTTCCTCCAAATTTTTGAATCCATAGCGGGATTTCTTCTTTGTTGACATCCCAGATGGTTTTTGGGGTTAAAATTTTTAAATTATTTTCAGCCAACTCAGCATTGAAGAGTGAGTAAGCTTTTGAAGCCATTAATTTATTTCTGCCGCCTGCTAGGCAAGTAATTATAGGGTTTATAATAGTTGTTTTGGTGTTAATAGGTAAGCGATTCCAAGGTTTTTGTGTAAGGTATCTAAATACAAAGTTAAGGCGTGTCCATTGGTGTTCGTTTTTGTACTCTAAATACCCTTCTTTACTCAATCTAATGTGTGATTTGTCTTTGTAATTATAATATTCAATTAATACAACTTTTTTATTGGTAGCATCTGCTAAGGCATGAGCATAACCGCTTGCTTCCATGTAATTTTTGTCATAGATCACAGCGATATTTCCCTTTTTAATTTTTGATGGGTATTTTTCAAGTATTGTTTTGTCTACAAAACGTTTGTAACCACCAGCTTCTTGGTATTCGTCTAATAGAGGCATTGATTTTTGCCCGGAAGGACAAGAGTTATTTTCAATGACAGCCATCTTTCTGTTTCCTTCTTGAGTAGTCACATGTAGTAAATCTGCTCCAGATAAAACATAGTGTTTGGCGTTATAATTTAGAATGTCTTTTAAATATTCTTTTTTTACTTTAGGATGAAGATGGCAATACCTCTCTGCAATTTGTTCATTGCTCAGATTAAAAAAGAACTTAATAGCAGGATGAATAGTAGCATTAATGGCTTTTTCATACCAGTGATCTTCTGGGTTGAAGGTGTCGGGGTGTATAATTTGAATGTTAAGCACGATGTATTTAAATATTTAAAGGCGGAGGCTTTGGCCTGAAAGTTTAATGTGAATCATTTTCTATAGTAAGTTCATTAGTGTCATCAGAAGAGAAAGCGCTATTTAGTTCAGCATCATCAATTTTATGATTGCCTGACAATTGGCTGATTTCATGCGCATTTATTTTTATCACATATGATAAACCATCAAGTTCTATTAAGATAGCCTTGGTAGTCGACCCATCTTTGTTGCGTATTTTAATCAGATGGTTTTTTAATTTAAACTTAGAATTGTTTAAGAATTGGTTTACTAACTGTGAATTTACTTGTTGCAATCCATTAAAAATTTTTGTTTTCATGTTTCTCAGTTAAATGGTTTGAACTTCTTTGATTCTGTTAATAGGGATAAAGACATTCTTTTTAAGAATTACTTGAGTATCAGTTAATCCCCAAACGGTGGTTTCTACTACTTTTTCTCCTTCGATGTCTTCAAAGAAAATGAGTACCTTATGGTGAAAGTCATTTCCAAGAAAGAGGCATTCTTTTAATGCATTACCACGAAGAACACGCTTATTGTTCTCAATCAATACATCTTCTTTTGGAAAATGTAAATTGTTAATGATTTCTTTTTTAATTTTTTGTACAATCATTTTCAGACTATACAAACAAATATGGGATTTAGATTCTGTAAGATTTTAGTAGAAATTCTGTAGAAATTCTGTAGTCTGTCAAACTATAGCCAAATCACTATTTCACGGTATTAAACCCGGATTAAATTGCATTAATAATAAACTGTAAAGACATGAGAGCCTTCACTAAATGTATACTTAAATGTATACCCCAGGTAGTGGTTTATTTTATTGACAATAGAAAGCCCTAAGCCTAAGTTTTTTTTTGACTTTGAACTACTTTTAAATCGCTGGAATATCTCAGAAGATAGCATAGTGTTGTGTGAACTCTGGTTGAAAACCTTAATTCTTTTATCAGAAAGATCAATTTTTATAGAACCACCTTGCTTGTTATGAACAATAGCGTTTTTTATTAAGTTCATTATAAGTATTTCGAAAAGATCAACATTTGTTTTAATGACTACTTTTTTATGGATGGTTTTTCTGATTTTAAGTTGTTTTTCTCTGATTTGAAACTCAAATAAATTTAGGATATCATCAATAATAATATTTAGCTCAACTTTTTTAACCTCGTCATAGACTTCTGCATCTATTTTGGAGAGTAAAATCAAAGATTTATTCACTTTAGTGAGTTTTTGTAGGTGTTGTAGAATACTTCCGACAATCTCAAAGTCGGTTTCTTCTAAATGTTTACTCTGCAAGAGCAATTCAATTTTTCCGGTAATTACAGAAATCGGGGTTAAAATCTCATGACTCAAATTTTCAATATAACTTTGCTTTGAGAGTACTTTCTCAACGTTTTTGTTGATTAAAGTATAGCTTTCTTCTAGGGTATTTCTAAGGAGATTGCCTTGAGTGAAATTTTTTTTAAATTGATTAGAAGGGTATTTTTTTAGTAGGGACAAAAAAAGCCTTGCTTTTCTTGCAAAGTACATACAGCTTGTCAAATACCCCAACAATCCCCCCGAAAAAAAGAACAGAACAACATACCATTTATGCATCCGAAGAGATTAAAAATTTGTATCCAATTCCGTATACCGTTTTAATATAATCTTTACAGCCAAGAGCCAGCATTTTTTTTCTAAGGTTTTTTAGTTGTGCGTAAATATGATCAAATGAAGCAGAGTAATCCATGTATTCGCCCCATATGTGTTGAGATAGAGTTTGTTTTGTGACTACTTTGTTTTTGTTGTTAACCAAAAATAAAAGAAGTTCAAATTCTTTTTTAGTTAAAGACATGTCATGGTGGTGTATTTTCACTGCCTGAGCTGGTATGTCAATATGTATTTCATTGAGTGCAATAGTTGTTTTATTATTAAATGTTTTTCTTCTTACAACAGAGCGTATACGTGCATTTAATTCAGCAAGATGGAAGGGTTTGGTTAAATAATCGTCGGCGCCGAGGTCTAAACCATCTATTTTGTCTTCTATGCTGCTGTTTGCGGAAAGAATAATAGTACCACATTTTTCTTGCGTTTCTTTAATGTGGTCGAGCAGTGCTAGGCCATTTCCACCCGGAAGATTTAAATCAAGCAAGATGCAATCGTAGGGTCTGTTTTTCAACTTTTCTAGCCCATTTTTAAAGGTTTTTGCTTTTTCACAAGTGTATCCAAATGAGTCGAAATAACTAGACATATTTCTAATTAATTCAATATCATCTTCTATAATCAACAGCTTGATCATATTACAAATGTAGTATGATCGCATTAATTTTTTTTTGCATGTACTTTAAAAAATATCCACTACATTTGGATCATGTTTGAAGGAAATGTCTTAAATATTTTACTGATGGTGGTGGTAGGTGCAGTATCTGGTACTTTAGCTGCCCGTATAGTTAAAAACAACAATTTTGGGTTTATTGTGAATGCCTTGCTAGGTATTGCAGGTGCTGTTGTGGGGGGATTTATTTTTAATCTTCTCAAAATAACACCAGGCCAAGGAATCGTGAAGATGATTTCAAACACCTTTGGGGTGCAATTGCCTTTAAATTTTGTGGGGATGATTGTCTCTGCCACAGTTGGGGCGGTAATTATTTTGATCATCTCAGGGTTTTTCAAGAAAAAATAAAAGAACTCTAAAAGACTTAAAACTAATAGTCTTCTCTTCTTCTCTGGCTTCTCTTTTTTTCTATTTTTGTGTCACGTTAAATTTAAAATTACTTATAAGTAGTTTTACAAAACCTAATTATTATGGCAATTATGAAAGTGATTGAGGTACTCTCTAACTCTACAACAAGTTGGGAAGATGCCACTAAAAAGGCAATTGAAAAAGCCTCTAAGTCTGTCAATAACATTAAATCTGCTTTTGTGCAATCGCAAAGCGTAACAGTAAATGACAATCAAGTCAAAGAGTTTAGAGTTAATCTAAAAGTGACCTTTGAGGTAAAATAAACTACAAAAATGGGGCTTTGACGCCCCTTTTTTTATGGAGATACAATCAATTGATTTTAAAAATAAACGGGCGCTTATTCGGGTTGACTTTAACGTACCTTTCAATGATAAGCAAGACATTACAGATGACACGCGTATAAAAGCGGCCCTTCCAAGTATTAAGTATGTTCTTGATAATGGAGGTGCGGTTATTTTGATGTCACATTTAGGCAGGCCAAAAGGCAAACGTTCAGCAAAACTCTCCTTAGAAAAAGTTGCCGTGCGCTTGAGTACACTTTTAGATAAAGAAATTAAGTTTATTGACAATTGTATTGGGCCAGAAGTTGAAAAAGAGGTTAAAAAGATCAAGTCTGGAGAAATCATTGTACTTGAAAACCTAAGATTTTATAAAGAAGAAACGCTGGGGGATGATGCTTTTGCAAAAACCCTCTCACAACATGGTGATGTCTACATAAACGATGCCTACGGGACAGCCCATAGAGCACATGCCTCAACAGCTATTGTGGCCAAATATTTTAAAGAAAAGTGCTTTGGCCTGTTAATGCAAAAAGAAATTGAGAATATTCAAAAAGTTGTCAAAGGATCCGCTAAACCTATTGTGGCCATAATAGGAGGCGCTAAAGTATCATCAAAGCTTGGAGTGATTAAAAATCTAATCGGAAAAGTCGATTATATTGTTGTAGGCGGAGGGATGGCATTTACCTTTTTAAAGTCTATTGGCGGCAAAATTGGCGATTCTTTAGTAGAAAAAGATATTATACATATTGCTAGAGGTATTTTGAAAAAATCCAGAGAAAAAAACACGCAAATATTATTGCCTCATGATGTGATGGCCGCGGATGCGTTTAGTGCAGAAGCCAACACAAAGGTGTGTGAGGCCAGAGAGATTGAAAAAGGATGGATGGGTTTAGATATTGGACCACAATCCATTGCAAAATACACAAAGTGTATTGAGAACAGCAAAACCATCTTATGGAACGGGCCAATGGGAGTTTTTGAGTTAGACCCTTTTTCAAAAGGCACTATAGAAATCGCGAAAGCCGTTTCAAGCGCAACTCAAAAAGGGGCTTATTCTTTAGTAGGGGGTGGCGATTCTGTGGCGGCGCTTAAAAAATTTAAACTCGAACAGAGTGTGAGTTATATCAGTACTGGTGGTGGCGCTATGTTAGAGAGTTTAGAGGGGAAAATTCTGCCGGGTGTGGCGGCTATTGTGAACAGCTAGTCTAACTTTAAAACTGCCATAAATGCACTTTGGGGTATTTCAACATTACCTACAGAGCGCATTCGTTTTTTTCCTTTTTTCTGTTTTTCTAAGAGTTTACGTTTACGGGTAATATCCCCCCCATAACATTTAGCTGTTACATCTTTTCTAAGGGCTTTTACGGTTTCTCTAGAAATTATTTTAGAACCAAGGGCGGCTTGTATGGCTATGTCAAATTGCTGACGTGGGATGAGCTCTTTGAGTTTTTCACACATTTTTTTACCTAAATTGTAAGCATTATCTCTGTGTACTAAGGCTGATAAGGCATCAACCTGATCGCCGTTTAACAACACATCCATTTTTACTAGATTGCTCTTTTGATGCCCGATGGGTGAATAATCAAAAGAGGCGTATCCTTTCGATATTGTTTTTAAGCGATCATAGAAGTCAAAAACCACTTCGGCTAAAGGCATATCAAAACTAATTTCTACCCTATCTGTAGTAAGATATACTTGGTTTTTAAGTAGGCCTCGTTTTTCAATACATAAGGTCATTACCTGGCCTACAAAATCAGATTTAGTGATAATCTGAGCAGAAATGTATGGTTCTTCTATGTAGTCAAGATGAACCGGGTCTGGCATATCAGATGGATTGTTCATTTCAACCATCTCTCCCTTTTTTAAGTAAGCCTTATAAGATACGTTAGGCACTGTGGTGATGACCGTCATGCCAAATTCACGTTCTAAACGCTCTTGAATAATCTCCATGTGTAGCATGCCTAAAAATCCACACCGAAATCCAAAACCAAGAGCAGCTGAACTTTCAGGTTCAAAGGTGAGTGAAGCATCATTAAGTTGAAGTTTTTCCATTGACTCTCTGAGTTCTTCGTACTCGTCGGTATCTACCGGATAAATACCGGCATACACCATAGGTTTTACGTCTTCAAATCCTTCTACCGCTTTTTCACAGGGGTTGGCTTTTAAGGTAAGTGTATCGCCAACTTTGACTTCTTTAGCTTGTTTGATGCCTGAAATAATATAGCCGACATCGCCGGTATTAATTTCTTTTTTAGGCATTAAATCAAGACCAAGTGTGCCAATTTCATCGGCATTATATTCTTTACCGGTATTCACAAATTTTACCTTATCCCCCTTAGAAATAGACCCATTTAAAACTTTAAAATACGCGATAATACCCCTGTATGAATTAAAGACAGAGTCAAACACTAAGGCCTGCAAAGGGGCATTTGGATCTCCTTTAGGGGCAGGCACTCTATGTACCACAGTCTGTAGTATGTTTTCGACTCCTAGGCCTGTTTTGCCGCTGGCCGGAATCACTTCTTCGCGTTTACCGCCAATTAAATCAATGATTTGATCGGTGACTTCTTCAGGCATGGCTGAATCTAAATCCATTTTATTGAGTACGGGGATTATCTCTAAATCATGCTCAATGGCTAGATAGAGATTTGAGATGGTTTGCGCTTGAATGCCTTGAGTGGCATCTACAATTAAGAGTGCGCCTTCACAAGAGGCAATTGACCGAGAGACTTCGTATGAAAAATCGACATGACCTGGGGTATCAATAAGATTAAGCACATAGGTTTCTCCTTGATGGGTATATTCCATTTGTATGGCATGCGATTTTATGGTAATACCACGTTCGCGCTCTAAGTCCATGTCGTCTAGAGTTTGCTCTTTTAAATCCCTGTCAGAAATAGCGCCTGTAAAGTGGAGCAGTCGGTCAGCCAAGGTGCTTTTGCCGTGATCAATGTGGGCGATGATGCAGAAATTCCTGATGTTTTTCATTAGCTACAAAAGTAATTAAATCCGATCAACTAGGGGTGTTGTAGGCTTATTTTATACCTTTGTTTTTCATACAAAATTGATCAAAAATGTTTGAAAATTTATCAGATAAGTTAGAACGGGCGTTTAAAGTACTTAAAGGGCAAGGGCAAATTACAGAGATCAATGTAGCTGAAACTTTAAAAGAGGTGCGTAGAGCGCTTTTAGATGCAGACGTCAGCTTTAAAATAGCCAAAGAATTTACCAATACGGTTAAAGAAAAAGCGCTAGGACAAGACGTGCTTAATAGCATTTCGCCTAATCAATTATTAGTGAAAATCACCCATGATGAGTTAGCTAAACTCATGGGGAGCGAAACGGCTGAGGTTAATATTTCTGGTAATCCAGGCATAATTTTAATGTCAGGCTTGCAAGGCTCAGGTAAAACGACTTTTTCAGGTAAACTTGCTAAGTATTATAAGTCTAAACAAAGCAAAAAACCTTTGCTGGTTGCATGTGATATTTATCGGCCTGCCGCGATCGATCAGCTCCATGTAGTGGGAGAGTCTATAGGGGTGGATGTATATTCTGAAAAAGAAAATAAAAATGCGGTTGAGATTGCTCGAAACGGGATCAAACACGCCAAAGACAATGGCTATAATCTAGTGATTGTAGATACTGCAGGGCGTTTGGCTGTTGATCAGCAAATGATGGATGAAATATCGGCGGTTAAAAAAGCCATTTCGCCTACCGAGACGCTTTTTGTCGTAGATTCTATGACTGGGCAGGATGCTGTGAATACTGCTGCTGCGTTTGATCAGGTTTTAAATTTTGATGGGGTTGTGCTTACAAAACTAGATGGAGATACACGTGGAGGTGCTGCCTTATCTATTAAGTCTGTGGTTGATAAACCTATAAAATTCATTGGTACTGGTGAGAAGATGGAGGCGCTTGATAAATTTCATCCTTCAAGAATGGCCGATCGTATTTTAGGGATGGGGGATGTGGTTTCTCTTGTGGAGCGTGCTCAAGAGCAATTTGATGAAGACGAAGCGCGAAGAATACAAAAGAAAATTGCCAAAAACACCTTTGATTTTAATGATTTTCTCAATCAGATCGGGCAAATTAAAAAAATGGGCAACGTGAAAGATTTGATGAGTATGGTGCCCGGCATGAGTAAAATGGCTAGAAATTTAGATGTTGATGACGATGCCTTTAAAGGCATAGAAGCGATTATCCAGTCTATGACTAAAGAAGAACGCTCTAAGCCAGATATTATAAATGGTTCTCGTAGATCTAGGATAGCGAAAGGAAGTGGCAATGATATTCAAGAAGTCAACCGATTGATAAAGCAGTTTTCTCAAACCAGAAAAATGATGCGCATGATGAAAGATAAATCTAAAATGGCACAGTTTATGAAAAACTTTCCAGGCATGGGGGGATAGTTAACATGACAAAAACGCCAAAATACTATCAACACCATTTTGTTCACAAAAAAAAGTTTCACAATAAAGAAGTATCGCTTTTAATGTGTTTAATTTGCATTAAAATCAAATTGTTATGAAAAAGATAATACTTTCATTATTTGCTGCTGGATCATTTATGGTTTCTTCTGCGCAAGATACCTCTAATGTTGCAGCGTTAAAAACTCAAAATGCTGATTTAGCCGAAGGATGGACTAAAGGCGGATTAATCAACATCGCTTTTTCTCAAGTGTCATTGACCAATTGGGTCGGTGGGGGTGTAAACTCTATTACGCTTAACGGGCTTTTAAATTTATATGCCAATGAAAGAAAAGGAGACCGTACCTGGGAGAACTCTTTAACCTTAGGATATGGTGTCACTAAGCAAGGTACTGGCGATTTCTTTAAAAACGATGATAGAATAGACTTTACTTCTAAGTGGGGTAAAAAAGCTTTCGGAGACTGGTATTATGCTGGATTGTTAAACTTCAGAACACAAATGTTTGATGGGTTTGCTAATCCTGGTGATGTAAACAGAATATCTACTTTTATGGCTCCAGGCTATTTACTTGGCGCTATTGGTTTAGATTATAAGCCAAATGATAACTTCTCTTTATTCATTGCACCCATAACAGCCAAGTTCACGTTTGTGAGAGATGATGCTTTAGCTGCAGTGGGAGCTTTTGGAGTTGATCCAGGCAATAATGTACGTTCTGAGTTCGGGGGATACATTGGTTTAAAATATCAAAAGAAAGATATTTTAAAGAATGTTGATTTATCTACGCGTTTAGATTTATTCTCTAATTATCTTGACAATCCTGATCACATCGATGTAAACTGGGAAACCATCATTGGTATGAAGGTAAATAAATACATCACTGTGATGCTTTCAGGTTTAATGATTTATGATCATGATATTGCGGTTCCTGCTTCTGATGCTCCTTTTGGTGAAGGCCCAAGAGTGCAGTTTAAGCAAGTATTTGGCGCAGGATTTGCGTACACATTCTAATTAAAAAGATATTTTATTTAACAAAAAGGCTTCTCGTGTAGAAGCCTTTTTTTATTTTAGAGGATATGTTTTTGAACATATCTAAGTAAAAATCACAAAACAAAAACACATTGACAAAAGATAAAATATTCGTTTTAGACACATCGGTTATTTTACACGATCATAAGGCGCTTTTAAGTTTTGAAGAGCACGATGTAGCCATTCCTATTACAACCCTTGAAGAGGTTGATACATTTAAAAAAGGCGGAGGCGATAAAAATTTTGCAGCACGTCAATTTATTCGCACGCTAGATCAACTAACAAAAGGCAAAAAACTTCAAAACTGGATTTCTTTAGGAGAGGGCTTAGGGCAATTTAAGATTATCCTGCATGCCAATAAGTTACAAGAAGATGCCAAGCATATCTTTGATAGCAACACCAATGATAATAAGATTTTAAATGCTGCTTTAAGCATAAAAAATAAAGAAACACCTGCGCGTGTCATTTTAGTGAGTAAAGACATTAATCTACGCTTAAAAGCAAAATCTCTAGATCTAGAAGCCGAAGATTACGAAACAGGTAAAATCAATACTCAAGAACTTTATTCAGGCATTAAAATCATTGAGAATGTAGACGAAGAAATTCTAAAAATAATTTACAAACAAGGGGCAACAGAAAAAGTTGATTTTTTACAAGAGCACTTAAAAAACAATCATTATTATCTCTTAAAAAACGGAAAAACATCCATCCTCACCTATTTTAACCCTATTACAAAAAATTTAGAACGTGTAGAAAAATCGTACACCTATGGCGTGAAGCCCAGGAATTACGAGCAAACCTTTGCCCTGCATGCGATATTAAACCCAAACATCAAATTAGTAACCATTCAGGGTGTGGCAGGTACTGGTAAAACGCTTTTAGCTCTGGCAGGCGCCTTAGAACAAAAGAATAGATTTGATCAAATTATATTGGCGCGGCCAATTGTGCCCTTGAGCAATAAAGATATTGGGTATTTACCAGGAGATGCCTCAGAGAAAATTAATCCGTATATGGAGCCTCTGTGGGATAATTTAAAATTCATCAAAGGGCAGTTTAACGAGACAGAAAAGAAAAATGTAGCGATTGATGAAATGCTGAAAGAAGGTAAGATTTTAATTACGCCTTTGGCCTTTATTCGTGGACGTAGTTTTTCTAAAATGATTTTTATTGTAGATGAAGCACAAAACTTATCCCCCCATGAAATCAAAACCATTATTACAAGAGCAGGCGAAGACACTAAAATAATTTTTACGGGCGATATCAAACAAATAGACACCCCTTATTTAGATGAGCAATCTAATGGTTTATCGTATGTCATAGACCGCATGAAAGGACAAGAGCTGTATGCGCATGTCACCTTAGAGAAAGGCGAACGATCTGAGTTGGCAAATTTAGCTAATGAGCTGCTTTAAGCCTTGTGGTGTATATGGTGTTTTCTATTTATTAACCTGTCATTATTTAGGATTTTCACAACTCACGCTCATAGATTCCTTTAAAGTGTCTAATAAAGTCGACGCTATTTATATGGATCCGATCGAAAACATCTATTTAGTGGAGTCAAAAAAAATCATAAAATATTCGTCTGACTTTATAGAACAATACGTTTTTGATGAAAATGCCTGGGGAGATGTACATGCCCTTGATGTGAGTGATCCTTTAGAGATTTTGGTCTATTATCAGCAGTCGGGGCAATTGGCTTATTTAGACAATACGCTGAGTATTCAAAAAAAACGCCAACTCAATGAATTGTTTGTTCAAGCTGGTGTGCAGGCGGTTTGTAACTCCAAAACTTCAGGCTATTGGTTTTTTGACCTCTCTGATAATACCCTTAAAAAAGTAGACGATCAATCGGTTTTAGAAAGCTCAAGTGATCACGCTCTTTTATCGGTAGAGCATACCTTAACGCCACAGTATTTGGTCGAATACCAAAACATGGTGGCTTTATGTGATCAACATTATGTCGGATTATTTGATATGAAAGCCAATTTAATAGAGGCTCTGTATGTTGATTCTTTTTTATTTGGGGGGATGGATAACAGCTACTTATATTTTTACACTGATTCGGTTATTCGGATGTACGCTTTAGATGACTTATCAGAATTTTCTGATGTTTCATATCCGTTTTCAAAAGTCTTGAAAGAAGGAAAAAGAAAAATATTTTATAAAAACAAACTCCTTTTTATAAGGAATGATACCTTATTCAGATATAATATAGGAAGTTAATAAAGTGTTCATAATTTGTTTATAACCTCTTGATAACACCCCAATCAAAAGCTACTACACCTATTGGTTTTAAAACAAAAATGTGTAGAAGTTTAGTTTACTAAAAGCCCCTGTGTGTGTACATTTGCTGTTTAGTATGGACGACAAAGCCCCCAATATCTCAGATGCGTTACCAGCCAAACGACAAAAACGTGCATTTAATCCTCAGCAAATAGGCGAGGTAGGTAAATTACCGCCCCAGGCTGTTGAATTAGAAGAGGCTGTTCTAGGGGCTATGATGCTTGAAAAAAATGCCGTTAATGATGTGATTGATGTGTTGTCAGAAGAGAGTTTTTACAAAGATGCACACAAGAAAATATATGTTGCAATTCAAGAGCTTTTTCAAAATTCTGAGCCTATTGATATATTGACGGTAACCGAACGCTTGAAAAAACATGGCACACTAGATTATGTTGGCGGATCATATTATATTGCTAACCTTACCAATAAGGTGGCTTCTGCGGCTAATGTAGAATACCATGCCAGGATAATTGCCCAGAAGTACATTCAAAGAGAATTGATTCGCATCAGCTCAGAAACCATTAAGATGGCTTATCAAGACACCACTGATGTGTTTGATTTATTAGATAAAGCTGAAACGGATCTTTTTAAAGTAGCAGAAGGTAATATTCGAAAGAATTACGATAAAATGAGCACTTTGGTGCATCAGGCTGTTAAAAAAATAGAAGAACTTTCAAATCAAGAAGAGGGGCTTAGTGGTGTGCCTTCAGGCTTTCCGGCCTTAGATCGCGTTACCTCAGGTTTTCAGGCATCAGATATGGTTATTTTAGCCGCCAGACCAGGTATGGGTAAAACAGCTTTTGTACTCTCTTTAGCTAGAAATTGCGCCGTGCAACACAATTTGCCCATAGCGGTGTTTTCACTAGAAATGTCGTCTCTGCAACTGGTCAATCGATTGATTACCAGTGAAACTGAGTTGGCGGCTGAAAAAATCAAAAGGGGTAATTTGCAGCCTCATGAGTGGGAACAGCTACATGCGCGCTTAAATCGACTAACCGATGCGCCAATTTTTATTGACGATACCCCGGCGTTATCTATTTTTGAGCTCAGGGCAAAAGCCAGAAGATTAAAGGCGCAGCACGATATTAAAATGATCATTATCGATTATTTGCAGCTCATGACGGCGGGTTCTGACAATAGAGGCAATAGAGAGCAAGAAATCAGTACCATTTCAAGATCTATTAAATCCATCGCCAAAGAATTAGATATTCCTGTAATTGCTTTATCACAACTAAGTCGTGCGGTAGAAACCAGAGGCGGTGACAAACGCCCTATGCTTTCCGATTTGCGTGAATCAGGTGCTATTGAGCAAGATGCTGATATGGTGTGTTTTATTTATAGACCCGAGTATTACGGACTAAACGAAGATGAAAATGGCAACTCAACCCTTGGAAGAGCAGAATTAATTATTGCCAAACACAGAAATGGAGCGCTCGAAAATGTGCCGCTTAAATTCATTGCGCATCTTGCAAAATTTGATAATCTGGAGATGGCAGACGGGTCATTTATAGGCGAAAATATTAGCAATAGAGATTTGCCTCAGTCTGAGAGCTTCAATGATTCGGGTTCGGTTATTCGTTCTTCAAGAATGGATGATGTTGATCTGGACGACGGAGAGGTGCCGTTTTAAATTTAATGTCATATTATGGGTAAAAAACAACTGTTTTTAGAACCTTAAATCATATCCTCTCGTAATACAAAACACTTGTTAATACACATGTAGAACAAAATAGTCAATTATGCTGCGTCAAACACTTAGTCAAAAATTACTTCAAAAGTTATCCCCCCAGCAAATTCAGCTTATGAAGCTGCTTCAATTGCCAATGGTGGCTTTAGAACAGCGTATCAAAGAAGAGTTAGAAGATAACCCAGCATTAGATGAATTAAATTTAGATGAATTTATTCATAGCGAAGACGCTTCAAGCGAGCATCAAGATTTTGATCAAGATTTCGATTTTAATGAATACATGGGCGATGAAGACACCCCCTCGTATCGTCTGTATTCAGGGGCATCTTCTTCAGAACCTTCTGAGACAAGCATCCCCTTTGCCGCCGGAAAAACATTTCAAGAGATGATTCTCTCTCAGTTAGATTTGCAAGTCTTAAGTGAAGAAGAGCAAACTATTGCAGAAGTGTTAATCGGTAATTTAGATCATGCTGGGTACTTAAGAAGAGACATTGAAGCTATTGTCGATGATTTGGCCTTTACCTATAATATAGAAACGACAGAAGAAGAAATATTAACGGTGTTGCATCTCATTCAAACATTTGACCCGGCAGGTATTGGCGCGCGAGATTTACAAGAATGTTTGCTGTTGCAATTACAGCGTAGCCAAAAAGTGGATGAGGGGGTAAAAATCGCTAAGCTGGTCTTAGAAAATGAATTTGATGCGTTTACTAAAAAGCACTACCAAAAAATCATAGAACGACTAGGCATCACAGAAGACGACCTTAAAAATGCGATTGATCAAATTTTAAAACTCAACCCCAAACCAGGCAACTCACTCAGCGATGCTTTAAAACAAGTTGAACAAATTATTCCGGATTTCATTTTAAACATCAATAACGGTAAGCTAGTCTTACAACTTAACCAAAGAAACATTCCTGAATTAAGCGTGAATAATACTTATAAAGAGATGTTTCAAACATTTTCAGAAAAAAAAGGCAAACATTCTGACGACGAAAAAAAGGCCGTTATGTTTGTTAAGCAAAAACTAGATTCTGCTAAATGGTTTATTGATGCAGTTAAACAACGTCAAAACACTTTGCAGCTTACCATGAATGCGATTATGCATCATCAGATGGCCTATTTTTTATCGGGCGACGAAACCGATTTAAAACCCATGATTTTAAAAGATATAGCACAGAAAGTAGATTTAGATATTTCAACGATTTCGCGTGTGGTGAATAGTAAATATGTGCAAACCCCTTATGGTACCTTTCTTTTAAAAACATTTTTTTCAGAGAAGTTTGTTACGGACAGCGGCGAAGAAGTATCAACGCGTGAGATTAAAAAAATTCTTCAAGATTTGATTCAAAGCGAAGACAAGCAAAAACCTATTACCGATGAAAAAATAGCGGGCCACCTCAAAGAAAAAGGCTATAATATTGCACGACGAACAGTGGCTAAATACCGAGAGCAATTAAAAATACCTGTTGCTCGACTAAGAAAAGTGTTGTAAATTGTTTTGATGCTTCAATCACTAGCTAAGCTGATTTCAGTTTTGTTTCACCCTATTTTTTTACCTGTGTATGGCTATGCTTTATTGCTTTTTGGCTCTTTTATAGCGCATGTGCTTCCGGTAGATGCGAAGCTATTATTGTTGGTACTCATTTTTTTGCTCACGGCTCTTGTGCCCATCACATTTTTGTTGTTTTTAAAACAAAAAAAAATGATTGATGATTTGCACATCTCTAAGGCCTCTCAGCGGACTATTCCGTATGTAATCACGCTTGTTTTTTATGCGATCACGTATTATAATTTAACCCATGAAAATCTTCCGCAGTTGCTTTCATTTTTTATGATGGCGGCTTGCGTGACACTTTTGACCACGCTTTTAATCAATTTAAAATTTAAACTCAGTGCCCACTTGGTGGGTGTAGGCGCTATATGTGCGTCTATTTATTTTATGAATCAACGGTTTGTCTTAGATCTTTCTTGGCTGTTTTTAGTTTGTGTGTTTTTGGGGGGATGTGTAGGGTTTTCGAGACTTTTTCTTAAGGCCCATTCGCCTAAAGAAGTGTATGTCGGATTTTGTGTGGGTTTTTTAGTGCAGGCATCATTTTTATTCTTTTTTTCATAAGGAATCCGTCTTTTTTTTCTAACATTCATTAACAATATTAGCGCCTATTTTTAGACTTTTCTATTTTACTTTTAATGACAGATAAAACGATTTTTATCAGAGAGGATTAAAATCATTTTTAATACGTAAATTCGCTAAAATTTATCTTAGTATGTCATACCAAAAGTTAAATAATATAACAGGATGGTTGGTCTTTTTAATAGCCACATGTACCTATGTGTTAACCGTTGAACCTACGGTGAGCTTTTGGGATTGCGGGGAGTTTATTGCGTCAGCCTTTAAACTAGAAGTGGGGCACCCTCCTGGAGCGCCTTTCTTTATGCTTTTAGGTCGATTTTTCACCTTCCTTTTTCCTAAGGAAGAAGCCGCTAGAATGATTAATATTTTATCGGCTCTATGCAGCTCTTTTACAATCTTATTTTTGTTTTGGACCATCACGCACTTGGCTAGAAAAGCGATGGGTAAAGCGGTTGATGTGCTTTCTTCGGGCGAGACTTATGCCATACTAGGCGCAGGTGCTGTAGGCGCTTTGGCGTATACATTTTCTGATACCTTTTGGTTTTCAGCCGTTGAAGGCGAAGTGTATGCCATGTCTTCTTTATTTACAGCGCTGGTATTTTGGGCGATACTTAAATGGGAATCAAAGGCGGATGAGCCATATGCCAATCGATGGATCATTCTGATTGCTTATTTAATGGGGCTCTCTATTGGGGTTCACCTTTTGAACTTACTGGCTATTCCGGCAATAGTAATGGTGTATTATTTTAAAAAGTACAAAACAACGACAGCAGGCCTTGTAAAAGCGGCAGTGGCGTCTATACTTATTTTAGGATTTGTGCAAGCATTCATCATCCCTCAGACAGTTAACATTGCCTCGTATTTTGAACTTCTTTTTGTAAACGGTATGGGCATGCCATTTCATACGGGCGTGTTTATTTACTTTTTACTCATAGCTGCTTTATTGACCTACGGCATTATGTATACACAAAAAGACGCTAAATATGCATTAGCAAATACCTTTGTGCTCAGTACACTTATGCTTTTAATCGGATATTCATCTTTTGCTTTAGTGGTAATTCGATCAAATGCAAACCCACCCATGGATGAAAACAATCCAGAACATGTCTTCTCTTTACTCTCTTACTTAAATCGTGAACAATACGGAGACCGCCCCCTTTTATACGGACATTATTTTAATTCGCCTTTAGATAATCAAATGCCCTATGAAGATGGAGACCCGGTTTATTTTAAAGACGATGCAACCGGAAAATATATTATTTCTGATGAAAAGAAAAATTCTAAACCCAATTATGCGTCTGAATTTTGTTCAATTTTTCCACGAATGTATAGTGGTGAAAAGCGCCATATCGATAAATACAAGTGGTGGTCTGGCTTTAAAGGCAAAAAGAAAAAATACAATGATCCAAGAACCGGAAAGTTAGAGACTATTCCGATGCCTACCTTTTTCGAGAATTTGACATTCTTTTGGCGCTATCAAATCGACTGGATGTACCTGAGATACTTCATGTGGAATTTTGCAGGCCGTCAGAACGATATTCAAGGTCATGGCGGTGCGATGAATGGCAACTGGATTTCTGGCATAAACTTTATAGACTCTATGCGTTTAGGTATTGATATGTCTGATTTGCCTGAAACATTGGCCTCTAATAAGGCCCTAAATAAGTTTTATTTTTTACCTCTTATTTTAGGGATTTTAGGCATACTGTATCATATTGAAAAAAACAGAAAAGATGCGTTAGTAGTAGCGCTTTTATTTATTTTAACAGGTTTGGCAATTGTAGTTTATCTTAACCAATACCCCTATCAGCCAAGAGAGAGAGATTATGCTTATGCAGGCTCATTTTATGCTTTTGCTATATGGATAGGCTTGGGCGTGCTGTTTATTTTTGAAAAACTCAAAACACTGATAAGTGAAACTCCATCAGCCTTAGCTACAACTTTAATTTGTTTACTAGCCGTACCTACCCTAATGGCAAAAGAAGGTTGGGACGATCACGATCGTTCAAATACCTTTACAGCCAGAGATTTCGCTAAAAACTATTTGAATTCATGTGAAAAAAACGCCGTGTTATTTACCAATGGTGATAACGATACTTTTCCGCTTTGGTATGTGCAAGAGGTAGAAGAATACAGAACAGATGTAAGAGTCTGTAATTTAAGTTTATTAAATACCGACTGGTACATTGAGCAAATGAGCCGAAAAGCCTATGACTCTGATGCCTTACCTTTTGGCTTAGAAGAGCACTTGTATCGTCAAGGCACTAGAGATTACCTTCAAGTACTTCCGCTAACCGATCAGGCTATGGACGTGAAAGATGTGATGTCTTTTATTAAAAAACCGATTACTGAGCAAGCTAAGTACGTCAAAGACAAGCGCATTGCAGACCAAATCATTTCAGGGAATCGATTTTTTATTCCGGGCAAGAAGGTAAGTTTGCCGGTTGATACTCAAAAAGTTCTAGAAAATGGCACCATGGATGTCCGTCTTAAAGATAAAATGGTAGATAAAATAGAATGGAATCTAAACAAGAGCTATATCTTCAAAAATGATATGATGATTTTAGACCTTTTGGCTAATAACAACTGGGAGCGTCCTGTTTATTTCGCCATAACGACTGGTGCTTCAGCATATATTGGTTTAGATAAGCATTTTCAAATAGAAGGGCTAACGTATCGATTGGTGCCTATGAAAACAGAAAATCAAAACCGTGAAACCGGTTACGTACACACTGAAAAAATGTATGATAATGTGATGAATAAATTTGAATGGGGCGGATTAGATAAGCATGAAATTTATATGAACGAAAACAATCGTCGCATGTGCATGAATTTGAGAAACAATTTTGCCCGTTTAGCTGATGCCTTAGCGGCTGAAGGCAAAAAGAAAAAAGCAAAAGAAGTGTTAGATAAATGTTTGGCAGTTATGCCTGAAAAAAATGTGCCTTATGATTATTTTATGATTCCGGTTATGAAGTCGTATTATGCAGCAGGAGATAGTGCCTCAGGCAATAAGCTTGCAAAGCGTATGTTTGATTTATTTTCGTCAGAACTTTCATTTTTATTAGAGACGGATAAAAACACGATGAAGGGGCTTAAACAAAACATCAGCCAAGATTATAACATGCTTAGACAAATCATGTATTTTGTAGACAGAGCAGGTCAAAAAGACACCGTAGAGGAATTAACGGCTTTATTTACTGATGTTAATTCCCAAATGGAACAATTTTTACAAAAGTTCCCAGATATGCAGGGGATGATGCAATAGAGTGCAGTTGCCTGCTTATATATGCGTTGGTTAGAAAAAGTATTTTCTGTAAGCTGTTACTTAAAAACATCACATAAAATATGTGCTCTAACCTTTGACGATGGTCCGCACCCTGTATTAACTCCTTTTGTTTTAGATGAGTTAAAAAAGTATAATCAAAAAGCTACTTTTTTTTTATTAGCCAAAAATGCTGAGCAATATCCTGAGCTTGTAAAAAGAATCCAAGAACAAGGCCATCAGGTAGCAAATCATGGATGGTGTCATTTGCATGGATGGGAGCACTCAAGTCAAAAAGTAGTAGGCAATGCTCAAAAAGGAGCGCTTTTTCTCAGCACTTATTATTTTAGACCACCCTATGGGAAGCTACGGTTTGGGGCATACAAACAGCTAAAAAAAAAGCATAAGATTATTCTTTGGGATCTGATGAGTTATGATTTTCATCCCACCAAAACAAAAGAGCACTTGTATAAGCGCCTAATGCAAAAAACAAAATCAGGAAGCATTGTGGTTTTTCATGAAAACACAAAAGCAGAAAAAAAGCTCACCTATTTGCTTCCGCTATATTTAAAATATCTAGAAGCGCAAAAGTATAGTTCTGTACGGGT
This sequence comes from Flavobacteriales bacterium, assembly GCA_020629755.1. Taxonomy (GTDB): domain Bacteria; phylum Bacteroidota; class Bacteroidia; order Flavobacteriales_G; family JALEGO01; genus JAHDHZ01. Next base: position 11,082 of record JAHDCS010000001.1, on the reverse strand, counting down.
TGATTCTTTTTAAAAAGAAGCTAAACTAGGGCACAAAAAAAGGCCCATAAATGGGCCTAAAGTTTAACAACATTTTCCTTTACAACATTCGCAGTTACACGAACATTTACAATTGCATCCACAGTTACAATTGCAGTTTTCATTACAGCATGACTGATTCATAATTTATGGTTTTAATTTAATATCTGTAAGTTAGACGGTGTAAAAATTAAAAAGATGCACAAGTACATGCTTTATTTCTTTTTTCATATACTTCGCCTTTTTCATTATAAGCTAATACACAGCAAGATGAGAAGAGTTCTTTTAGTTGTTTTCGCGCTCTTTGAATTCTAGATTTTACAGTAGAATAACTCAAATGATGGCTTTCAGCATATTGTTTCAATGAGCTAGTTCCAAAGTTCGTTTCTAATAAGGCATCTCTATAAATAGGTTTTAATTGACGCGCAAAGGGTTCTAAACAACGGCAAATCTTCTTAAAATATTTAGGGGAATCTTCTTTTATTTCAAATTCAGAAATACTTAAAGGTTGAGTAAGTTTTTTGTTTCTGAAATGATCTACAATCTGCCTGTTGGCGATTTGAAAAATCCAACTCTGAACTTTCTTCGGGTCTTTTAGAGTATGAATCTGTAAATGTATTCGGACAAAAACTTCTTGTAAAATGTCTTTTGTATTTTGTATTTTCAACATTTTTAACTCTTGATAGAATAAAAGCATAAAGGTTTTTTTCAAACTCTTTCCATATTTGATGCGTATCCATACTATAAATATGACGCAAAAAGATCAAAAAAGATGCAAAAATCAGCTTAAAAAAGCTTCTGTTTTATCTTCTTTAAAGATGACTTCAATGTGATGTTCAATTGTTGTAGAGATTGTGAGTCCAACAATATCCGCTCTAATGGGATACTTTCTGTGCTTTCGGTCAATTAAAACTACAGAGCTTATACGTTTTGTCTTGTAATTTAAAATTTCTTTAAAGACATGCGCTAAAGTATATCCTGTATTTAGTACATCGTCAATTAAAACAATAGAGGCGGTTTGTTTGGGGGGATGTTCTAAAGTAACAACAGGGATGTCTTTTTTTAAGTCAATCGACGATTTATAAAGATAAATTTTAGCTTTAGAAATAGTTTTTAGTTGCTTGTAAATACGTTCTGCAAATAAGTAGCCTCGTTTAGGAATGCCATACAGAAAAATCTCTTTTTCCAAAAAGTGCTCTTCATGAATTTGGTAGCAAATTCGTTCTATTTTTTTCTCAATGTCTTGAGAGGATAAAATTCGTGTTTTCTCAGCCATTGATTAAAGAGTATTTCACTTAGGCTTCAATCATTATAAAGCCTAATTTGACTTTGTCTTTGATGATTTTATCTTTTAGTTCTTTAAAAATCTTTTTAGAGTTATAATTCACGCCAAAATCTGTTCTGTCAAATTCTAAGTTGCCTTCCACAATGGTTTTGTCATTATTATCTGTAGATATTTTTACTGGAAAATCTACAGTTTTTGTAATGCCTTTTATAGTTAAATCGGCACGTAAGATAAAATTATTTTCCTCAGTGGTGGGTAGGGTTTCGGTGATGCGCATTTTAGCGGTTGGATATTTATTTACCTCAAAAAAGTCTTCATTTTTTAAATGTCCAACAAGTTTTTCATTGTACGTAGCATCTTCAATATCACTGCAGGTAATATCATTCATATTCATAATTACTTCTCCAGAAAGTGAATTGTCTTTGAATGTAAAGCCACCAGATTGAATACCTACTTCGCCTGAGTGGTTGTCTCCTAACAGTTTTTTACCTAACCACGTTACTTTTGAAGACTCTGTATTGATTTGACTTATGTAATTTACATTGGAGGTATTTGCAGCAGCTTGTGCTGCTACAGCAGCTGTTTGTTCTTCAACTTGCAGCTCTATTTTTGCTTCTTCAGTATGATTGGTGTCAGTAGAAGCGGCATGAGATGCGCCTGGTAGGTGGGGTGCAATTACTAATGAGACAATAGACATAAGTTTAATTAAGATGTTCATTGAGGGGCCAGAGGTGTCTTTAAAAGGATCACCCACAGTATCACCCGTAACAGATGCTTTGTGTGCATCAGACCCTTTGTATTCCATTTTCCCGTCAATTTCTACACCCTTTTCAAATGATTTTTTTGCATTATCCCAAGCTCCACCAGCATTGTTTTGGAAAATACCCATAAGTACACCACTTACAGTAACGCCAGCTAACAATCCTCCTAAAACCTCTGGTCCAAAAATAAAACCAACGATAATAGGCGTAATAAGGGCAATTAAACCCGGAAGTACCATTTCTCTAATTGAGGCTTGTGTTGAGATTTCTACACATTTTTCGTACTCTGGTTTTGCTTTATACTCCATAATGCCAGGTATTTCTTTGAATTGTCTGCGTACTTCATGCACCATTGCCATAGCGGCTCTTCCAACAGCTGCTATCGCTAAGGCAGAAAATATAAATGGGATCATAGCGCCTACAAAAAGCCCAGCTAAAACATCGGCTTTATAAATATCAATAGAATCAATCCCAGAGATGCCTACAAAAGCAGCAAATAAAGCCAAGGCGGTTAAAGCTGCCGAAGCAATAGCAAAGCCCTTTCCGGTAGCGGCAGTTGTGTTACCTACAGCGTCTAAGATGTCTGTTCTTTCTCTTACCTCTTCGGGTAATCCGCTCATTTCAGCGATTCCTCCAGCATTATCTGCTATTGGGCCAAAGGCATCAATGGCTAATTGCATGGCTGTAGTCGCCATCATCCCCGCTGCAGCAATTGCTACGCCGTATAGGCCTGCGCAAAGATAAGAACAGTAAATACCAGCAGCTAATACTAAAATAGGAATAACTGTACTTTTCATCCCTACAGATAAACCACCGATAATATTGGTGGCATGACCAGTTGAAGATTGCTGTACAATAGAGTTTACAGGACCTCTGCCCATAGCCGTGTAATATTCAGTTACAATACTCATTAATGCTCCGACAACTAAACCAATAATGATGGCATAAAAGACTTGGATTTTAGTAAAATCGACACCTCTTATATTCATTACAGCATCAGGAAGAATAAAATCTACAATAAAGTAAGACACTATTGCTGTTAAGATCATTGAAGACCAGTTTCCTAAGTTTAAAGCATTTTGTACATTTCCTTCTTCATTTTTTATGGTGACAAGCAAAGTGCCTATAATTGAGAATAATAATCCGGCACCAGCAATCACCATCGGTAAAAGAATAGGGGCAATATTACCGTATGCATCATTGGATACGATTTCTCTACCTAATACCATAGTGGCTAAAATGGTCGCGACATATGACCCGAAAAGATCAGCGCCCATTCCGGCGACATCTCCAACATTATCACCTACGTTATCTGCAATAGTAGCAGGGTTTCTTGGATCGTCTTCAGGAATGCCGGCTTCAACTTTTCCGACTAAATCAGCACCTACATCCGCTGCTTTGGTGTAAATCCCTCCACCTACACGTGCAAACAATGCAATAGATTCAGCGCCTAGTGAAAACCCGGCTAATACTTCTAGTGCTTTTTCCATCTCAAGACCATTTACATCCCCTCCTACATTTAACACATACCACTTGTAAAACACAATAAAAAGAGAGCCTAAGCCTAAAACAGCTAAGCCAGCAACACCAAGCCCCATTACGGTTCCGCCAGTGAAAGAAACTTTAAGAGCTTGTTTTAAAGAAGTTCTGGCTGCCTGAGTCGTGCGGACATTTGCTTTGGTGGCAATATTCATGCCTATATACCCAGCAAATGCTGACAAAAATGCGCCAATCAAAAACGATACAGCAATAAACGGAGTAGAGGTTTCAACTAAAGTTCCTGAAAAGCCAAGTAAAGCAGCAGCAATAACAGAAAAAATAATCAGCACCCGCCATTCGGCTTTTAAAAACGACATCGCTCCAGAGGCTATGTGTTCTGCTAGTTCGCGCATGTTTTCTTCGCCTGCATCTTGTTTTGTAACCCATGCGGCTTTTATGTACATGATCACTAAAGCTAAAAATCCTAATAGTGGCGCTAGATATAATATATTGTGCATCTCTTTATTTTTTTAAGACGTGCAAATATAAACTAATTGAATAATATGGTCAAATAATGCTGGAGCATTATTGAGTTGTTGAACAATAAGTGAGTAAACTTAAGGGAAGTGACGCTGAATTAACTGCTCTGCATGTGCACATCCATCTGCGGAAAGGGCATCTCTACGCCGGCGTTATCGAATTCTTTTTTGACATTTTCTTGCATAAAAAATCGAGTATCCCAATAGTCTTCTGATTTACAGAATGGGCGCGTTGCTAAATTCACAGAGCTATCTGCTAGTTCTGCCACCACAACTCCTTTTGGTTCTTCTTTAAGGATATACGGACAACTTTCAGCAACCTTTAAAATGACTTCTCTGGCTTTGTCAATACTTGCGCCATAAGCGATACCAAAAGTGAGTTCAACACCTACAATGCCTTGTCCAGAGATGTTGGTAATGGTATTCGATGTAATATCGGCATTGCCTACAATGATGCGTTTGTTGTCAAGTGTCTTTAAGGTGGTGTTAAAGGCGTTTATGGCCTCTACTGTGCCCATTCGGCTATCGCCAATTTCAACCAAATCATTTACCTTGAAGGGTCTGAATATCATGATCATAACCCCGCTTGCAAAGTGACCAATAGTACCATTTAAAGCCATGCCCACACCTACCATAAGGGCACTAAGTATTGCAATAAAGGATGTGGTGTTTACGCCAAACATCCCTGCCACAGAAAGCACAACCATGACCTTGAGTAGCATTCCGGCGAGTGATCCTAAAAATTTTGAAAGAGACTCATCTAAGCCCCCTTTTTGCATGACTTTTTTAAGGATTTTTGTGATCCGTCCAACAATCCAAAAACCAATAACAAGCGTGACAATGGCTAATATCACTTTTGGCCCGTATTCTAAGGTTAATTCAAGGGCTTTGTCTGCGTAATAACCTGCTTTGTGGAGTTCCATGTGTATTGTTTTGCGACTAAAGTACTTTTTTTGTTGAAAACAAGGATGAAAAATGTGGAAAATTATGGTGAAAAATAAACTAAAATAAGGCTTAAATGTTAAAGAGTTAATGTAGATTTACAACCTACTATTATCTTGGCTATGCGATCGTTCACACACAGGCACATTGGCCCTCGAAAAGCAGATAAAGCAAATATGCTTCAAACTCTGGGGTATGCTGATTTAGATGCGCTTTGCAAAAACATCATCCCCCCAAATATTTACCTTTCAAAAGCACCTGAAGTCACCGCGCCAGTTAGTGAAGCAGAATTTGCATTGCACATGGATCAGCTTGCGCAGAAAAACAAATGCTATACTAATTTTATAGGGCAAGGCTATTATGGCACTGTCGTGCCCAATGTGATTCGCCGTAATGTTTTAGAAAATCCGGGTTGGTATACGGCTTACACGCCTTATCAGGCTGAGATTTCTCAAGGGCGTTTAGAGGCGTTGCTAAACTTTCAGACCATGGTTTGTGATTTGACCGCCATGCCTATTGCCAATGCTTCTCTTTTAGATGAAGCAACTGCTGCAGCTGAAGCTATGCTTATGCTCTTTAATACGCGAAGCAGAGCCCAACAAAAAGAAGGTGTAAATAAGTTTTTAATTGATCAAGACGCCTTTGCGCATACCCTTGATGTACTTACTACGCGGGCTAAGCCCTTAGGGATTGAACTTGTGCCATTTCAGGTGACCCAAGTGCCTGATACAAGCGGGGTGTTTGGGGCGTTTTTGCAACAGACAAATCGCTATGGCACATTGATTGATTTGAAGGCTATTGTAGAGGCCTTAAAATCATCTGATCTGAAGGTTGCTGTAGCGTCTGATTTATTATCTTTAGCGATTACTGTGCCTCCCGGTGAATGTGGCGCAGATGTGGTGATTGGCACGACTCAGCGATTCGGTGTGCCTATGGGGTATGGTGGGCCACATGCCGCTTTTTTTGCTACCCTTGAAAGCTATAAGCGCAATGTTCCTGGACGTATTATTGGAGTGTCTTTAGACGCCGCTGGTCAAAAGGCCTACAGGATGGCTTTGCAAACGCGTGAACAACATATTCGCCGCGATAAAGCCACCTCAAACATTTGTACCGCTCAGGCTCTTTTAGCGATCATGGCTAGTATGTATGCTGTTTATTATGGCTATCAAGGCATTAAAGCTATTGCACAAGATATTTTTGACAAGACTACAGCGCTTAAAGTCGCCTTTACTAAAATGGGGCTTAAAAGTGTGAATCAAACGTATTTCGATACCCTCAGTTTTTCTTTTGACCCCAGTCAAATTAATGCCATTAAAAAGGAGGCTAAAGCAGAAAAAGTTAATTTTTTCTTCCATCAAAATAATCGTGTGAGTATCAGTATAGATGAGTCGCACAGCCTTAAAGATTTACAACAGATACTCAGTGTGTTTGATAAGGTGTTTTCTTTTGGGAGGATGGAGATTGGCTTTGAGGAAATCCCCATGTTTTATAAGCGAGAGTCTTCATTTTTGACCCATCCAATTTTTCAAAAGTATCATTCAGAAACAGAGATGATGCGGTATATAAAATCACTTGAAAACAAAGACATTTCTTTGACTAGGTCAATGATTTCATTAGGATCGTGTACCATGAAGCTCAATGCCGCGGCGCAGCTGTATCCAATTTCTGATAGTCGATTTTCTGATTTACACCCATTTGTTCCTAAAGATCAAGCTCAAGGGTATATGCAAATACTTGAGCAACTTTCAGATTGGCTTTGTAAGATTACGGGCTTTGATGGCTTGTCGTTTCAGCCTAATTCTGGCGCCCAAGGTGAATATACGGGCTTAATGGTAATTAGAGCTTATCAAAAAAGTGAAGGGCAAGCACATAGAAATATAGCGCTTATTCCTTCATCGGCTCATGGCACTAATCCTGCTTCTGCTGTAATGGCCGGATTGAAAGTTGTGGTTGTAAAATGCGATGAAAAAGGCAATATTGACCTAGAAGACCTGAAAACAAAAGCAGAAGAACATAAAGCGAATCTTTCGTGTTTAATGGTCACTTACCCCTCTACGCACGGGGTGTTCGAGGCTTCAATTAAAGACATCACGCAGATCATTCATGATTGTGGGGGGCAGGTATATATGGATGGGGCAAACATGAATGCGCAGGTAGGGCTTACTTCGCCTGGCAGTATAGGTGCAGATGTCTGTCATTTGAATTTACATAAAACTTTTGCAATTCCTCATGGTGGAGGAGGCCCTGGTATGGGGCCTATTGGAGTAGCCAAACATTTAAAGCCTTTTCTGCCCGCACATACGCTGGTTGATCTCGAAAAGCCTAAGGGTATTTCAGCCGTATCAGCAGCGCCATTTGGTAGTGCACTTATTTTACTTATTTCATATGCGTACATTAAGCTTTTGGGCACAGAGGGATTAAAAAAATCAACGCAAATGGCCATTTTAAATGCCAATTACATCAAAGCACGCCTTGAAAAGCATTACGATGTTCTTTATTCTGGAGAGGGGGGATGTGTAGCGCATGAAATGATAGTAGATTGCCGTACGTTTAAAGAGATAGGCATTGGTGTTGAAGACATCGCTAAGCGTTTAATGGATTACGGCTATCATGCCCCAACGATGTCATTTCCGGTAGCAGGTACGCTAATGATTGAACCCACTGAGAGTGAAAGCCGTGAGGAGATCGACCGGTTTTGTGATGTGATGATTCACATCAAAGAAGAAATGTTAGAAGTTGAAAAAGGGGATTATCCAAAAGAAGATAATGTACTGGTAAACGCACCCCATACGGTTGAAGATATATCAACTGATAATTGGACACATTCTTATTCGAGAGAAAAGGCGGTATTTCCACTTTCTTTTGTGAAAACAAACAAATACTGGCCTCCAGTTAAGCGGATTGACAATGCTCATGGAGACCGTAATTTGATTTGCACCTGCCCAAGCGTAGAGCAGTATGAAGTGGTTAGTTAAGTTACCTTTATTTTAATACCACCTAATCGAACAATACCTTTTGAAGTTTTTGCTTTAATATTTTCAATATAAATTTTTGAACCTCTTTTTGCACTTTCAAACATCGCGAGAACTTGAGGTGTAATTTTATTCCCTCTAACTACCCTTTCAACAGCCCATCCTCTAATAATCATGCAAACATTAAAAGAAATAACTTTTGCACTTTCCGGATCAACTGCAAACCCCTCATTCGAGACTGAAACACCCAAGGCAGAAATTAAAGTAGATTTCTTTATGTAATTTGCGTCACACTTATTTGATGATGTTGCGCCTGCAATTTTTGCGATTAAGTTGGGCTTATTTAGCAACTTGAAAGACGTTTCTGAAACAAGGTTATTGCCATTTAGTACTTGTAAAATAATGCTTTCTGCTGAGTCTGAATTAGCTCTAAACTTAACAGTATCTTTATTAGCTGAGATAGATAGAATATCACCTCCTTTGATTTTAAAATTGAGTTTACTTTTAGCTATACCTTTAGTCATTACTACTACTTTTTGAGATAAGCCTCTATAGGCCACATTATGCGCTGGGGTATTTACTAATGCTTGTTGAGTGTAAAGATTTAACGAAAAAAAGAATCCTAATGTAAATGTGTATATTATTTTCATGATGTTTGATTTGTACCTATAACATCAAAAGTTTAATTGGTTACAATTTCTCGTGAAAAAATTCTTTTTTTCTTTAAGTCGCTCTTACAACAACTCCTTTTGCTGTTCTTTTTTGGCCATTTTTAAACTCTAAAACAACATCTTCAATATACACCTTTGAGCCTTTTTGAAGCCCTTGCAGTATGGCAGATTGTGCAGGTGTAATTCTATTACCTAGGCTCTTTTTTTCAACTAAATCCCCTTTGTATTTTATACTTAATGAAAATGAAGCTACTTTAAAATCATTTTCACCAAACATGCTGCATGAGGGTGGTGAAGCCAACACACCAATTGCAGCTTTTATCTTAGAGATAGATGCCTTGCCTTTATTCCCCGTAACTCCTGCGAAATAAATTGCTGGCTCTGGGGGTTGAATCACGTTAAACTCAATGCTTTGCTTATACCCACTTTTGGTGGATACTTCTAATTTAACATAGTCAATCTTTTCATCAGGAATCACATTAAAGAAATATTTTGAGCTTGCTGAATCTACCTTGTTTACTTTAGCTCCCGGAGCCTTTATTTTATATAAACTCGGATCAACACCATTTACCATTATTTCTAAATGGTTATCTATGCCGCTATAAAGAATATTGGTTCTTGCAACATTGACCACTAAATGTTTATCAAGTTTTCTGAGTTTAAAAGACCCTTTTTTCTGAGCGTGCCCTAGTACTAAACTAAGGCACATGATCATCGTTGTTATAATTTTCTTACCCATTGTATTTATTTTTGATTTTTTCAATAACATCTGCATAAGACTCTTCTTTGAGTTGCAACGTTTTTACTCCCTTGTCTCGAATAAACTCAAGTTCTTTATGTTCAATCAAAGCCATTGTTGAATCTGAAAACTCTACCCAGGCAATCATTTCGCCTGTAGAGTCGATTCGAAGCGCTTTGCCTGAAATTCTCATATTTCTATTCAAATAAGCACAATGAACTGATTTGGATTGTATGTTTTGGTTATCTTCATTTATAAATTTTACTATATATTTTCTTGGTAATGGCCTAGGGTTATCACAGTTCCAATACCCAAACCTATTAATGTTTAGAGTGCGTTGAAATGTTTTTTTATTTAGAGTGAGCTGTATTTCACGTTTAATCTTTGAAGAAAGGGAGGAGTCTGTGAATAGTTCTTTTAAAAGGTCTTCTGGCATATATTCTGAAATTTTCATTTGACCGCTATTTATTCTTTCAGAGTATGTTTTTAATACTTGTTTTTGCATTTCAGTAATTCTCTTTTTCCTTAAAACATTCGCCACTATTTTATTGGCTAAATTCAAGTAATTGTTTCGGTAGTTTCCAGAGTAACTTTTTAAGGTCTTTTCAATATACTTTTTATACTTTTTGAGAAATTTTTTGGATTGTTTTGAGTAGTCTTTTGCGCCAAAAACAGGTTTGCATTTAAAGTGGTGTTGCCCATTTTCATTAAAAAGTCCAAGAACATATTCTCTTTGATTGTCATAATCTAAATAAATGTCATCCCATACTTGCGAATACAGCGCATTGCTAAACTTTTGAGAATCTAAAATTTGAAAGGTAATGCCTTCTAAATCTTCTAATTCTGGAAACTCTCCTTTCACAAGATCAATTGTAAATCGAAATTTTGAGGTGTCTTCTAATTCTGGTTTTATTGAAATTTGCTTTCCGTTAGAGTCTAACATGGGTAAGGCGGCTTCTAGCTTGTCTTTACCTCTGTATATCCACTGCTGCTTAACAGTGTCCAGAATATATAAATTAGTATTTACTGCATTCTCAGAAGCCAATTCTATTTCTAGTAAAGAATCTTTTTGAATAAAAAGTTTTTCTCCTGTTTGAGTGACAGCATCTATTTCAAACATCCCTCCAGACTCAAACACATATTCTGTGCCAGCGCTATCATAATTCATGGGTATGCCAGCTAAGTAGCCGTCAAGTGGGTTATGAAATTCTCTGTATTTTAGTGTGATGTCTTCTGTCGGAATCTTTCCGTTTATATCGACTATATCCCCAGTTTTTATTTGGATGGATGTACCTGTATGATGAATGAGTGTAGTGTCTTTTTTTGGATTAATCTTGTAGAGAACCTCGTCAATATCAAAATCATTGTGAGGGGGTTCAATAAAAGAAGCGGTAAAATCAGAAGCGTTGTGTTTGTTTTTTAAAGACTTAGAGTTGTTTTTAGTAAGAAAAAAAGCGCCAATAGAAATGGTTAATATAGAACCTAGACTTAATATATGGAGTGTTTTCATAATTTTTGATTTACTCCTATAACTCATTTTGTAGATTTGGTTACAACATAAGGCTAAGAATTTTTTTGAATGTTTGTCTAACTGAAGGATTCGAGTTATATTTGCCCATCTTTTGGGCGATTAGCTCAGTTGGTTCAGAGCACCTCGTTTACACCGAGGGGGTCGG